>NZ_CP102845.1:4760000-5060000 GCF_013307435.2 Microvirga terrae
CAGCGTCCCGCATAGCAGGGTCTGACTGACCCTATTGTTCCAAGTGTTCCGATATGAGCGACAGCCTGTTCGAGACGAACAGATGCCCCCAGTAAGAGAACATCCTTAGAAAGGAGGTGATCCAGCCGCAGGTTCCCCTACGGCTACCTTGTTACGACTTCACCCCAGTCGCTGACCCTACCGTGGTCGCCTGCCCCCTTGCGGTTGGCGCAGCGCCGTCGGGTAAGACCAACTCCCATGGTGTGACGGGCGGTGTGTACAAGGCCCGGGAACGTATTCACCGTGGCGTTCTGATCCACGATTACTAGCGATTCCGCCTTCATGCACTCGAGTTGCAGAGTGCAATCTGAACTGAGACGGCTTTTAAGGATTAGCTCCCCCTCGCGGGTTCGCTGCCCTTTGTCACCGCCATTGTAGCACGTGTGTAGCCCAGCCCGTAAGGGCCATGAGGACTTGACGTCATCCCCACCTTCCTCTCGGCTTATCACCGGCAGTCCCCTTAGAGTGCCCAACTGAATGATGGCAACTAAGGGCGAGGGTTGCGCTCGTTGCGGGACTTAACCCAACATCTCACGACACGAGCTGACGACAGCCATGCAGCACCTGTGTTCCCGCCAGCCGAACTGAAGAACCCTGTCTCCAGGATCCATACGGGACATGTCAAAGGCTGGTAAGGTTCTGCGCGTTGCTTCGAATTAAACCACATGCTCCACCGCTTGTGCGGGCCCCCGTCAATTCCTTTGAGTTTTAATCTTGCGACCGTACTCCCCAGGCGGAATGCTTAAAGCGTTAGCTGCGCCACTGACGAGCAAGCTCGCCAACGGCTGGCATTCATCGTTTACGGCGTGGACTACCAGGGTATCTAATCCTGTTTGCTCCCCACGCTTTCGCGCCTCAGCGTCAGAACCGGACCAGTCAGCCGCCTTCGCCACTGGTGTTCTTGCGAATATCTACGAATTTCACCTCTACACTCGCAGTTCCACTAACCTCTTCCGGTCTCAAGCCATGCAGTATCGAAGGCAATTCTGTGGTTGAGCCACAGGCTTTCACCCCCGACTTACAAAGCCGCCTACGCGCCCTTTACGCCCAGTGATTCCGAACAACGCTAGCCCCCTTCGTATTACCGCGGCTGCTGGCACGAAGTTAGCCGGGGCTTCTTCTGCGGGTACCGTCATTATCGTCCCCACTGAAAGAGCTTTACAACCCTAAGGCCTTCATCACTCACGCGGCATGGCTGGATCAGGCTTGCGCCCATTGTCCAATATTCCCCACTGCTGCCTCCCGTAGGAGTTTGGGCCGTGTCTCAGTCCCAATGTGGCTGATCATCCTCTCAGACCAGCTACTGATCGTCGCCTTGGTGAGCCATTACCTCACCAACTAGCTAATCAGACGCGGGCCGATCCTTCAGCGATAAATCTTTCTGCTCTCGCACGTATCCGGTATTAGCCCAAGTTTCCCTGGGTTATTCCGAACTGAAGGGCACGTTCCCACGCGTTACTCACCCGTCTGCCACTCACCCCGAAGGATGCGTTCGACTTGCATGTGTTAAGCCTGCCGCCAGCGTTCGTTCTGAGCCAGGATCAAACTCTCAAGTTGAAGAATTTGATCTCGACTATGTCACTACGCAAATTGACAGAGCACCTCCATCTCCAGCGTTGCCACTGAAGCGGTGTACTCACCAAAGCATAGATCAGGTCGATGTTCATTCCATCCGGCCCCAAAGGACCGGCGCAAGGACACCGCCGCCTACGCTTCTCTTCCCTCTCAACAATGTCAAAGAGCAACACATCTTCCGATGCGACCGATAAAAACAGACCTCCGCAGAACAGCGCTTGTTCCCGACCGAAGTCGGGCCCAACAGCCCGGTTTCTGAGGAAGATCTGGGCGCCGTTCGCGTCAGCGGCGGCGTCGATGGGGGGTATATAGGCCGAACCTCGCGGGCCTGTCAACGTGCTTCGTGAAAGTTTTTTGACAGGCCATCCTGCGGGGTTTCCGGCACTCCCCTCGCACAGGTTTTTTCCGCCCCTGCCTCACTGCCGACACAGTGCGGCCTGAAGCAGAGCCGCGGCGGGCGTCCGTTTCCGCACCCTCTATCCTCGGAGAGTTGGCGCGCCCTCTGCAAGCTTGTCTATTAGTCTGTGCGGTTGTCGTCTCTTGTGCTAGATGGCCTCTGGTGTCTGTGACAGCAACCCACCTCCTTCATGCCAGACAGAGATCATGACCGCTCTCCCCCCTGATGACAGCCATGCCAAGAGCTCCCGAAAGGAAGCTTCGCGTCTGTCGTCCGGCATCGATCTCGGACACGAACCTCCGCTCAATACCAGCGGCCATGCGGCGCCCGAGATCGACAAGTGGGAAGTGAACCTCCGCTGGCTGGGCGCCAGTGTCCTGACCGGCGTGACGGGCGCCGTCCTGATCGGGGCCTCCATCTACATCGCCCTCGAAGGGGCAACGACCTCCACCCTTCCTCCGGAGCGGGCCGCGCTCAACGGCCGGACTCCATCGGCAAGCATCGAAGAGCGGACCTCGAACGTGGCCCGCAAGGCCGACCGGCTCAACATGACGGAGCAGACCTCGTCCGCACGCCAGAGCTTCAAGGCCCCGATGACGATCCGCATCGGAGAGCGCGAGGCGATCAAGGTCCGCAACTTCGTCCGCATCGCCACGAATCTCTCCCTGAGCGCCGGAAGCTACGCGGCCGACATCCCAGCCTTCAATCCTCTGCGCCTCTTCGCGGAAGGAATGGACGAGCAACGCGTCGAGCCCACCCCGGAGGTTGCGGATGCGGACGTGTCGGTCCTCAGGCGCGATCTCGCCTCGGTGGCCATCGCGGCGAGCGCCCCGTCCCTGACCGACGGCGACGTGCTTGCGATCCTGGAGGAGGAGCGACGGGTCTTCAACGATGCGGGGCGCCGGACCTCGGTGCCGATCCCCGCCCAGCAGATGCTGTCCCGGACCCTGCGGCAGCCGGAAGGGCTGGGGGACGCCCTGGGATATGCCCGTGTCGTGGACGCACCCTTCAGCACGATCGAGGTTCGCGTCGTGCCTGAGAACGTAACCGAGCTTCCCAAGATCGAGCAGAAGGCCATGGCGCCGCTCGTCGAGGAGCGCGAGGTGGTTCTCAAGAAGGGAGAGACCCTCGAGACGGTCCTGCGCAGCTACGGAGGCACCCCCGAGCAGATCGCCGCAATCACGACGGTTCTGGCCGCCCGGATCAAGGTCGAGGGTCTGACCGAGGGCCAGAGGCTGCGCATTCTCATCGCCCCCGGCCCCCGGCTCGGCGATCCCCGGCAGATCGTCCGGGTGATCACCCTGGGAGAGCGGGGTATCGAGGGAATCGCCGCAGCCAACGACCGCGGCGTCTTCGTGTCGGTCACGCCGCCGGCCGACGAGAGGAACCGCCAGGTTGCCGAAGCCTCGGAGGAGGAAGAAGAGGACGACGATCGGCGCGGCGTGCGGCTCTACGAGAGCCTCTACGAAACGGCGCTCAAGAACGAGCTGCCCCGCCAGACCGTGGACGAGCTGGTGCGCATCTTCGGCTACGACGTGGATTTTCAGCGCCGGGTCTCGCAGGGCGATTCCTTCGAGATTTTCTATGGCTCCGACGACGAGAACGGCACGCCCGAGGTCCTTTATGCCGCCCTGACGGTGGCCGGGGAAGCCCGCCGCGTCTACCGCTATCAGGGCGAGGACGGCACGGTCGACTTCTTCGACGAATCCGGGCGCTCCCTCAAGAAGTTCCTAATCCGCAAGCCCATCTCCGATGGCATTCTTCGCTCGGGTTTCGGATCGCGCTTCCATCCGATCCTGGGCTATTCGCGGCCGCATACGGGCATCGACTGGGCCAACAAGGTGGGCACCCCGATCCTGGCTGCCGGCAACGGCACCATCCGCTTCGCCGACTGGAAATCGGGTTACGGACGTCATATCGAGATCCAGCACGCGAACGGCTATGTGACGACCTATTCCCACATGTCGGGCTTTGCCAAGAACATGGCGTCCGGCATCAGGGTCCGGCAGGGTCAGGTCATCGGTTACCTGGGCAGCACGGGTCTGTCGACCGGCCCTCATCTCCACTACGAGGTGCTTATCAACGGCAGCTTCGTCGATCCTCTCAAGATCCGCCTGCCGCGCGGACGGGAGCTCGAGGGCCGCGGGCTGGTGGATTTCAAGCGCCAGCGTGAGCAGGTCGACGAACTGATGTCCCACAGCGTCGCCTCGGCCACTCTTTCCCAGCGGGCCGAGCTCCGATAGAGCCCCATGCTCGAGCTTCTCGGGATCGTCCTGCCGGTCTTCGGCCTGATCGGCATCGGCTATGTCGCGCGCCAGACGGGCCTCATTTCCGAGCGGGCCGGCGAAGGCCTGTCCGAATTCGTCTTCACCCTGTCCCTGCCGTGCCTGATCTTCCGGACCCTCGTACACGCCGAGATCCCGGACGTTCAGCCCTGGGGCTACTGGATCTCCTATTTCGTCGGGGTTGCCGTCGTCTGGCTCCTGGCCACGGTGATCGGGCGGCGCTTCTTCGGGATCAAGGGGATTTCTGGCGTCGTCGCCGGCTTCTCGGCCGGCCAGGCGAACACCGTCTTCGTCGGCGTTCCGATAATCCTCAAGGCCTACGGGGACGAGGGCGCGGTTCCGCTCTTCCTCCTGATCGCCGTCCATCTGCCCGTCACGATGACCCTGGCGACGGTCCTGGCCGAGGGACGCCAGGCTTCGCCGGCCCTCGTCCTGCGCCGCCTCCTGACCCATCCCATCGTGGTCGGGATTCTGGCGGGCTCCGCCTGCCGCCCGATCGCCGCCCATGTGCCGGCTCCCGCCTGGCAGGTCATGGATCTCCTGGCGAGCGCGGCGGTTCCCTGCGCCCTCATCTCCATGGGCATCGCGCTGCGCCGCTATGGCCTCCAGACGGGCTGGAAGCTCCCGGCCGCGATCTCCTTCCTGAAGCTCGTGCTTCATCCCTTGATCGTGCTGGTGCTGGCCACAAAGGTGTTCGCCATGCCGCCGGTCTGGGCTGGCGTCGCGGTGCTCTTCGCCTCATGCCCGTCCGGGATCAACGCTTATCTCTTCGCGGAGCGGTACGGGGAAGGCGTTGCTCTCGCGTCGAGCGCCATCACCCTGTCGACGTTCCTCGCCTTGGGCACGACGCTCGTCTGGCTCTCCGTGCTCGGCGTGGGCTGAGGCGGACCTACGCCGGCGCATCGTGCGGAAAAGGCAGAGCCGGTTTTCGCTCACGCTGCTCTTCGGATCCCCGCTCAACGATGTTTTAGAAGCCGAGCCGCCGCCGGATTTCCTGCGGGGTCACGCCGTCGGCGCGCAGTTCCGACAGGGCTTGCGATTGCCGGCTCTTGGCCAGCTTGTCCCCGGTGGGATCGCGCACCAGTCCATGGTGGTGATAGAGGGGCGTCGGCAATGCGAGCAGAGCCTGAAGCAGCACGTGGAGATCGGTCGCGGCTTCGAGATCCTGCCCGCGCACCACATGGGTGACGCCCTGGAGGGCATCGTCCACCACCACGGAGAGATGATAGCTCGTCGGGGTTTCCTTGCGCACGATCACTGTGTCGCCCCAGCGCCAGGGAATCGCCGCGACCGTCTCCTCGCGGCCGTCCCGGTCGAACCGCCCGAAAGCATGCGGCCCCGGCAGGAGCCTCTGGGCCGCCGCCCTGTCGAGGCGCCAGGCCTGGGGCTCGCCGGCTGCGATCCGGCGCTCGGCCTCTGCGGCGGGCAGGTCCCGGCAGGTGCCCGGATAAAGCGGCGCGTCGTCCGGATCTCGCGGCCAGTCCCGGCCGCTCTCCGCCTCCCGGCAGGCGACGGCCTGCATGATGTCCTTGCGGCTGCAGAAGCAGGGATACGCGACGCCCCTCCCCCTCAGCCTCAGGAAGGCGGTTCGATAATCCGCGAAATGTTCGGACTGGCGCCGCACCGGCGTCTCCCATTGCAGACCGAGCCAGGCAAGATCCTCATAGATGGCCGCCTCGAAGTCGGGCCGGCATCGTGTGATATCGATATCCTCGATGCGCAGGAGGAGGCGGCCGCCGAATCGGCGGGCGAAATCGGCATTGAGCAGGGCCGAATAGGCATGGCCCAGGTGAAGCCGCCCGTTCGGGCTCGGAGCGAATCGGAAAACGGGCTTCGTCACGGGAGCCTGCAGGACGAGAAGGAACACGAAGGAATGACCACCCTCCTCGAAACGGATGCGGTTCTCAAGAGGGGCTTGGGCGAACTGGTACGGGCGGATCCCGTCATGGCGAAGCTGGCCGCCAGCGGGGTCACGCCGCTCCTGCGCAAACGGCCGCCCGGCTTCGAGGGCCTGGCCTGGATCGTCGTCGGCCAGCAGGTTTCGACCGCCAGCGCCGCTGCCATCTGGACCCGCCTCAGGCAGATCCTCGAACCTCCGGGGCCGGACGTTCTTCTCCGCCTTTCCGACGAGGATCTCCGCGCGGCTGGATTGTCGGCCGGAAAGGTCCGGACCCTGCGGGCCCTGGCGACGGAGATCGTGGCGGGCCGGCTTCCCCTCGACGGGTTGCAGAATCGGCCGGCCGGGGAGGCTCACGATCTCCTGACACGGGTGAAGGGGATCGGCCCCTGGACGGCGGACGTCTACCTGCTCTTCTGCCTTGGCCATCCGGACGCCTTTCCAAGCGGGGATCTGGCCGTGCAGGAAGCGGCCCGCCTCGCATACGGGCTCGAAGCGCGGCCGGACGCCAGAACCCTGACCGCCCTGGCCGAGCGATGGCGTCCATGGCGGGGAGTCGCGGCCAAGATGCTCTGGGCCTACTACCGCATGGTCAAATCCCGGGAGGGCGCTCCCGCCTGACCGGGACGTCGGCCGCCTCAGCCTCCCCTCCCCTGAAGGCCACTAGGCCCGTGCGGCCGTGAGGGCTGCGTGGGCGCCGGACCGGAGCATGGCGATGTCGTTGCCGATGGACACCATATGGAACCCCTTGGCGGACAGCTCCGCCGCGCGGGCTCCAGACTGCGTATAGATGGCGGCTACCTTGTTGGCCGCCTTTGCCCGGGCGAGCACATGATCCAGGGCCTTCTCGACTTCGGCCCCGGTGGGGTTGACGCCCGCCCCTCCGGCCAGGGCGATCGACAGGTCCGAGGGGCCGACGAAGACCCCGTCGATTCCAGGCACGGCCAGGATGTCGTCGACGATAGCCAAGGCCTCGCGGGTCTCCACCATGGCGAAGGCGACGGTCAGGTCGTTGGCCCTCTGCAGGTAATCCCCCGGCTCCATCCCGGTCAGCGGGAGGGCCCCATAGGCGCCCCAGCTGCGCTCGCCCATGGGCGGGAACTTCATGAAGCCGGCGAAGCGCCTTGCATCCTCGACGGAGTTGATCATCGGGGCGATCGCTCCCATCCCGCCGGCGTCGAGGAAACGCGAGGCTGTGGCGAAATCTCCCACGGGGAGACGGACCAGGGCCGGCTTCCCGGCAGCGGCGACCAGGGGCACGGCCTGGAGCGCGGCGGTGAAATCGATGGCGCCGTGCTGCATGTCCAGGACGACGGCATCGAACGCCTCCCGGGCCAGGATGCCGGCCACGGAAGGATCCGGCAGGCCGCACCATGCCGTCAGAAGGGAAGAGCCGGCTTTCAGCCGCTCGGGGAACGAAGGGTGGGTCGGCATGATGCCCCTCTGCTGCAACGGTTCTTCGGCGCCGGCCGGAGCCAGCGGTCGCCTGACGGGCATCAGCGCCCCGCTTTGATCTCCTCGACGGCCTGAGCCATCAACTGGCCAAGCTTGGCCCTGAGGGCAGTCTCGTCCAGCGGCTGCCCGGCAGCGCTCAGATCCTGATGCGCCTTGCGGATCACGTCCGCGTCCCCGGGCTCGTGGAAATCGGCCAGGACGATGCTCCTGGCATAGGCCTCCGCCTCGGCGCCGGACTTGCCCAGACGCTCGGCTACCCAGAAGCCCAGGAGCTTGTTGCGACGCGCGGTCGCCTTGAAGCGGTTCTCCTCGTCAAGGGCGAACTGCTTCTCAAAGGCTTCCTCGCGGTCGTTGAACGTGGTCACGGGTCCTGTCCTCCTGGCTTTTCCTTATGCGATATAAGGGCGCACTCGCGCTGCCGCCAGACACACCCCATCTCTCCAACGGTGCTTTCATCAGGTTGCAGGATTGCAGCCTGTCTCCCCGCGTTGTGCTTGCCCGAGGGATCGGATAGGTTGCCCCTTCAAGCGGAGCGCCGGTGAAAAGCCGCGCGTCACGCCAGCCGCGGATCTAAAAAATGACCATCCCCAGGAGCCACGGCAAATGGATTTTCTCAAACCACGGTACACGCCTATGAATCGTCGCCGTCGCATCTATGAGGGCAAGGCGAAGGTCCTCTATGAGGGCCCGGAACCCGGAACGCTCATCCAGCACTTCAAGGATGACGCGACCGCCTTCAATGCCAAGAAGCATGAAGTGATCGACGGCAAGGGCGTGCTCAACAACCGGATCTCGGAATACCTGTTCCAGCATCTGAACGATATCGGCATCCCGACCCACTTCATCCGCCGCCTGAACATGCGCGAGCAGCTGATTCGCGAGGTGGAGATCATCCCGCTCGAGGTGGTGGTGCGGAACGTGGCCGCCGGCTCACTGGCGACCCGCCTCGGCATCGAGGAGGGCACGCAGCTGCCCCGTTCGATCATCGAATTCTATTACAAGAACGACGCCCTCAACGACCCGATCGTGTCCGAGGAGCACATCACGGCCTTCGGCTGGGCCTCTCCCCAGGAGATCGACGACATCATGGCGCTGGCCATCCGGGTCAACGACTTCCTGTCCGGTCTCTTCCTCGGCGTCGGCATCCGCCTCGTCGACTTCAAGCTGGAGACGGGCCGCCTCTGGGAGGGCGAGATGATGCGCATCGTCGTGGCCGACGAGATCTCGCCGGATTCGTGCCGCCTCTGGGACATCAAGTCCAAGGACAAGCTCGACAAGGACCGGTTCCGCCGGGACATGGGCGGGCTGGTCGAGGCCTATACGGAGGTCGCTCGCCGGCTCGGCATCCTGTCCGAGAACGAGAACCCGGTCACGGGCGGCCCGCGCCTCGTGCAGTAAGGTCCGCGTGCCTGCCATCGTCCAAAGCCCGGCCGCCGCGCCGGGCTTTTTCATTGGCCGCCGGAGGGCACGGCACGCCTTCAGGGCAATGGCTTCCGTTGCACGGGTCCCGAGGGAGAGCGCGGTGCTTTTCCGATCGGGATGGTCCGGCACTGATCCTCTCCCCGTCGTCGCCGGCCCTTTGGCGGTGATCGCGATGCGGTGAGGCGGGGTGGGCCCGCCCCGATCCCCTCTCCCGGTCATCACCGGCCCTGTGCCGGTGATCCCGCTTGTTTGAGGTGCGGCGCTCTTCCGGATCGGGATGGCCGGCACAGGGCCGGCCATGACGGGCGCAGGGTGGCGGGACGGGGGAGCGTCACGCTGCGGTGCGGGTTTGTGATCTGTGGTGATGTCAAAGAGCCAGCACCTGCAGGCCCGCAGCCGTGGGGCTGCGAGCCTTCAGGATGATCGAGGGTGGCGCGAGTGGCAGCCCGGCTCGATGTCTGAGGTGATAAGCGAGAGCCAAGCTGCTCGTCGCGCACGGTTCTTTTCAGGCGGACCAGCTGGACGGAGCCCAAGGTCGGCCTCCTGCGCGCCCAGGGGTGCGAAGCCTGTCGCAGGACCGTGCCGGCTCCCACACTTGCGACGCCTCGCGAGCGCGCCCCTCGCAGGAACCGATCTGAACAACGATATAGCTTAGCTTGCCCCGCCTGTCAAGAACAAAGTGAGAACATCATCGCACCTACACCTGTCCACCACTCCCACGTCATCACCGGCCTTGGGCCGGTGATCCCGATCCGGGAAGCGCCGCACCTCACCGCATCGGGATGGCCGGGACAAGCCCGGCCATGACGTGGTGGGCGGGCACGGCGGGAGTCCGCGATCGGGACGGCGGCACCCACTCATTGTCCGTGCCAAGAACGGCCGGCGTGACAGAAAGCCATCGACCCGCCGGCCTGTTTCGCGCATAGATGGGGCCATGCCTTTCCGCCTGTTGCGTTTCAGCGTTCCGATCCTGGCTCTCGCTCTGTCCGTCGTGGGCTGCGGCTACATTCCCCGCCAGGTGGCCGGCCTGCCGTCCGACAGGCCGTGGGATGCCCTGCCCCTGCGCAAATGGCTGGCCGAGGACCGGGCTGAGCCGGTGGCCCTGGCCTTCTGCGCCCCGCCCGAATGCGGCCCGGGTCTGGCGGTGAGCGTCATCCGCCTGACCGGACAGGATGCGGATCTCACGGATGCCCTCCTGAAGGATCCGGAGCGACTGGCCCGGGCGCTGCGCTCGCCGGTCGGCCGGGACAGGCCCGTCAGAACCAGGATCACCGTGGCGCGCCTCAAGGATGCGCCCTACCCGGGCTTCGTGATCGATCTCGCGCCTGCCGATGGCAGCAAGCGGCCGGCCTACGGGGCCGCGCTCGGGCGTCGTTCCGGGGCCGATCTCGAGGTCGTCCTGGTGATCGGCGAGGCGCCGGATGCGGTGCGCGAGACGGCCAAGGACGTCGCTGCCCGCGAATTAGGCACATGAATCCGCGCCTGACGCATGTTCCTGCATTGAACCGACAGCCACTTCACCGGATCATGCTCTCGCGCATCTGCGAACAATGGACCCGGTTTTCCGCTTTCGATGATGCGACGCTTGAGGGATCCAGCATCGGATAAATCCCGAAGGTACAAAATCACTTCTGGGTCCGATGCTCTAGCCCGTTGTCTCCTGCGGCTAAATTCTTTATGGCCTTGGCCAAATCTTAACAGCCCGAGGCCCCCATGAAAGCGCGTGTCACCGTGACCCTCAAGAACGGCGTTCTCGATCCCCAAGGCAAGGCCATCGAGGGAGCCCTCAAGTCGCTCGGCGTCGAGGGCATCGACGGCGTGCGCCAGGGCAAGGTCTTCGACATCGAGCTCGGCACCACGGACAAGGCCAAGGCGGAAGCCGCCCTCAAGGCCGCCTGCGAGAAGCTCCTCGCCAACACCGTCATCGAGAATTACCGCGTCGAGATCGCGTGAGGCTCCCATGAAATCTGCCGTCATCGTCTTCCCCGGCTCCAATCGCGAAGGCGATGTGCTGCGGGCGCTCCAATCGGCCGGATCCCAGGTGGAGAAGGTCTGGCATGCCGAGACCGAGCTGCCGCAGGGCACGGATCTCGTGGTCCTGCCGGGAGGCTTCTCCTACGGGGATTATCTGCGTTGCGGGGCAATCGCCGGCCGCGCCACCGTGATGGACGCGGTGCGCGCCCATGCGGCGCGGGGCGGCCTCGTGCTCGGCATCTGCAACGGCTTCCAGATCCTGTGCGAATCCGGGCTTCTCCCCGGCATCCTGATGCGCAACGCCAATCTCAGGTTCATCTGCCACCGGCAGTTCCTGAGGGTCGAGCGCAACGACACCGCCTTCACCCGGGCCTATGCCAAGGGCCAGGCCATCGACGTCTGCGTGGCGCATGGCGAGGGCAATTACACGGCCGACGCGGAGACCCTGAAGCGGCTCGAGGGCGAAGGCCTGGTGGCGTTCCGCTATTCCGACCACCAGGGCCACACCACGCAGGATGCCAACCGCAACGGCTCCATGAACTCCATCGCGGGCATCTATTCCGAGAAGCTCAACGTGCTCGGCATGATGCCCCATCCGGAAAACCTGATCGAAGACCTCGTGGGGGGCACCGACGGCCGCGGCCTGTTCGAGAGCCTCGTGTCGTCCTTCCCCCGCGCCGCCTGATCCCTCCAGATTACGAGACCCCGATGATCCGCAACGACGTCGCCATCACCCCGGAGCTGGTCAAGGAGCACGGGCTGAAGCCGGACGAATACGAGCGCTTCGTGAACCTGATCGGCCGCGAGCCGACCATCACCGAGCTCGGCATCGTGTCGGCCATGTGGAACGAGCACTGCTCGTACAAGTCCTCCCGCATCCACCTGCGCGGCCTGCCCACGCAGGCTCCCTGGGTCATCCAGGGTCCGGGCGAGAACGCCGGCGTGATCGATATCGGCGACGGACTGGCCTGTATCTTCAAGATGGAGAGCCATAACCACCCGTCCTTCATCGAGCCCTATCAGGGCGCGGCGACCGGGGTCGGCGGCATCCTGCGCGACGTGTTCACCATGGGGGCGCGGCCCATCGCGTCACTCAACTTCCTGCGCTTCGGCGAGCCAGACCATCCCAAGACCCCTCACCTGGTTTCCGGCGTGGTCGCGGGCATCGGCGGCTACGGCAATTCCTTCGGCGTGCCGACGGTGGGCGGCAGCGTGGGCTTCGACAAGCGCTACAACGGCAACATCCTGGTCAACGCCATGGCGGTGGGCCTCGCGCGCACCGACGAGATCTTCTACGCCAAGGCGACGGGCGTCGGGAACCCGATCGTCTATCTCGGCTCGAAGACCGGCCGCGACGGGATCCATGGCGCCACGATGGCGTCCGCCGAGTTCGACGAATCCTCGGAGGAGAAGCGCCCCACCGTTCAGGTCGGCGACCCCTTCGCCGAGAAGCTCTTGCTGGAGGCCTGCCTCGAGCTGATGAAATCCGGCGCGGTCATCGCCATCCAGGACATGGGCGCGGCGGGCCTGACCAGCTCGGCCGTCGAAATGGGCGCGAAGGGCAATCTCGGCATCGAGCTCGACCTCGACAAGGTGCCCTGCCGCGAAGAAGGCATGACCGCCTACGAGATGATGCTCTCCGAGAGCCAGGAGCGCATGCTCATGGTGCTCAAGCCCGGCATGGAAAAGCAAGCCGAGGCCATCTTCCACAAGTGGGGCCTGGATTTTGCCGTCATCGGCAAGACCACCGACACCCTGCGCTTCGTCATCAAACACCAGGGCGAGGTGAAGGCCGACCTGCCGATCAAGGAACTTGGCGACGAGGCTCCTCTTTACGACCGCCCCTGGGTGGAAAGCCCCCGGCAGCCCGTGATTGCCCCCGAGAGCGTGCCGGCTCCCATGTCCGAGGCCGAGGCGCTCCTCAAGCTCGTCGGCTCGCCGGACCAGTGCTCCAAGCGCTGGGTGTGGGAGCAGTACGACCACCTGATCCTCGGCAACACGGTCCAGACGCCGGGCGGCGACGCCGCCATCGTGCGGGTCGAGGACGGTCCGAAGGGTCTGGCGCTCACCACCGACGTGACGCCACGCTACTGCGAGGCCGACCCCTTCGAGGGCGGCAAGCAGGCGGTGGCCGAGGCCTGGCGCAACATCACGGCGGTCGGCGGCCTGCCGCTGGCGATCACCGACAACCTCAACTTCGCCAGCCCCGAGCGTCCCGAATCCATGGGACAGTTCGTCGGCTGCATCCGGGGCATCGGCGAGGCCTGCAAGGCGCTCGACTTCCCGGTCGTGTCCGGCAACGTCTCGCTCTACAACGAGACCAACGGCCAGGGCATCCTGCCGACGCCCGCGATCGGCGGGGTCGGGCTCCTCGACGACGTGACGGTGAACGCCTCCATCGCGTTCAAGCGCGAGGGCGAGGCGATCCTCCTCATCGGGGCCACCCGGGGCTGGCTTGGCCAGTCGATCTACCTGCGCGACGTCTGCGGCCGCGAGGAGGGCGCTCCCCCGCCGGTGGATCTCGCCCTGGAGAAGCGCAACGGCGACTTCGTGCGCCAGCTGATCCGCTCCGGCCAGGTGACCACCGTGCACGACGTCTCGGACGGCGGCATCGCGCTCGCGCTCGCCGAGATGGCCATGGCGGGCCATGTGGGGGCCGAGATCACTGCCTATCCCGAGGGCTTCCCCCTCCATGCCTTCCTGTTCGGCGAGGACCAGGCCCGCTACCTCCTCGCCGTCGACGAGGACGTGGCGGCCGACATCCTCTACGAGGCCGGCGCGGTCGGCATCCCGGCCGTGACGCTGGGGCTCACCGGCGGCGATTCGTTGATTCTGCCGGGTCGGCAGGCCATATCCCTGAAGCAGTTGAAGGCAGCCCACGAAGCCTGGCTGCCGGACTACATGACCGGCAAGTCCTGAGGAGTTTGATCCATGCCCATGAACGCCCATGACATCGAGAGCATGATCAAAGCCGCCCTGCCGGACGCGGTGGTCGAGATCAAGGATCTGGCCGGCGACGGCGATCACTATGCCGCCACCGTCACCTCCTCGGCCTTCAAGGGGAAGTCCCGGGTGCAGCAGCACCAGATGGTCTATGCAGCGCTGCAAGGACGCATGGGAGGCGTGCTTCATGCCCTTGCATTGACGACTGTGACACCCGACAATTGAGACGCGAGCCCGGCGCCTTGACCGTCGGGACGAAGGAGAATTCCATGGCTGACGCCAACCAGATCATCGACAACGAAGTGAAGTCCAACGACGTCGTGCTGTTCATGAAGGGCACGCCGCAATTCCCCATGTGCGGGTTCTCGGGCCAGGTGGTCCAGATCCTCAACTACCTCGGCGTGCCCTACAAGGGCGTCAACGTGCTCGATGACGAGACCATCCGCCAGGGCATCAAGGATTATTCCAACTGGCCGACCATTCCCCAGCTCTACGTGAAGGGCGAGTTCGTCGGCGGCTGCGACATCACCCGCGAGATGTTCCAGGCCGGCGAGCTGCAGCAGCTCTTCGCCGACAAGGGCATCCCGGTCCAGCAGAGCGCCTGAGGCCGGCATTCCCCTTCAAGAGATCCGAGGCGGGGCTTTGGCCCCGCCTTTTTCATGCGCCCTCCGCAGATCAGGGGCGTCTTATGTCGCATTCCTTAAACGGCTCAGTTTCCGGCACAATGAACTGTGCTGAATGCAACAGAAGCGCCGCTCGCCACAGAATAAGAAGGAGCGGCGAGAAGGGGCTGTTCCATGATCGAACCGGAGACGAATGTCGTTGCCTTCAAGCCGCGGTCGCCCGTGGCGCATCATCCCAGGAGCCTGATGGAGCGCATCTACGCGGCCGGCTCCCTGTCCATCCGGGGCGATGACCGGGCCACCAAGATGGCGGCCGTCATGCTGCAGGCGCTGGGCTTCCTGGTGATCGAGGAGATCCTGGCGGACGGCACGCCGCGCCGGCTCGAGCGCAGGGAGGCGAGGCAGGCCATGGACCGTCCCTGGCGCCTGTCGAAGCCGGCCTATTCCGGCACGATCGGCGTTCCGGACGGCGGCGGGGCGCTTCCGGTCTAGGACCGGCCCAACGCCGTCTTCATGAACGTGACGGCATCGGGCGAGGCCCATTGGGCCGGGCCTTTGAGCAGGGCTACCTCGCAACCCGCGGCATCGACCACGAAGGTGGTCGGCAGCCCCACCACGTGGCCGGATTTCTGCAGCACCTGCAGGAGCTTGCCCTCGGGATCGGCGTGGTAGGCCAGGTTCCTGATGCCGTTCTCCTGCAGCCAGGCCTTCGGCTTCTCGCGGTTGCGGGTATCCACATTGATGGCCACGACCTGGAAATCGGCGCCGCCGAGCTCGGCCTGCAGCTTGTCGAGGGCCGGCATCTCCTCGCGGCAGGGCACGCACCAGGTCGCCCAGAGATTGACCAGGATCGTCCGTCCCTTGAAATCCGACAGGTTCATCGGCTGGCCCTCGGGGCCCGTGAAGGCGATCACCGGCGGCGGCTTCGGGGCATTGCTCACCCCGACGGCCGCCACCTCGCCCCTCGCCAGCGGCTTCAGGCGCTCGGCCGTCGGCTTGGAGACGCGGCATTCGGCACCCCCCGCCGCCATGGGATCGCGGAGCGAGAGGCCGTACCAGGCCGCACCGGCCCCAGCGACCGCGAGAGCCGCGAGACCGAGGAGCCAGCCTGTTCGGGATTTCGATGAGTTCGGCATGCGCCGTGATGTGGCGCTTTTCGGCCCCGGCCTCAAGCCCGAATGCGGGAGCGCGGCCGTCCGTCCCATCACGAAAGTGTTGAGCGCTCAGCCTGTTGCAATCCTCACCTTGCCTCTCGCATCCGGCACCGCTTGCCGCTATGGTGCGGCCACGTTTCGGAGCCTGTAATGTCGTCCAGCCTGAACTTCCCCCGCGCCATCGTGGTTTGCGGCCTTCTCGCCCTCGGTCTGACCGCCTGCGGCCGTCGCGGCGCGCTCGAGCCGCCGCCGGACGCCTCGGCGCAGGCGGCCGAGACCCAGACGCAGACCCCGGCGAGCGACGCCACCCTGCCCTCTCCGGTCGGCACGCCCCGCTCCCAGGCGAACCGGGGCTACACGATCCCGAACAAGCCGTTTATCCTCGACCCGCTGCTTTAGGCCTCTTCGATGCACCATTTCGCCTATCGTGACGGCGTCCTCCATGCGGAAGGCGTCGATCTGCGCCGCCTCGCGGACGAGGTCGGGACCCCGTTCTATTGCTATTCCTCGGCCACGCTGGAGCGGCACTACCGGGTCTTCGCCGAGGCCTTCGCCGATACGGACACCTTGGTCTGCTACGCCATGAAGGCTAATTCCAACCAGGCCGTGCTCCGGACGCTCGGCCGCCTGGGCGCCGGCATGGATATCGTGTCCGAGGGCGAGCTTCGCCGCGCGCTCGCAGCCGGCGTGCCGGGCGAGCGCATCGTCTTCTCCGGCGTCGGCAAAACGAAAGCCGAAATGGCCTTCGCGCTCGAGAGCGGCATCCTTTGCTTCAACGTGGAATCGGAGCCGGAGCTCGAAGCGCTCTCCGAGGTCGCGCTCTCGAAGAGCCTGCGCGCTCCCGTGTCGGTGCGCATCAATCCGGACGTGGACGCCAAGACCCACGCCAAGATCTCGACCGGCAAGTCCGAGAACAAGTTCGGCATCCCGATTACCCGCGCCCGCGAGGTTTATGCCCGGGCGGCCGCTCTCAGAGGCATCGAGATCACCGGCGTCGACATGCATATCGGCAGCCAGATCACCGATCTGGCCCCCTACGACAACGCGACCGCGCTCCTCGCCGAACTCGCCCGCGACCTGATGGCGGACGGCCACCGGCTGCACCACATCGATCTCGGCGGCGGCCTCGGCGTGCCCTATCGAGAGGACAACGAGCCCCCGCCCGATCCGCAGGCCTATGCGGCGATCATCAAGCGCCATACCAGGGATCTCGGCCTCAAGCTCGTGTTCGAGATGGGCCGCATGATCGCCGGCAATGCGGGCGTGCTCGTCGCCCGGGTGATCTACGTGAAGCAGGGCGCCGACAAGCCCTTCGTGATCGTCGACGCGGCGATGAACGATCTCATCCGCCCGACGCTCTACGAGGCCCACCACGACATCAAGCCGGTCGTCGCGGCCGCCCCGGACGCGCCGCGGATCGTCGCCGACGTGGTCGGGCCCGTCTGCGAGACCGGCGATTATCTCGCCCTGTCCCGCGACTTGCCGGCCGTGAAGGCGGGCGACCTCATCGCCATCATGACGGCCGGCGCCTACGGGGCGGTCCAGGCCAGCACCTACAACACGCGCCCCCTGGTGCCCGAGGTGCTCGTCCGCGGCGAGGATCACGCGGTGGTGCGCCCGCGCCCGGCCTATGACGAGCTGATCGGGCTCGACCGGGTCCCGGGCTGGCTCGGCTGACGAGGCCTCCCGTCAGCCGGGGCCCGCATCGTGCGGAATCCGCGGCCCTTCTCGAACAATGTCCCGCTCCAAGGATTGACCATCATCCGGCGCCAGCCTGAGCGGTGATGGCCGGTCACCTCTTCTTGAAGCGCCGCGCCCAATTGACCGCTGGTCATTCGGGGTCCGCGTGCTAGCTTTTTCGGTGGGGGTTATCTGCACGCGCGGTGCAGCGGGAGATATTTTGCATGAGCGACGGCTCGAACCCGACGCCTGGGCGCAGTCCCCTGAACCAGCGGTTCGGGCGCTTGGTCACTCATGCGCGCTGGTCTCTCTGGTGGGAGGAGGCCTGGCCCCGGCTCTGGCTGCCCTTCGCCATCGTCTTGCTGTTTCTGACCCTCTCCTGGCTTGGCCTCTGGCTCGACGCCTCGCCCCTGTGGCGCACCATCGGCCTGGGGCTGTTCGCAGCCGCTTTCCTCCTGTCGCTCTGGCCGCTTCTGCGCCTGCGCATGCCCAGCCGGACGCGCGCGCTCGACCGGCTCGACCGGGAGACGGGGCTCACCCACGGTCCGGCCCGCGTTCTCGACGACACCCTGGCCCTCGGATCGGCGGATCCCGGCACCAAGGCCCTGTGGGCGCTTCATCGCAAGCGGGCGGAAGATGCCGTCGGCCGCATGCGGGTCGGCCTGCCGCAGCCCGATATGGCCAAGCGCGACCGCTATGCCCTGCGCGCCGCAGGGCTTCTCGCCCTGGTGACGAGCGCGTTCATCGCCGGGCCCGAGATCGGCTCGCGGCTCGCCGCGGCCTTCGACTGGCGCAGGGTCGAGACCGCCTCCCCGTCGTTCCGCATCGACGGATGGATCGACCCTCCGCTCTATACCCGCACGCCGCCGCTCATGATCGACCTGGCCCGGGGGCAGAGCCTGCGCGCGCCGATCCATTCGACCGTCGTGATCCGGATCGCCGGCGAGGGCAGCGCGGAGGTCACGCCGGGCAAGGGCCTGACGCTGCTCCCGCCCAAGGCCAACCAGCGCGCCGACATGCGCGAGGAGCGCTACACCCTCGACGGCTCGAGCGAGCTGACGGTCAGAACGGGCTTCGCGCACAGCGTGACCCTGACCATCGAGGCCATTCCCGACCGGCTGCCGGAGATCGCCTTCACGACACCCCCCGAGGTCAATGCGCGCGGCACCTTCACCCTGAGCTACAAGGGCCGGGACGATTACGGCATCGCGTCCCTCGACGGCATCGTCGAGAAGGCCGACGCCAGCAAGGGGCGCTCCCTGGTGCCTGCCCCTCAGCTCACGCTCGCCCTTCCGAGCCATGAGGAGAACGCACCGGACACCAAGTCCCCGGTCGATCTCACGAACCATGCCTGGGCGGGCGCCCCCGTGACGATCCGCCTCAAAGCCAAGGACGAGGCCGGACAGGAGGCCCTGAGCGAGGCGGTCACCTTCACCCTGCCGCAGCGTCCCTTCACGAAACCGCTCGCCAAGGCGTTGGTCGAGCAGCGGCGCAACCTGGTGCTCGCGCCGGACGACCGCAAGCGCGTCCAGGTGGCTCTCGACGCCCTGCTCATCGCGCCGGACGAATATACCCCGCAATGGGGCGTGTTCATGGGATTGCGGACCGGTGCGGAGCGCCTGCGGGTCGCTAAGACCGATCAGGACCTGCTCGACGTGGCCGACTGGCTCTTGACCATGGCGCTGCAGATCGAGGACGGCAACCTGTCCGATGCGGAGCGCGAGCTGCGCGCCGCCCAGGAGCGCCTGAAGGAGGCCATGGACCGGGGCGCCACGGACGACGAGATCCGGCGCCTGACCGACGAGTTGCGCCAGGCCATGGACAAATTCCTGCGGGAATTCGCCCAGCGCATGCAGCAGAACCAGCAGTCGCAGGACCAGAGCCAGCGCACGCCGCCCGACCGGATGATCTCGCAGGACGACCTCAACCGGATGCTACGCCAGATGGAGGACGCCATGCGCCGCGGCGACGTGGCCGAGGCCCAGCGCCTGCTCGAGCAGCTGCGCAATATCCTCGAGAACCTGCAGACGGCCCAACCCAACAGCCGCATGACCGATCCGCTCGGACGCGAGATGAACCAGGCCATGCAGGACCTGGAGGACATGGCCCGCGAGCAGCAGAACCTGCGCGACGAGACCTTCCGCGACGGCCAGAACCGGCGCATGCAGCAGGGCGACCGCAACGGGCAGCGCCAGCAGGGGCAGCGTCAGGGCCAGCGCCAACAGGGACAGCGCCAGCAAGGCCAACAGGGCGACGGTCAGGAGCAGGCGGAAAACGGCCAGGGCGGCCAGGATCAGGACCCCCTCGGCCTGAAGCAGAGACAGGAGGCCCTGCGGCAAAGGCTGGAGGAGTTGCAGCGGCGCATGCAGGGCATGGGCATGCAGAACGAGCAGGGTCTCGGCGATGCCGAGCAGGCCATGCGCGATGCCGAAGGCGCTCTTGGTCAGGGCCAGGACGGTCCTGCGGTCGACGCGCAGGGACGGGCGCTCGAAAGCCTCCGTCGCGGCATGCAGGGCATGGCCCAGCAGATGCAGCAGATGCAGCAGGGCGACGGTCAGGGGAACGAACAGGCCGGGGACCAGCCCGGCCAGGGCAACCCCCAGGGCAACCAGCAGACGGGCCAGCGCGACAACGATCCGCTCGGCCGCCCCATGCGCAACCGGGACTATTCCGACGGCCGCGTGGAAGTGCCGAGCGCCAGCCAGTCGCCCGCGCAACGCGCGCAGCGGATTCTGGAGGAATTGCGGCGCAAGCTGGGCGATCCGAGCCGGCCGCAGGAAGAGCTCGACTACTTCGAGCGGCTGCTGCGCCGGAACTGACCCCGGAGCATCGGTCGCTCGGCTGCGCATCGTTCCATACTTAGTGCCGCCAGGCCTCTTGCCTCTCCCGCAGGTTCGGGCCACGGTCGCCTGAATCTTTCGATGGAATCACGATGACGAGTTTTGCCGATCTGCTGGTCCCGATCGCGGTGGTGGCCGTCGCGTTCGTGCTGCTTCTGGGGCTGATCAACATGCTGCGCGGCGGCAATCCCAATCGGTCGCAGCATCTCATGAGACTGCGCGTGCTGCTGCAGTTTCTCGCCATCATCGTGATCATGGGCGTGATCTGGTGGCGGGCTGCATGACGTTGGGACACTGGTGGAAAGCCGCGGCCATTGTCCACATTGTGGATCGCACACCTCCGTATTGACACTTTTTCGCCACGCTTTGTATTAAGACAACGTTAGCCATAAAGGCGTAGCCTGGTGGCCTTGATACTTATTGAATTACGGATCTCTTAATGCGCATCAGTCCAGCCATAGGCATGAGCCTTCTGATCCTAGTTGCAGGATCGACAGGTGTGCTAGGCTCCGACTTCAAGCGGCAAACGAGTTCCTCCCAGGCCCAGACCCAACCAAGCATCCTGTCGGAGTTCCGTTTTGGTCTCTCCGCTCAGGATCCGTGGGGCCCGGAAGGACGCGACGGCTCCGCCAATCTCACCGGCGAAATCCTTTTTGCGAAGCCCTTTACCGCCTCGGACCTTTTCACCAGCTATTTCATCCCACGGCCGCATGTGGGCGGCAGCCTGAACTTCGACGGCCGGACGAGCTTCGCCTATGCCGGCCTGTCCTGGACCATCGACGTGACGCCCGACATCTTCGTCGAGGGCAGCTTCGGCGGCGCCGTTCACAACGGCAAGGATCATCCGATGGCTGATCGCCAGGAACTCGGATGTTCCCCGCTCTTTCGCGAATCGGGTTCCGTGGGCGTGCGCCTGTCCGCCAATTGGAGCGTGATGGCCACGGTCGAGCATCTCTCGAACGGCGGCACCTGCTCGGACGAGAATAGAGGCTTGACGAATGTCGGCGCGCGGGTTGGGTATTCGTTCTAACCGAATCCCAACCGTCAGGCCCGCCATGGTCGTCCTCAACCGCATCTACACCCGCACCGGCGACGAGGGCACTACGGCGCTGGCTGCCGGCGGACGCCGCCCGAAATACGATCTGCGCATCGAGGCATACGGCACGGTCGACGAGACCAACGCGTGCATCGGCCTCGTGCGCCTTCATACGGCCGGCCACGACATCGACGCGATGCTCGGCCGCATTCAGAACGACCTGTTCGATCTGGGCGCCGATCTGGCGACAGTCGAGACGGACAAGCCCCTGCCCTATGAGCCCTTGCGCGTCACGCAGGCGCAGGTCGATCGTCTCGAGCAGGAGATCGACCGGCTCAACGCCGACCTGTCCGTCCTGCGCTCCTTCGTCCTTCCGGGCGGCACGCCTGCCGGGGCGGCGCTTCATCTCGCCCGCACGGTTTGCCGCCGTGCGGAGCGCCATGTGGTCGAACTGATGGAGAGACCGGACGAGAAGGTTTCTGCGGAATCGGTGAAATACCTGAACCGCCTCTCCGACTTTCTTTTCGTCGCCTCCCGTTCCATGAATGACAAGGGTGCGCTCGACGTGCTCTGGGTGCCCGGGCAGAACCGCTAGCGCGTCGGGCCGACCCGAGGATCGATGCCGCACGCGGCAAGGAGCGCGGCGAATACTCCCAAAAGCGGATTCCCCTTTCAGGTCCGATGCTTTAGGAGCGGATCATGTTTCTACCGCTTCACGATGGCGTTCCACTCAAGAACATGAAGACGCCGCTCGCGACACGGTGTCTGATCGGCGTCTGCGTCATCGCCTATCTGGCCACCTTCTATGGCCCGCTCGGCGAGGACGCGATGGTGGGCGGGTTCGGCTTCATCCCGTCGGTCCTGTTCGGCACGGAAGTGCTGCCCGAGGGCTATCCGTTCGTTCCCGCCGAACTGACCCTGGCCACCAACATCTTCCTGCACGGCTCGCTGTTTCACCTGATCGGCAACATGCTGTTCCTCTGGGTGTTCGGCGACAACGTGGAGGATGCCATGGGACACCTCCGCTTCATCCTGTTCTTCCTGCTCTGCGGGATGGCCGCGAGCCTGGCCCATGCCTTCATCACGACGGAGCCTCACCGCCCGCTGATCGGCGCGTCGGGCGGCGTGTCGGGCGTGGTGGCGGCCTATCTGATCCTCTATCCGCGCGTGAAGATCTGGGGCCTGTTCCTGAAGGGCATCCCGCTGCACCTGCCCGCCTACTGGACCATCGGCTTCTGGTTCGTCCTCCAGTTCGCCGCGGCCTTCCTCGGCGGGGACGACAGCGTGGGCTGGTTCGCCCATCTTGGCGGCTTCATCGTCGGCGCTATTCTCACCCCTCTCCTGCGCCGCCGCTACGATCCCGTGCTCGCCCGCGTCCAGGCGCAGGAACTGCAAGCGCCGCGTTGACAATCAGGGATCGGCCATTACGGTCCTTCCGCCTTTTTCCTATATGTCCGGAGGGTTGGTCATCGGCCCCCTCCCGGATCCGATCTTTGGTGAGGACAGACGAATGAAGCTTCTGGTGTGTGTGAAGCGGGTGGTGGACTACAACGTGAAGATCCGGGTGAAGCCGGACGGGTCGGGCGTGGAACTGGCCAACATCAAGATGTCCATGAACCCCTTCGACGAGATCGCCGTCGAGGAAGCCGTGCGCCTCAAGGAGCAGGGCAAGGCCACCGAGATCGTCGCCGTCTCCATCGGCCCGCAGCAATCGGCTGAGACCATCCGCACGGCGCTTGCCATGGGGGCCGACCGCGGCATCCTGGTCAAGACCGACGCCACCGTGGAGCCGCTCGCCGTGGCCAAGATCCTGGCCAAGGTGGTCGAGCAGGAGAAGCCCGACCTCGTCATCATGGGCAAGCAGGCCATCGACGACGATTCCAACCAGACCGGCCAGATGCTGGCCGCCCTGCTGGGCTGGCCGCAGGGCACCTTCGCGTTCAAGGTGAACGTGGGCGAGGGCTCCATCGACGTGACCCGCGAGGTCGACGGCGGGTTGCAGACGGTGGGCCTCAAGCTGCCGGCCATCGTCACCACGGACCTGCGCCTCAACGAGCCGCGCTATGCTTCGCTTCCCAACATCATGAAGGCCAAGAAGAAGCCTCTCGACGAGACCAGCCCCGAGACGCTCGGCGTCGACGTGGCCCCGCGCCTGAAGGTGATCAAGACCGTCGAGCCCGGCGGCCGCAAGGCGGGCGTGAAGGTGGGCTCCGTGGCCGAACTCGTCCAGAAGCTCAAAGTCGAAGCCGGCGTGCTCTAAGGGAGAAGACCAACCATGACCACTCTTCTGATCGCCGAGCACGACAACGCTCACCTGAAGGACGCTACCCACAAGGCGCTCTCGGCCGCGAAGGCGCTGGGCGCCCCTGTCCACGTGCTGGTGGCCGGCGTGAGCGCGCGTGCGGCTGCCGAAGCCGCCTCCAGGCTCGAGGGCGTCGAGAAGGTGCTGCTGGCAGACGGCCCGGCTTACGAGCACCAGCTCGCCGAGCCGACCGCAGCCCTCATCGTGTCGCTCGCCGGTTCCTACGATGCCCTGGTGGCGCCCGCCACCAGCAAGGGCAAGAACGTCATGCCCCGCGTTGCGGCGCTGCTCGACGTGATGCAGGTCTCCGACATCATCAAGGTGGTGTCGCCCGACACCTTCGAGCGGCCGATCTATGCCGGCAACGCCATCCAGACCGTGCAGGCCACCGACGCCAAGAAGGTGATCACCGTGCGCACCGCCGCCTTCCCGGCGGCCGCCGAGGGGGGCTCTGCCGCCATCGAGACAGTGAATGCCGCCGAGGATCCCGGCGTGTCGAGCTTCAAGGGCGAGGAGATCCAGCAATCGGACCGGCCCGAGCTGACCTCGGCGAAGATCATCATCTCGGGCGGGCGCTCGCTCGGCTCGGCCGACGCCTTCAAGCAGTATATCGAGCCCATCGCCGACACGCTCGGGGCCGCCATGGGCGCATCGCGCGCGGCCGTCGATGCGGGCTATGCGCCCAACGACTGGCAGGTGGGTCAGACCGGCAAGGTGGTGGCGCCCGATCTCTACATCGCGGTGGGGATTTCAGGGGCCATTCAGCATCTGGCCGGCATGAAGGATTCCAAGGTGATCGTGGCGATCAACAAGGACGAGGAGGCGCCGATCTTCCAGGTGGCGGATTACGGCCTCGTCGGCGACCTCTTCCAGATCCTGCCGGAACTGAAGGAGGAGTTGACCAAAGCCGGTCAATAAGGTCAGGAATAATGACGGACCGGGCGGGGTTCTCCGCCCGGCCGCTTTCGATATTGAACGCAGGCAGCGGATCAGATGGGCATTGAGATCAAAACGGTTGGCGTTGTCGGCGCCGGGCAGATGGGAAGCGGCATCGCCCATGTCTGCTCGCTGGCGGGTTTCACCGTCCGGCTCAACGATCTCTCCGAGGATCGGATCAATGCCGGGCTCGCGACGATCAACGGCAACATGGCCCGCCAGGTCGCCAAGGGCGCCATCTCCGATGCCGACCGGCAGGGCGCCCTCGAGCGGATCAAGCCGGCCCGCACCTATGACGATCTGGCTACCTGCGACCTCGTCATCGAGGCCGCGACCGAGAACGAGGAGGTGAAGCGCAAGATCTTCACCAATCTCAGCCCGTCGCTCCGCCCCGACGCGATGCTCGCCACCAACACGTCGTCGATCTCGATCACGCGGCTTGCCGCCTCCACCGACCGGCCGGAACGGTTCATCGGCATCCACTTCATGAATCCGGTACCGGTGATGCAGCTCGTCGAGCTGATCCGCGGCATCGCCACCGAGGATCCGACCTACGAATCCGCCAAGGAGTTCATCAGCAAGCTCGGCAAGACCTCCACGGTCTCCGAGGACTTTCCGGCCTTCATCGTCAACCGGATCCTGCTGCCGATGATCAACGAGGCGATCTACACCCTCTACGAGGGCGTCGGCTCCGTGGAGGCCATCGACACGGCCATGCGGCTCGGCGCCAACCACCCGATGGGCCCGCTCCAGCTCGCGGATTTCATCGGCCTGGACACCTGCCTGTCGATCATGCAGGTGCTGCACGAGGGCCTGGCCGATTCCAAGTACCGCCCCTGCCCGCTTCTGGTGAAGTACGTGGAGGCCGGCTGGCTCGGACGGAAGACGAAGCGCGGCTTCTACGATTACCGGGGCGAGAAGCCCGTCCCGACCCGCTGACAGGTTGCGCGGCTGTCAGATCAGCCGCCTGAACGCATCGGTGAAGACATAGGGACCGAAGCTCCACAGCCCGGCCCAGAGCATGGCCCCGAGGGCATTCGCCACGACGAAATGGGGCCAGGGCATTCCGGTCGACCCCGCGATGAGACCGTTGAGCTGACGCAGCACGACGACGAACCGGGCTGTGAGGACCATGAAGAACCCTTTGGTTTTCACCGTCTGCTCCAGTTTGGCCAGCCGGTCCGGCGTGAGCTTCACCAGGGAGCCGAACCGGATCAGAAGGGGCCGCCCTCCGAACCGGCCGATCAGATAGCCGGTGCTGTCGCCAAGGACCGCCCCGGCCCAGGCGGCCAGAAAGACGTGGCCGATGGCGAGATCGCCCCGGGCGGCCAGGAGCGAGGCCGCGATCAGGGCGCTTTCCCCAGGCAAGGGAGCCCCGAAGGACTCGAAGTAGAGGATGAGGAGAAGAGCCCAGACGCCATAGGTCGCAATGGCCGGCTCGATCCAGGCCAAGCCTTCGTGGAGAAGGTTCATCGATCGCCCCCAAGTCGCTGAAACGCGGCCGTGATTCGCCCAGATTGCACTTCCTGTGGGTGCGTCACAAACGTCGAGGGCTGGATCTTCACAACAGTGTCATGCTGCCTATAGTCTACTCCGACGGGATACGACGCTTCTCTTAGTGAAGAGGAGGTGAGGTGACGATACACGTCCAGCCTGTTGTGCGACCGGAGGCCTGCCCGGCCCTCGTTCTCAATGCCGATTACCGGCCTTTGAGCTACTACCCCTTGTCCATCTGGTGTTGGCAGGATGCGATCAAGGCGGTGTTCCTGGACAGGGTCAACATCGTGTCGGAATACGACAAGGTCGTGCGAAGTCCGACCTTCGAGATCCGCCTGCCCTCGGTCATATCGCTCAAAACCTACGTCAAACCCTCACGTCACCCGGCCTTCACCCGCTTCAACGTCTTCCTGCGCGACCGCTTCAGCTGCCAATACTGCGGAGACCGCGAGGACCTGACCTTCGATCACGTCATCCCCCGGTCCAAGGGCGGGCAAACCACTTGGGAGAACGTCGTCGCCGCCTGTGCGCCCTGCAACCTCAGGAAGGGGGACAAACTGCCCCGCGAGGTGGAAATGTGGCCCCGGCAGAGCCCCTTCGCCCCGACCGTCCACGACCTCCACTCCAACGGACGTCTCTTCCCGCCGAACTATCTCCACGACAGCTGGATGGATTATCTCTACTGGGACAGCGAGCTGGAGCCCTGAGATCCGTCCCCAGGGCCATCAGGGCCCCTGCCGACCGGCGCTTTCCCTATGGGCAAGCCGTTCAGGTCAGACGCCCACGGGCCGCAACAGGCAACTCGCCGACGATCGTGTCTCCCCGCACCGCGACCATCCGGTCCACCATGTTCACCACCACGCAGACGTGATTCGGCACGATGCGAACCACGTCGCCCACGCTGGGACGATCGTTGCAGGCGGACAGGTCGAGAAACCCGTGCTCCTCGGCGAACCGGGCGATCCTGGCCTGCGGATGCTCAAGGATCAGGCCGTGGCCGTCGAGCCCGCCCGTATCGTAGGTCAGGGTCTTGGAGCCGGAATCGAGAATCCCACGCTCTGGACCGGCGCGGCTAACCACCGTCGCGTAGACCGTCAGCGCGCAGTCCTCCAGCCCGGCGACGCCTGCTGCCAGCATCATGCGGTCGTTGAACACGGACGTGCCGGCCCGGTGCTCCGTGACGTCCTTGATCTTGCCGAGATGGACCAGGTTGGGGGTGCCGCCCGACGAGACGATGCGCGGTTCGAGCCCGAGCTCCCGCACGCCGGCGGTGGCCGCATCGAGGAAGGCCTGCGTCTCGGCCACGGCATTCTCCGGCGGATACAGCATGAAGCCCGCGAACGAGAGCCCCGGGCGTGACGCGATCTCCTGGGCGAGCGCCACGGCTTCCGCCGGCGTCTCGACCCCGGCGCGCCTGCGGCCGGTATCGCATTCCACCACCACGTCGAGATTGCGCCCGGCCTTGGCCGCGGCCTGCGGGAGGCCCGCCACCACCACGGGATTATCGGCCGCGACGGTGACCTTCACCCGCGAGAGCAGGCCGCCGAGGCGGTTTAGCTTCTCTTCGCCCAGGAGATTGTAGGCGATGAGGAGGTCATCATGACCGCTCTCGGCCATGATTTCGGCTTCGCCGAGCTTCTGGCAGGTGAGGCCCTGGGCGCCGGCCTCACGCTGCAGGGCGGCGATCACCGGGCTCTTGTGCGTCTTGATGTGAGGACGGTTGGCGATGCCTGCAGCATCGCACAGGGCCTGCACCCGGGCGACGTTGCGCTCCACCACGTCGAGGTCGACCACCACGGCGGGCGTCCCGAACTGCCGCGCGACCTCATCCTTGAGAGCCTGGAGACTCATGTCACTCCCCCACCTGTCTGGGCGAAGGCTAACGGGGCGATGCCCATGGGCGCAAGGTCAGCGGCCCGGGAAGATCCCCTTGCGCGCCGCCGCGGCGGCCGCGAAGGCGGCGAGCGCCAGCGAGATCAGCACGTTCCAACCGGCCAGAGACAGGCCGAGGAAGCGCCAGGCCGCCTCCGTGCAGCTCACCACGCGGGTGTTCTGAAGCTGGTTCAGGAAATCGCCCACGTTGCCTGCGCCGGCGCCGGCTCCCCCGCCGCAATCGCTCGGGCCGGCGAAGAAGCCCCATTCCACGCCCGAGTGATAGGCCCCGAGCCCTGCACTGACGATGAAGATCAGGGCCAGGCACCAGAGGCCGATGCGGGCATAGCGCGGCGGCAGGAGAGCAGCCGCGAGGCCCACCGGAATCGCAATGTAATAGGGGTTGCGCTGCATCAGGCAGAGCTTGCACGGCACATAGCCGAAGACATGCTCGAAGACGAGCGCTCCGCCGATCGTCGCCGCGGCGCCCAGGGTGACGGCCAGCGTGGCCTGCCGCATCGTGAGGCTGATCCGCATCGCCCCTCCCCTCTAGAAAAGGTAGCGGAAGGCCACGAAGCCCCCGACGAAGGCCGCGATGGCCAGGGTCGCCACCAGATTGAAATGGTTGTCGATGATCGATTTGATGCGCGGTCCGAACTGGCTCATGAGGAGGGCCACGATGAAGAAGCGGGCGCCGCGGGTCAGGATCGACAACAGGATGAACCAGCCCAGATGGTAACCCGCGAAGCCCGACGTGATGGTTACGAGCTTGTAGGGGATCGGGGTCAGGCCCTTCAGCAGGATCACCCAATGGCCGTAATCGGCATAGGCATGCCGGAACGTCTCGGCGCCTTCCGTGAGGCCATAGAGCTGGAACAGCCAGGCTCCGATGGAATCATAGAGGCCGAGCCCAATGAAGTATCCGAGGATCCCGCCCAGGACGGACGCGACGGTGCAGATCAGGGCGTAGGCCCAGGCCTTGTCGGGCCGCGCCAGCATCATCGGCACGAGCATCACGTCCGGCGGCACCGGAAAGAACGAGCTTTCGGAGAAGGACACAAGAGCCAAAGCGTAAGGGGCCGAAGGGCGGGCCGCGAGGGACAGGGTCCAGTCGTAGAGGCGTCTCAGCATGGGGTTCCGATAGGTTCAGATCCGGATCGGGGCCTTCACCCCGGCCCCTTTGAGCACAAGGAGCCGCGAATTGCGAGGGCCAAGCCTTGCGGCTTGCCTTCACATCTCGCGCATTGACCAACCTTCGCCGGCCATGGTACGTCGCGGGTCCTTGCCCCTGTGGCGGAATTGGTAGACGCGCTCGACTCAAAATCGAGTTCCGCAAGGAGTGCTGGTTCGATCCCGGCCAGGGGCACCATCGGCTTCCCGAATTGAGATGGCGCAGGATGGTTCGGGATTCCGACCGCGCCTTCCTGGGCAGGCGATCCTCAGCCATCTGCAAGCTCCCCGTAGCGCAGCGATGATCTCTTCTCCGCATGTGACAACCATGCGGCGTACAGCTCCGCTCGGCTTCTCCACACTCCGCGTTAGCGCTTTCGGACTACCTCATCTGCCATCTTGCGGGCGACATTCTCTTTGGAACAAATGGCGCCGCCGAAGAGAGATGCGGATTTTGATCGGGGCGGCGCGAACCTGCGCCATGGGGAATTTTCGGCGCACATCATCGATTGCCTTCAAGGCCAAGGAGGGGCTTGTGATGGAAGCTGAAATCGAATTCGTTGCCCGTGCGCTCTACACCGCCGAGGACGATCATCAGGTTTGGGAGCGTGAACGCGACAGCGTCAAGGACGAGTTCCGCCTCTACGCGCAGATTGCTCTGGAACTGCTTGCGGAACATCGCACGCGAGAGACACCTGACGCCGAGATCTGCATCTTCCCCTATGCCGCATGAGACATCATCCAAACATCGCTTGAGCCGCCTTCCGCCGCACAAGCCTGTGCGCCTTGCTGCGTGATCGTGGCGGCCGCTGCGGGACTCACGTGCGGATCTGTTGATGAGCAGGCTGCGTGCCCGCCGCGGCTCAGCTGCGGGCGCGGTGTTGTCAACGGACTTGCCAGGGAACGGGCCCGCTCAGCCTCGGTGCTCAATCACCGTGACGATCCGGCGGGAGCTCGGCTCCACGATTACGATCTGATCGCGCACGACCACGTACTTGCATTCCGGCAGGCCGGTCAGGATCCGTTCGACGTTGTCGGGGCAGTCGTAGAGGGTGGTCACAGAGGTCGGAATGGTCGAACCGACGCTGACGCTGAAGGTGACGTTGGTGAGCGGCTGGACATTCACGCTACGGAAGGACTCGGTGATCTGAGTCCGCTGCTCCGACGTCACGTTGACGCTCGTCGCGTTGGAGGACGACGTGCTGCCGGTTGTGTTGGCCGTTCCGCCCGCCTTGCCGGCTGCGTTCCCGGTCGTGCTCGTGGTCCCGCTCGTTCCGCCGGAGGCTGTCCCGGTGGGGTTGCCACGCGTTTCGCCGGAGGTGCTGGATGAGGCGCTGCCTGTCGCGCTGCCGGCATTGCCTGAGGGCGCGCTCGTGCCGCTAGAAGCGGAGCCCGATGCGGCCCCGCCAGACACCCCGGAGGCAGCACCTCCCGCGGCACCGCCGGAGCCGGACGAACCGCCAGGGACGGTAACCGTCGAACCGCCGGAAGCGCCACCTGAACCGCCGCTCGCGGCACCGCCCGAGCTACTGCCAGAACCGCCCGTTTGAGCTATGGCCGCAGCGCTCAGGGAAAGAACAACCGCGGCAACTGTCGCCATCAAGGTCGTACGCATCGCAAGATCTCCCATGATTAGAGAGCCCTCATCTGCTCTCCGAGATGCGTATCAACGAAGTGTTTCCGGCCGGGTTCCGCCCCTCTCTTTTGAGTTATTGAACGTACACCTCCCGTTCATCTTCATGAACAGGCTGGACCCTCATGTGATCTAAGCTTAAGGAGGGAATCGACACGCTTAGTCCAAGGTTAAGCCCAGCCTTAGATGGGATAAGCTTGACCTGTTCAAGTATGATCGGAGGTCTGCAGATTCTGGGACGAGAGCGGCGCAAAGGCCGCAACGACCTTCTCGTAGACCGGCCGCTTGAACGGAATGATCAGTTCGGGGAGCCGATTCATGTCCTCCCAGCGCCATTCGTCGAACTCGGGCCGGTGGCCACCGCCGCCGGGCTGATGGATGTTGATCTCGCTCTCGTCGCCCTCAAACCGGAACGCGAACCATTTCTGGTTCTGCCCACGATAGCGCCCGCGCCAGGCGCGGCCTGCCACCATGGACGGGAGGTCATAGGCATACCAGTCCGGAGCCTCGGCCAGCAGGCTCACGGAGCGCACGCTGGTTTCCTCGTAGAGTTCGCGCAGAGCGGCTTCGTAGGGCTCCTCGCCGGGATCGATCCCACCCTGCGGCATCTGCCAGGAATAGCCATCGGAGGCCGCATCGGCCTCGGACCGGCGCCGGCCGATGAAAACCAAGCCTGCTTTGTTGATCAGCATGACGCCGACACAGGAGCGATAGGGCAGATCCTTTCTGGCCTGTGATCCTCTTGCGCTCCTCATCCGATACACACTCCCTCGATGACGAAACCCGCTGCGGCCGGTTCTTGAAGACTGCCGACGCTGTCGCATGGTTCCGAAGCAGGCAAAGAGAGTGCCGCTTCACCGAGCCTTGCACAAGCCTCCCGGAACGGTTGTAGGCGCCTGAATGAGAAATGGGCCCGGCGGTATGATTCCGCCAGGCCCAGATGCAGCCATGGATCCTTGGTGACGTAAGCCGATCAGTTGGGCGTCGTCGTGGTGTTGGCAGCGCCCTTGCGAACGCCGTGCAGCAGGTCATAAGCCGACAGAAGCTGCTTGTCCTTGGTCGGATCCGGCGGAACGTAAGCGGAGGAACCGCCGCGCTCTTCCTTCTCGCCGCCGTTCTGCAGGTGCCCGCGCAGGCCGGCTTCGCCCTTGGTCTCGTCCTTGCCCTTCAGCTCGTCGGGCACATCCTGCAGCACTTCGATGTCCGGATCGATGCCCTTGGCCTGGATCGAGCGGCCGGACGGGGTGTAGTAGCGCGCCGTCGTCAGGCGCACGGCGCCGTTGCCGCCGAGCGGAATGATCGTCTGCACGGAGCCCTTGCCGAACGAGCGGGTTCCGAGAACCGTCGCGCGCTTGTGGTCCTGCAGGGCGCCGGCCACGATCTCGGACGCCGAAGCCGAGCCGCCGTTGACGAGCACCACCAGGGGCTTGCCCTTGGCCAGATCGCCGACCTTGGCGCTGAAGCGCTGGGTATCCTCGGCATTGCGGCTGCGGGTCGAGACGATCTCGCCCCGGTCGAGGAAGGCGTCGGACACCATGATCGCCTGATCGAGCAGGCCACCCGGATTGTTGCGCAGGTCGATGACGAAGCCCGCCACCTTGTCGGCGCCGATGTCGGACGTGAGCTTCTCGATGCCTGAGCGCAAGCCCTCGTAGGTCTGCTCGTTGAACTGGGTCACGCGCAGGACGCCGATGTCGCCCTCGACACGGGCGCGAACCGGACGAACCTTGATGGTCTCGCGGGTCAGCTTCACCACCACCGGATCCTTGGCTTCCTTGCGCTGGATCTTCAGGGTAACCGAGGAATTGACCGGGCCGCGCATCTTGTCGACGGCCTGGTTCAGGTTGAGGCCCTGAACGGCTTCGTCGTTGATGTGGGTGATGACGTCGTTGGCCAGGATGCCGGCTCGGGACGCAGGCGTCTCGTCGATCGGCGTCACGACCTTCACGAGGCCGTCCTCCATGGTGACCTCGATGCCAAGGCCGCCGAACTCGCCGCGGGTCTGCACCTGCATGTCACGGAAGCTCTTGGCGTCCATGTAGCTCGAATGCGGGTCGAGCGAGGTGAGCATGCCGTTGATGGCGGCCTCGACCAGCTTCGACTCTTCGGGCTTCTCTACGTAATCCGTCCGGACCTTCTCGAAGACGTCTCCAAAAAGGCTCAGCTGGCGGTACGTGTCGGCCGAGGCGGCAACCGCGCTCATGCCCGACAGGAGACTGGTCTGCGACACCATGGTCGCGCCGCCTGCGCCGATGGCCGCACCGAGAATCAAAAGGGATAGTTTGCGCATTATCCGCGAACCTTTTCGCTTTGCGATTTTGCCCACCAGGGACCTGGGTCAATTGAACCGCCGTCTTTCCTGAACTCAACATAGAGGACGGGATTGTTCTTTTCTATGGCGGCACCGATCAAACTCATGAGAGGAGCTTCCCCCATGGTCGCAACGGGTTCGCCTGCGAGCACGAACTGCCCCACATCGACATTGATATGGTCCATACCAGCCAGAAGAACATAGTATCCCCCACCGGCATTGATGATCAAGAGTCGACCATAGGACCGGAAGGGGCCGGCAAAGGACACCCATCCGTCGGCGGGTGATACCACACTCGCCTTGGGCCGCGTCGTGATCGAAATGCCACGCGTCGTTCCGCCATAGCCGTCCGCAGCCCCGAATTCCAGGGCCGTCTCGCCGCTGACGGGACGGGGCAGCAGGCCCCGCGCTTCGGAGAACGGGATTTTCGGGGCGAGCCGGGCCGGATCCCGGAAGGCCAGCTGGGCGAATTTCTCCCGGGTTTCGCGCTCCTGGGCCTCGGCGGCCTTGCGGGCCTCCTCGGCGGCGCGCCGGGCCCCGGCGATCTCGGCCTCCATGCGGTCGACCAGCTCCTTCAGGGTGCCGGCCTGACGGGCAAGCTCCTCGGCCTTCTGCCGCTCGGCTCCCGCATTGCGCTCGACCTCGGCGATGCGGCTCTGCCGGGCGTCCATGAGGGCGGCGAGACGCTCCTGCTCCCGGCTCAGGGCGGTCAGCTCCCCGTTGAGTGTCGCGCGGTCGGCCGTAATGGCCTCTTTGAGGCGCACGAGCTCGGCGAGGTCGCCGGCCAGAATCTCGGCCTCCTGGCGCAATTCCGGCAGAACGGCCCCCAGCATGATCGAGGCGCGGACCGCCTCCAGCATGTCCTCCGGCCGCACCAGCACGGCGGGCGGCGGACGGCGGCCCATACGCTGAAGGGCTGCAAAGACCTCGACAATGACCCCGCGCCGGCTCTGAAGGGAGCGGCGAATGGCCGCTTCGCTGGAGCCGAGCGTCTGAAGCCTCTGCTCCAGCCCGCGGATCCTGTCCTCGGTGCCGCGAACCCGGTCGGCGGTGTCGATCAGGGCAGCATTGAGCTTCGCCCGGTCCGCCTTGACGTCGTCGATCTCGGCCTCGAGACGCTTCCGCGCCTCGGCATTGGCCGCGATGGCCTCCTCCAGAACCTTCAGGTCCTTTTCCCGCTGGGCCTTCTGCTCGGCCGGCCCGGTGGGGACAGGCTGAGGCGCCGGCCCAGACGCGGGCTGCTGGGCCCCGGCAGGGCTCAGGCTGGCGGCAACCATCCATGCGGCAAGGCCGAGAGCCTTGCGGGAAAAGAAGGAGTTGATGCAGGTCATCCGTCAGGAATCATCGTGGCCGGCGCGATGATAAGGGTGTCCGGCCAGAATTGTCAGGGCTCTATAGAGCTGCTCTGCCACGAGGGCCCGCACGATCTGGTGCGGCATAGTGAGCGCCCCGAAGGACACGACCAAGTCGGCTCGCTGTCTCAGCCGGGGATCGAGCCCGTCGGGCCCGCCGATCACACAGGCGACGCCGGAGCGGCCCTCGTCGCGCCATTGCCTGATTCGCTCAGCGAAGGCTTCGCTCGAAGGGCTCCTGCCGCGCTCGTCGAAGACGACCAGCACGGACGAGCCGGCCTTCTCCAGAAGGGCCTCGGCCTCCTCCGCGCGCCGGTCGTCCTCGCGGCGTGCCCGGCTCTCGGGCAGTTCGACGATGTCGAAGCCGCCCAATCCGAGGGCACGGCCCATGCCCTCGACCCGCTGCTTGTAACGTTCGACGAGCTCACGTTCGGGGCCGCTCTTGAGTCGGCCCACGGCCAGCAAGCTCAGTCGCACGAATCCTGCCTTGTGTTAGCTGACGCGGTCCTGCGGACGGTCGGCGCCCCACATCTTCTCGAGGTTGTAGAAGCCACGCACCTCGGGACGGAAAACGTGGATCAGCACGTCGCCGGCATCGATCAGCACCCAGTCGCAGGCGGGAAGACCCTCGACGCGCGCATTTCCGAACCCCTTGTCCTTGAGATCCTTGATCACGCGGTCGGCGATGGCACCCACATGGCGATCGGAACGGCCCGATGTCACGATCATGGTGTCGGCAAGGGAGGTTTTTCCGGCCAAGTCGATTTCGACCGTGTTTTCGGCCTTCATATCCTCGAGGGAGGTCAGGGCGACGGCCCGGATGTCCTCATCGTGCGGAGCGTCCGCTCCGGAGAGAGGAGGAAGCGGGTTCTTGTCCGCTTCGACGGAAGATAGTCGGTTCAGGTTCAGACCCTTTCTCAACGGCACTCAGAGGGTGCCGACCCTTAAGATAATGTGGGAGGGCCCCAATTTTCAACGTCTTCCGACAGCAGAAGTTCGTGTCATTTGGCGCAGCTTCGTGGACGACAGGTGCGATCTCGGTCCGTGCAGGAAAACCCAGGCCGGCGGCTTGAGCCCTGGCAGGGCAAGGGCTTCGTTCTCGCCGATCCGGCTCGAGGACAGGGCGGTGGCGCTGCGGGACCGGGCCGCCTTCAGGGTCCATCCGGGCCGATCAATCACGGCCATGGGCATCATGCGGGCGATGCGGCGCCAGCCCCGCCACCGGTGGAAGCTCGCCAAATTGTCGGCGCCCATGATCCAGACGAACCGGACTCCAGGATAGCGGCGCTTGAGATAGGCCAGAGTGTCGACCGTGTAGCGGGCTCCGATCTCATCCTCGAAGGCGGTCACGTCGATGCGCGGGTCGTCGGAGACCCGTCTGGCCTCCTCGACGCGCATCCCGGTCGTCGCCAGCTCGCCGGTGTCCTTCAGGGGATTGCCCGGGGTGACGATCCACCAGACCCGGTCAAGTCCGAGCCGCTTCATGGCCATGAGGCTCACGTGGCGGTGCCCGGCATGGGCCGGATTGAACGATCCGCCATAGAGGCCGATCCGCATGCCGGCGGATGCCCGTGGCAGACGGGTCAGGCCCGAGGGCCTGATGCGGAAGCGGGATGAGGCAGGGTTCACGGGCGCGTCTGGCCCGCGCCGCGGATGCGGTACTTGAACGAGGTCAGCTGTTCGACGCCGACGGGCCCCCGAGCATGCATGCGCCCCGTGGCGATGCCGATCTCGGCGCCGAATCCGAATTCTCCGCCATCCGCGAACTGAGTCGAGGCATTGTGGAGCACGATGGCGGAATCGACCTCGGCCAGGAAGCGCTCAGCCGCCGCCTCATCGTCGGTCACGATCGAATCGGTGTGGTGGGAGCCGTAAGCCTCGATATGCGCGATCGCAGCCTCAATGCCGTCAACCACACGGGCCGAGATGACTGCATCGAGATATTCGGTGCACCAATCGTCCTCGATCGCCGGGGTCACGCGCGGGTCAACCGCCTGCACGGCCTCGTCGCCGCGGACCGCGCAGCCTGCATTGAGCAGCATGGAGATCAGGGGCCTCAGATGCGTGTCGGCGCAGGCCCGGTCGACCAGCAGCGTCTCGGCCGCTCCGCAGACGCCCGTGCGGCGCATCTTGGCGTTCAGCACGATGCCCTTGGCCATCTCCAAGTCGGCCCCGGCATGCACATAGACGTGGTTGAGACCCTCCAAATGCGCGAAGACCGGCACCCGCGCCTCCTCCTGGACCCTGGCCACAAGGCTCTTGCCGCCCCGCGGCACGATCACGTCGAGATGGCCGTCGAGCCCCGACAGCATGGCGCCGACCGCTGCCCGGTCGCGTGTCGGCACTAGGCGGATCGCGTCCCGCGGCAGACCGGCCCGTTCCAGTCCCTCGCCCATCGCCTCGGCGATGGCGAGCGACGTGCGGAAGCTCTCAGAGCCGGCGCGGAGGATCGCGGCGTTGCCGGCCTTGAGGCAAAGCGCCCCCGCATCCGCCGTCACGTTGGGCCGGCTCTCGAAGATCACGCCGATCACGCCGAGCGGCGTCGCCACCCGTTCGATGACAAGGCCGTTCGGACGCTCGAATCGGGCGAGCACGCGCCCGACCGGGTCGGGGAGCGCCGCAATGCTCTCGACGGCCTCCGCGATGGATTCGAGACGGTCCGGGTTGAGAACGAGCCGGTCGATGAAGGCGCCGCTCTGGCCCTTGGCCTTCGCGTCCGCGAGATCCTCGGCATTGGCGGCCAGGATCGCATCCGCCCGAGCCCGGATGCAGGCGGCCATGGCCCTGAGCGCCGCATTCTTGTCGTCGACCTTCGCCAGCGCGACCTGCCTGGCCGCGGCTCGCGCCCGCCGGCCGAGTTCGGCCATGAGGGCCGGAACGTCAGGATCTCCAACCGATTCCGCACCTGGTGCGTTGAGGTGATCAGCAAGCACTTCCGCAATCAAGGCGCGAATCTCATCCATGTCCAGGTCCCAGCCCCTGACGGTTTCAGGGGAAATACGCCGTTCAGAACCCATAGCACGTCCGGCCGCGTCAGAGCCACGCCGCCCGGTCTCATCCGCCATGACGAGGGCGGAGATTCGGATCGGAACATCGGGCTGGCACTACAGGTCCTGGCACGGACCTTTCTACCCGGCGCGCCTGAAGATCAAGGATTTCCTCTCCTATTACGTCCAGCACTTCGATACCGCCGAGATCAACAACTCATTCTACCGCCTTCCGACCGAGCGGGCCGTCAGGGCCTGGCATGACGCCACCCAGAAAGGTGTCCTGTTCGCCTGGAAGGCCTCACGCTTCATCACGCACATGAAGCGGCTGAAGGGAATCGAGGAGAGCATCGATCTCGTCTTCGGCCGGATGAACGGCTTGGCCGAGAAGTTCGGCCCGGTCCTGTTCCAGCTGCCGCCTACCTTCAAGGCAGATGCCGAGACCCGGGAGCGGGTGGCGCGCTGCCTGTCGCTGATTCCGGAGGGCCGGCGCTGCGCCTTCGAGTTCCGGCATCCGAGCTGGTATGAGGAATCCACCTTCCGCATTCTACGCGACCATAATGCGGCGCTGTGCATTTCCGACCACGCGGATGCTCCGGCCCCGTGGGAAGGGACGGCGGACTTCGCGTATGTGCGAGCGCATGGCACGAACGGGCGGTATGAGGGCAGCTACTCGGCCGATACGCTGCAGGATTGGGCGCACCATATCGCCGATTGGCGAAAGAACGGACGCAGTGTCTATGTCTATTTCGACAACGACATCAAAAGCGCCGCTCCCGGGGACGCCCAGGCCCTGCTGCGGCTTCTGCCGGCCGATCAGTCGCTGAGCGCCATGTCGTCCCGGTGAATCATCTCGGTTCTGCCGGGATAGCCGAGGATTCCCTCGATCTCTCGGCTGGGACGGCCGATGATGCGCGCCGCATCCTCCGCATCGTAGGCCACGAGGCCCCGGCCGAGCACGCGGGTCTCGCTGCGGATCGCCACCGCGTCGCCGCGATGGAAGCTGCCTTCGATCCGGCGCACGCCCACCGGCAGCAGGCTCGCGCCACCCTGAAGCGCGCGGGCGGCGCCCTCGTCCACGTAGAGCGTGCCGCGCGGTTCGAGCGCGCCGGCGATCCAGGTCTTGCGCGCCGTCGCGGGATTGGACGGGGTCAGGAACCAGCTGCAGCGCCCGCCCTCGGCAATGCGCTTCAAGGGATTTTTCGTGCGGCCGTCCGCGATGATCATGTGGGTGCCGCCGGATGTCGCGATCTTGCCCGCCTCGACCTTCGTGCGCATGCCCCCGCGCGACAATTCGGAGGCTGCCCCGCCGGCCATGGCCTCGATGGAAGGCGTGATGCGCTCGATTACCGGGATGTGCTCGGCATCGGGATTGGATGCGGGCGGCGCCGTGTAGAGCCCATCGATGTCGGAGAACAGCACCAGAAGATCGGCCCCGATCATGGTGGCGACGCGCGCCGCCAGGCGATCGTTGTCGCCGTAGCGGATCTCCGAGGTCGCAACCGTGTCGTTCTCGTTGACGACCGGCACGGCGCGCATCTCGAGGAGCTTCAAGGTCGTGGCCCGGGCATTGAGATAACGACGCCGCTGCTCCGTGTCGGCAAGCGTCACCAGGATCTGGCCGGCCGTGATGCCGTGATGCGCCAGCACCTCGGACCAGGTGCGGGCGAGCGCGATCTGTCCGACGGCCGCGGCAGCCTGGCTTTCCTCCAGGCGCAAGGGACCGGAGGGCAGGCCCAGAACGGTGCGCCCCATGGCGATGGCCCCGGAGGAGACCACCAGAACGTCGGCGCCTTTCGCGTGTAGGTCCGCGATATCCTCGGCCAACGCCGCCAGCCAGGCATGGTTGAGCCGGCCCCGGGCCCGGTCGACCAGCAGGGCGGACCCAACCTTCAGGACCACACGGCGGAACTGGCTGAGTTCAGGGGTCACGGATGCCACTCTGCCTGTGGAGCGACGGGCTCCTCTTCGGCCCTGGCTTGGTCGATCACGGTCAGCAGCGCCTGGAGCACCTCCTGCACACCCTGCCCGGATGCCGACGAGACCACGTAGGGGGTCTGCTTCGCGGCCTTCTTGAGCTTCTTGAGCTGCTCCTTGAGCGTCTCCTCGTCCAGGGCGTCGGCCTTGGACAGCGCGACGATCTCGGGCTTCTCGGACAGGCCATGGCCATAGGCCTCGATCTCGTGCCGAACGGTCCGGTAGGCCTCCCCGGCATCCTCGCTCGTCCCCTCGACCAGATGCAGCAGAACGCGGCAGCGCTCCACATGGCTCAGGAATCGGTCGCCGAGCCCGACGCCCTCGGAGGCGCCCTCGATCAGGCCCGGAATGTCGGCCAGCACGAACTCGCGTCCATACGCCCGCACGACGCCTAACCCCGGGTGGAGGGTCGTGAAGGGGTAATCGGCGATCTTCGGCTTGGCCGCCGTGACGGTGGCGAGAAAAGTGGACTTGCCCGCATTGGGAAGACCGACGAGCCCGGCATCGGCGATCAGCTTGAGACGCAGGATGAGCGTACGCTCCTGACCCTCCTGGCCGGGATTGGCGCGGCGGGGGGCGCGGTTCGTCGAGGTGGTGAAATAGGCGTTGCCGAAGCCGCCGTTGCCGCCCTTCGCCAGCAGCACCCTCTGGCCCACATGGGTCATGTCGGCGATAACGGTCTCGCCGTCCTCTTCCAGGATCTCGGTGCCGGCCGGCACCTTGAGGACCGCATCGGCGCCCTTGGCTCCGTGCCGGTTCTTGCCCATGCCGTGGCCGCCGGTCTTCGCCTTGAAGTGCTGCTGGTAGCGGTAGTCGATGAGGGTGTTCAGCCCCTCGACGCATTCCGCCCAGACGTCGCCGCCGCGGCCGCCGTCGCCGCCGTCCGGCCCGCCGAACTCGATGAATTTTTCACGGCGAAACGACACGGCGCCGCCGCCACCGTTGCCGGAACGGATATAGATCTTGGCTTGGTCGAGAAATTTCATAACCCGCATCCTTTACGGGACTGGAGCATTTTTCGCAAAGAGCCGATCAGGCCCTGCGGTTGAGAAATGCTCCCGTCCGCGACGGTCCGCGGGAGCAACGCGGATAAAAGCGAAGCGCTCCCGTGATCACGGGAGCGCTCCCTTGGTTTCAACTTGCGAGGGACAGCCCCCGGTCCACCTCGATCTCGACGGAGAGGGGCTCCCGCACGAGGCCGGTATGGCCCCAGCTCTTCAGGCTCTCCCAAGCCCGCCGGTCGAGGCGGAAATGGTCGGCCGGGTAGAGCCCTCCCCGGGCCGGCAGCTCGACAAGGCCGGCGCCCTGATAGGCGAAGCCGCACTTTTCAAGCACCCGCCGGGAAGCCGGGTTGATGACCCGGGTCGACGCGGTGAGCTCGTCCCCATCGCCATAGGCGAAGAAGGCGTCGATCAGCGCTCTCGCCGCCTCGGTGGCATAGCCCCTCCCCCAGTAGGGGGTGCCGAGCCAGTAGCCGAGGCTGGGCTTTCCCGTCTCGGGGTCCGGACCGATGCCCACCATGCCGATCAGGCTGTTGGGCTTGCCCTTGGGCGTGATCGCGAGCTGCAGGCCCTGGCCGTCCGCATTGGACCGCCGGGACATGAAGATAAATCGCTCGGCATCGTCCGGGTGATACGGATGCGGAATTCGAGCCGTCATCTCCGCGACCGATTTCTCCCCGGCAAGGCGTACGATGGCTTGGGCATCCGCGAGACGGGCCCAGCGCAGCCAGAGGCCGCGGGTCTCGAGGCGGAAAACATCGTCACGGGTGAGGTCGGGAAACATCGTCTTGCTCCGATCCGGTGGGCCCTCCTTGGGCCCAAGAAATGACGAAGGGGAGGTGGACATCCCACCTCCCCTGTCAGTTTCGGATTGGAGCTTGGCCTTTAGGGCCTGTCTGGAGCTCTTCACCCGCCGGGTCGGTGTGATGCCGGCGGGAGCTCCTTCGTTTCGCTCTCGCCGTTTACTCTGCGGCCTCTTGGGCCGGTACGACCGATACAAAGGCTCGGCCTTGACGCGTCAGGAATCGGACTCGGCCATCAGCCGTGGCAAAGAGGGTATGGTCTTTGCCCATGCCGACATTGGCGCCGGCATGCCATTTGGTGCCGCGCTGACGAATAATGATGTTGCCGGCGACGACCTGCTGATCGCCGAACCGCTTGACGCCGAGACGACGGCCTGCGGAGTCGCGGCCGTTGCGAGACGAACCGCCTGCTTTTTTGTGAGCCATGGGTTACTCCCGTGTTCCTGGGTGATGCCGACGCTTATTCAGCGGTGGCCGGCGCAGCCTCGTCAGCCGCAGCCTTGGTGGTCTTCTTGGCCGCAGCCTTCTTGGGCTTTTCGCCACCGGCGAGGATCTCGGTGATCCGCACGACGGTATAGTCCTGGCGATGCCCGCGCTTGCGGCGCGAATTCTGGCGACGGCGCTTCTTGAAGGAGATGACCTTCTCGCCGCGGGTGTGTTCCACCACCTCGCCCGCCACGGTCACGCCCTCGATGAGGGGGGCGCCCACCTGGGTCGAGCCGTCGTTCGTGACCATGAGAACCTGGTCGAAGGTGACGGCAGTGCCAGGCTCGCCTGCGAGCGTGGCGACGGTGATGACGTCGTTGGCGGCAACGCGATACTGCTTGCCGCCGGTCTTGATCACTGCGAACATCTGATCCTCGTGTTCAAACCCAATTCTCAGCGGGGAAAGCCCCACCGGATTGGCTTTTTGGCAGTTTCCGGCTTCGGTTCACGGCAGGCTCGAGCCGCCGCATGGATACGAGCAGGCACGCGGACCCGCTCATAGATGACGCCTACCTACGGGCTGCCCTCTCCTTTGTCAATCAAAAACCTGATTTTTGGTGCTTGAAGACCCGCCAAGCCCATGATATCCACCCGGCCTCAACCAGCGGGCCCCAGGGCCTTCGCACCCCGGAGAGGTGGCAGAGTGGTTGAATGCACCGCACTCGAAATGCGGCATACGGGCAACCGTATCGGGAGTTCGAATCTCCCCCTCTCCGCCAGCATCCCTAGAAAGCCTTTGTTTACGCCAAGTTGAAGCCCGGCTTGGGTTTGCGGCTGCCATCCTGGTACAAAAGGGTGGTACAAAGGTCATGCGCGTGGCAAGCCCCTGGAAGCATCCCGACACTGGCATCTACTACTTCCGCCGCGGCGTTCCCGAAGCGCTCCGTCCGCTCGTCGGCAAGCGCGAGGAGAAGGTCAGTCTGGAGACCCGTGACTGGCGTGAGGCTGGGCCGCGGCACGCCGCAGTCGCCGCCGAAGTCTCAGCCCAGTGGGAGCGCCTGAGGCAAGCGGCTGCGCCAAAGCCGCTCGTCAGGCTCACGCACAAGGAGGCTGTGGCGCTCGCAGGCGAGATTTACCGCCGTCGGGCCGCGGCGCACGAGGCGGATCCCGGCAGTCCCGACCGCTGGCGGGACGAGTTGCTCATGGACGGCCTCTCTCACTCGCCCAAGGCGCGGCCTGTCGATCGCTTTCTGGCTCGGCAGCTGCATCGTCCTGCGGTCGAGGCCATCCTGGCCGAGCGTGGGATCGAGGTCGATGCAGCCGGCTTGGCGACCCTCACCCGCCTGGCCGCCGAGGCGGTGGAGCAGGCGGACGAGCGCCTCCTGCGGGCGGCGCAGGGCGACTATTCCCCTGACCCTCGCGAGGCACGCTTCCCGCCTTTAGGCGCTCCGCAGACTGCAATCGTCTCGCCCTCCGTCCTATTCGAGCCGGCTTGGGAGGCTTACCTCGCCGAGAGGAAGCCCGCCGCCGGCACCGCAAAGAGCTACCGCGGCGCGATGCGCAATCTCCTCGCCTTTGTCGGCACCGACGATATCGCTCGAGTGACCGAAGGCGACGTGCGACGCTGGAAGGCTCACCTGATCGAGCGCGGCCTCGATCCCAAGACGATCGAGGAGTCGAAGCACGCGGCGGTCAAATCTTTCTACGGCTGGGCAGTCCACGAGAAGAAGGTCGAGGTGAATCCTGCAGCTGACGTCCAGATGAAGGTGCCCAAGAAGCCCAAGCTACGCGAGCGCGAGTTCAATGAGCGCGAGCAGAAGCTGATTCTGTCGGCGACCTTTGCCCAGCCCAGCCGCCTGATCTCGCCTGAGCACGCAGCGGCCCGCCGTTGGGTGCCGTGGCTGTGCGCCTATGGTGGTGCTCGCGTCAACGAGATGACCCGGCTCAGGGGTCAGGACATCTATGAGGAGGACGGCGTCTGGGTAATGCGGATCACGCCGGAGGCCGGAACGGTGAAGACAGGCGTCGCCCGCATCGTACCGCTCCATCCGCACCTCATCGAGCAGGGCTTTCTGGCGTTCGTCTGATCCCGGGGCAAGGGGCCGCTGTTCTACTCTCCGGCGCGCCAGCGGGCGGCTCGGGCCGAGAACCCGACCTATGTCCGAATGGGCCAGAAGCTGGCCGAGTGGGTGCGAGGGCTCGGTGTGGATGATCCCAATGTCGATCCGAACCATGGCTGGCGGCACCTGTTCAAGACGCGCGGCCGGGAGGCCGGCATTGCGTCGGACAAGCTCGATGCGCTGCAGGGCCATGCCGCCGGCAGCGTCGGTGCCGAGTACGGCTCTTATCCCGCGACGGTACTGGTGCAGGAGATCGTCAAGCTGCCGCGCTTAGACGTGACGCCCGCCCATTCGACTGATCGACGCCGCAGCGAGGTGAGAAGCGTCGGGCATTCTGCAACACAAGAGAGCGCATGACAGCTGGCGCTGGCCTGTTTTTGCTCTGTGTTAACCTTGTTTGTGAAGTGATTTTGGGCCCATCTTCCCAGCGTACCGCCGCTGATCCATATTGATGGTACCGGGCACCCGCCTCGGTGGTGATCGGATGCCGAAAGCGGCTACCGGCAGGGAATTGCAGTCCCTGCCAGCAGCCTGGCCATCCGGTTCCTGCTCGTAACAGGAGAATCAGATGGTTGACTCCATCTCTAGCGGAGCTGTGCTCATGCGCAACTCCCAACCCACCCCGACCGTCCTCAGCGACATCGTCGCCCCCGCCGTGCCCGAGTTCACCTCGGCCGACCTCGATGACGTGGCGCAGCCCGCCATCACGCTTGCCGCGGACCCGCAGGTCTCCCCCGCCATCGCCGCGTTCGTGCTCGCCATCCTCGCCGAGGTGGGCCACGCCTCGCTCGATGAGCTGTGCGCCTGCCTGCCCTGGCACCCCCGACCCACCGCCGTCATCCTGGCGCTCGTGCGAGCCGGCCAGCTGCGGCTCGACCTGACGCAGCCCCTCTCGAGCACAACCCAGGTCTGGCACGCCGCCGCCTGACGTCTCCTCCCCTTCCTGCTTGAAGCGCTGACGGGCTGCGCCCGTCGGCCGCCCTCCCCCTTTGCCCTTTTTCCCCGCCGTGCGTGCTGTGCGCCGGCGAACCCAGGAGCTTGCCCATGCGCCTCAACCGCTTCGAGGTCTCCTTCCCCTTGCCCAACACCAGCATTGCTGTCTTCACCAGCAAGGTCTGCCGCGTCGAGGTCATCCGCGCCCGCTGGTCCGACCTGTTCCTGCTCCTCCGCCACCCCTTGCTCAAGCAGGCCGCGACCTACCTTCTGGGCGGCATCGACCCGGACACGGGCGAATTCCGCCTCTACAACGGCGAAGGCGGCAAGCTGCCGACCCGCCTGCCCGACCACCGCCGCAACCCCGCTCGCGCCTTTGTCGAAACCATCTACCCCTTGACCAGCGATGCCTTCGACAAAACCGATATCGTCTACCTGCAGGAGCGCCTCAGCACCCTGATCCGCCAGGCCGGCACCGCCCGGCTGGTGCAGGGCTGCGGACCCACCTCGCAGCCGAGGCCGGCGGCTCGGACCGGAATGGGGACATCAAGAGGTCCCTCCTGGGCCTGCTCGAGCCGGCACGGGCCGCGGCCTTGCTCGATCCCTATCTCGAGGTGCCGGTTGATCTCTCCGGGGTGAGCGTGATCCTGACGGCGAACTCGACCAGAGGCTTGCCGCGACCACTGCTCGACCGGCTGCAGGTGGTCGAGGTACCACGGCCGGGAGCAGAGCACCTGGAGCCTCTGGCCTCGTCGCTATTGCGGACCGTTTATCGGGAGCGGGTGGGCGATGAGCGCTGGGCTAACCCGCTCATAGGAAGCGAGATCGGCCTTCTACGCCGGCACTGGCGATCTGGCTCGATCCGCAGCTTGCGCCGTCTCGTAGAGCAGGTTGTTAGCACGCGGGAGAGGTTCATGACCCGGCACTAATGCGGCGGTGGTACGCCGCATCAGTGCGCTCTCGACCACCATCGGAATCGGATAGGTTCGGAGATTGCCATGTACTTCATCGAACGATGCCAGGACATGAGGCGCCGAAGCAATCGTTAGCGCAGCCCTCGACAACCTTCGACAGAACCTCCCGCTGCAGGTCGCGTTCGCTCATTGCAACCAGTCCCATCCGCGTTCTCCCGCATCATCCATATGCGGGGAGTGTGATCTTTCTACTTTGCAGGATCAGGACATTCTAACTTTGCGGCTACAGCGAAAATTTCTGAGAACAAACAGTATGGAATGAGCTGGCTGGGCCTTGAACGGCTCTATAGACGGATGATGTGGTAGCCGACGAGGACGAGTACTGTGCACGCCAGGACGGTCACCCACATCAAGCCATGAAGGGTGGTCTTCTCATGCTTTGATAGCCGGGCCTCAATGCTCTCCAGCTTTTGCAGCTTCTCACGCACTTCACGATCAAGGTCACTCATTTGCCGCGTGTAATCGTTTACATGCGGCCTGTCATTGCAACCTTGCAAGGTCACCTTTTCACAAAAGCCGGTGTGGAAGTCTGCCGCGTAATTCGCATAACGCTCAGTACGAAACTTGACCGAACAGGACGCGAACTTCCTTCCAAGAGAGTTGGAAGCTCCTTGTAATGCGGATACAATCCTCAGCCACCGCGTAGGTTAGGTTGACCCAGTGGGACAGCGATCCCGAGCGTCCCACGCAACTAAGCAAGAGATCGACGCTGGGCACAGAAAGTTCAACTTACCACGGTTAGCTGACGAAGGCTTCGGAAGGGATGCTCAGCCATGGGTTTCCTGTCGTCACAACCAGCCAAGGTTCATTGCGGGGGCTTCGTTTCAGGAGCACTGCAATGCAAGACAGTACCGCTGACCATCCCTGCCGTACCACAACACCATGGAACCGGAGCAAGCTGATTGGCCCCAAGCCGCCTCTGAAAGCGAAGGAGATCTGGTCCATTCGGGTCAGGCTCCAGGTTGCCCATCGCATCCGGGATCTGGCCCTGTTCAACCTATTCCTCGACAGCAAACTACGAGCCTGTGACCTGGTCGCACTCCGCGTCTATGACGTGGCCCTCAATGGGCGAGTGCGGTCCCGAGCTACGGTCGTGCAGCGAAAGACCGGCCGGTCTGTTCAGTTCGAGATCACGGAGCAAACCCGGGAGACTGTGGCGCGTTGGCTAGAGAAAAAGGATCTACACAAGGGGGAGCCACTGTTCCCGAGCAGAGTCAATCGGCGAAAGCCGATGACGACGCGCCAGTATGCTCGCCTCCTGGCATCCTGGCTTCGCGCGATTGGGCTCGATCCCTCAGCCTACGGCACCCATTCCCTGCGGCGGACCAAAGCTTCGATGATCTATCGGAGAACAGGCAATCTCCGGGCGGTCCAGCTTCTGCTCGGCCACACGAAGATTGAGAGCACTGTTCGGTATCTTGGGATCGACGTCGACGATGCTCTTCTGATTGCGGAGCAGGTTGAAATCTAAACGCAGAGGCGGCCCCCCAAGGAGCCGCCTCGGAGTTCACCGAAGATCATGGATGCAACGTCCGAACCTGAGGCTTAAGCAGCCACGAGACAAACGACCGAGGCGTGCCAGAAGCTGACCTGATCGACCGGTGACTCAGGCTAATACTTGGCGATCGCCTCCGCGAGCGGGCGCCGCTGCAGTCGGGATGCTGGAACAAGCGCAAGGACAAGACCGATTGCCAGGATAGAAAGTCCTATCAGGATCTCTGCCTCTCCTAGAGATGGCGTCAGGGCAATGCCCGTCCTGTTGGACAGCCAGAGGCTGATGCCGAATGAGAGGGCATAGCCTCCGACGAGACCGATCGCAACGCCGACCAGTACGAGGGCGGCCATAAAGCCCCAAGCTGCCGCGAAAACGTAGAGACGAGGCGCTCCGAGCGCCCTCAGGGTGACGAATTGCGGCATAAGAAGCCGAAGCAAGATCAGCACGCTCGACACGATCGCCAAGAGAACGAGAGCCTGCGTGATCACGGCGAGAATGCTCATCAACTGCCGCACGTCTCCAACTACAGAATAAAGTTGGATGAGCGCCTCTGCCGGGAAGAACGCCATCGAGTCGTTGGTCGTATAGGCCTGACGCAGCTTATACGCTGATGCAACCGTTCTCGAATGCACAACAGCTGCCGGGATCCCGGGTGTCCGAGCGGGGTCGAAGGGGGGACCAATCTGAGTGCTCCCTTCTGGATGCCCAGGTGGCAATCCATGAGCGTCCCACACCACTTCAACAGGAATCGTCACGGCGCGATCCCAGGGTGATCCGGTTGGTTTCATGCGGCCGACGACCGTCAGGGCGATGTCGTGAGTCTCAGCATGAGCATGACCGCCTGCGTCGTGATCGTCGTCCTCAGGGGCGTCCTGCGAATGAACGCCATGTGCCGGCCTAAATTTCTGGCCGACGCTGAGAGGCGAGGCCGAACCGATCACCGCCTCCTGCCGGCTCAGAAAGAGACGGCCTTCCGCTAGACCGTCGGACAGATGATCGACGAGGGATGCTGTCACGCCTACTACCGGAGTTCCACGTATACTGTCGCCGAAGGCCAGCGGCGAAACGAAGGCAGCATTGGGGTCGTTGAGCAACCGTGCCGTCATCTCGGGCGAGAGAAGGCGAGCGGATCCAGGTTGCAGAAAGACTGACGTGAGCAAAGCATCGGTACGGCTGCCTGGGGCCGCTACGACGAGGTCGAACCGATCAGCTGCGCGGGCGCTCCCGGTTCTCAGGGCGCGCTCCTGAGAGATGATCGCCACCGACAGGCTCGTGCCGGCTGCAATGAGGAGAACGAAGGCCAGAGCGCTGAAGCGGTACTGCCGCAATGACGCCCAGATGATGAGAAGCGGATTCATCATATTCCCGGCATCCGTCAGGATACCTTCCTGTGAGGATTGACATCAATCAAGCGACCGTCGTGCATAGTCAGCACCGACGAGGCATAGGCCGCCAGCCTCTCATCATGGGTGACGCAGATGACGACCTTGCCCGATCGCGCCAGCCGGTCGAATTCGTGCGCAATGCGGTCGCCATTCTCAGGGTCGAGGCTTGCGGTCGGCTCGTCTGCGAGGATGATCGGTGGATCCATCAGGAGAGCCCGGGCTAGCGCCACCCGTTGGCGCTGGCCACGAGACAATCCGGAGACGGAGCCCGACCGATGAGGCACTTGGAATTTCTCCAGGAGCTCGAGTGCGCGGCGTTTAAGATCCGAAGGCACCCGAACTTTCGAGAAGGTCGCCGGGAGTATGACGTTCGAAAAGATGTCAAGCTCTTCGATCAGGCGGAAATCCTGGAAGATCATACCGCACGCTGCATGCCGCCAAGCGTCGCGTTGCGTCTCGTTGAGACGGGAGATCACTGTCTCGCCGAAACGGATTTCACCAGCGCTCACCGAAACGATGCCGGCGAGCGCGTGAATGAGGGTCGTTTTGCCTGATCCGGATGGCCCCACGACGGCCACCATGGAGCCAGCATGAAAACGTGCATTGACTGCCGTAAGCGCTCTGATGGGCTCGCCGGCAGCATCCGAGAACGAGGCCGAGATGCCGGTGGCCGTTAGCACATCGGGCGAATCGACCCTCGGAGTCATGCGAGCCGGACGGCAGCTTCGACGAGCCTGACCCGGCTGACAAAGCCTGTCTCGGCATCGGTCTCCGCGCCGATCTCCAGGCGCCCGACGGTGTTGATGACGCGGCCCGGATTAATGGTCTCGCCTTGGCTCTTCATGCGCACGAACACAATACTGTCGATCCAATCGCCCTCGCTCGCGCAGAACGGACAGGTCTCGACCGGTGTATTCGACAGAATGAAGAAATCGGATGCGACTTTCAAATGGGGCGCCATGAAGCCTTGGATCTCGATCGTTTTTCCTTGGAGCTCGTAGGCTCGCTTGGAAAAGCTCTGATCGTCCTCATAGAGCTCGAACATCCGGATCCGCTCAGCGGCGAAGCTCGCCTCGGATAAAAGCGGCAATCCCGCAAAAGCGAGGGCCGCAGCACGACGTGTCAGCATGTCCTTCTCCGTTTGTCGTCGCCGCTTGTGCGCGAGGCCCTGAGCGGCGGTTCGCCATTCAGCTTATTGTACGCAGCGCAGAACGCACAAGGCACATCGGGTCACGCTGCCCTTCGGAGATCCGCCCGGACGAGAGCACCCGGGCGGATCCGCTTCGCCTACTGGAGGCCGGTGACGGCCAAGAGTGGGATGAGCGCGGTGTTCATGCCCTTCACAAAGGGGCCTTTTTCGACGTCGGCCCATTCATCGAGCGAATGGCTGCGGCCGTTCTTGTCAGGTCCCTTCGCACCAATGGACAGGGCTGGGATGCCGAGGCTCATCGGCATATTAGCATCTGTAGAGCCCCAGCTGTAATTTGGCTTGTAACCATTCGCCTCGAGCGCTGCCTTGGTGAACTGATACATCGGCTGCGTCTCCGCCGTGCTCCCGGATGGACGGTCGCCGATCAGTTCGGCCTTGACGGTAATCTTGCCCTCTTTCGTCGATCGAGCAAAGTTCTCCGTATCCGCTGCCTGTTGAACGATGGTGAGGAGGCGTTCCTCGATGCGCTTCAGTTCCGCGTCCGATTCCGAACGCATGTCAACTTCCATCGATACCTCGAACGGAATCGAATTGACGGAGGTGCCGCCCGTGATCACGCCGACATTGAAGGTCGTCTTCGGCTTTGCAGGCACAAAGCTGCGCGAGAACAGGGAGATGGCTTCGCCGAGCGCGAACGCTGGGTTGACGAGGCCGAAAGCACTATAGCTATGGCCGCCAGGACCCTTATAGGTGACCCGGTACCGCTTAGAGCCGATGCCACCATTGGTTACGCTGGTGATGCCGCCGCCCTCGACTGTGAAGAAGGCCTTGATCTTGTCCTTATACTTACCTTTGGTGAACAGGTAGCGCACACCGCGCAGGTCTCCGAGGCCTTCCTCGCCCACGGTGCCAACGAAAAGAATATCTTCCTTCGTTTGGATTTTGGCGGAGTTCAGAGCGCGGATGTAGCCGAGATTGATCGCAAGGCTCAGCGTATCGTCACCAATGCCCGGTGCATACAACTTCGTGCCCTCACGCTTAACGGTGACGTCAGTTCCCTCGGGAAACACCGTGTCGAGATGGGCCGTGATGGCGACGAACTTGCCGTCGCCGGCCGTTCCCTTGCGGATGCCCAGCACGTTGCCTTCTGGGTCGATCTCCACATCGGTTAGGCCGACATCCTTGAACATCTGCGCATAGGCGGCCGCACGCTTCTCTTCCTTGAAGGGGGGCGCAGGAATTTCAGTGAGCTTGATGCCCTCAGCGATCACTCGGTCATAGTCGCCATCGATGAACTTTACGGCTTCTTTGTAGGATGCATGATCCATGATCCTTTTGACTTCGCTCGTATGTTCATCAGCTGTCTGGGCCGACGCAGAACCCAAGAAAAGTCCGATCCCCGTTGCCGTTAAGACCAGCAATGAGCGAGTTAAAACCAGCATAGCGTTTCCTCTTCTACTTCTTATTAGGCGCATCTGCGCTTACAAAGTCTCACACGCTCGCAGTAGCCACTCGTTCATATTGTAATCTTCTTACGCGAGCGAGCATCTACGCTAGCAACGCTACCAGGGCTTCGCTATGATAAAAACGCATAGCACTTATTCCGTTGTGATAATGCTCCCTGGACCTCAACGCAGGAGCCATTCTCCGGTAGCGGCCGTGGACAGCTCAGTGGGGCGTGCTCAGGGAACTGCTAGTTTCGTTCAATTGGCATGGCTGGTGAGTAATGTCTCGAACCGGCTCCGCACCCTAGAGGATCAAGCGGTCGAGTGGACGCCCACATCTCGATCTGCGCGGTCCAATGATAGCTGCACTTCTTGTAGTGCAATTTCAAGGGACGTCCGAGTTAGGTCAGGCAGTGAAGTTCGGTCATAGACAGGAACGTCCGATGGTCTTATCCAAAGCGGACGGAAGGCTAAGGTCGGCCCCGTGCCAAAACGCGACGTTCCTTCTTCAAGCTCGTGCATTGATCACGAAAGCCGAACGTCAACACTCCTATTCCATCGCTGCCTCAGCGATGGCCACTCCTGGCGGCCGGAGCCAAAGCATGCATCTCGCTATCGTCCCCGCAGAATTCACGATCCCCACCATCATCGGGGCTGGATTCGGACGCTGGCTCGTCACGACGATAATGGCCCTCGGCCGGGTGTTGCTGTAACCACTCCACCAAGAGCACATAGCTGACGGCCAGAAGCACGGGGCCGACAAACAAGCCAAGAAGTCCGTCGACGATCACCCCACCGATGACCCCCATCAGAATGACTGGCATCGGTACCTCCAGGCCTCGGCCAAGCAGCAACGGCCTCAGAACATTGTCGCTCAGGCCGACGACAATGTTCCAGACCAGAAAAATGACGGCCGCCTGCGTCGCTTCTACCGCAAAGACATAGATCACGACGGGAAGTGACAGCAAAAGCAAAGGCACCTGCATGATTCCCAACAAGAGCGCAATGAGCGTCAAAGGGCCAGCAACCTGAAGCCCGATCACGAAGAAGCCGACACCTAAGAGCAGTGCCTGGATCAGCGCCACGCCAACCACCCCAAGGCCCACACCGCGGATCGTGACAGCCGTCAGCGTAACCAATTGCCCTGCCCGTGCCGTGCTGCCGGTGACGCGGGCCAGCAAGCGCTGGGCGAATTCGGCACCTCCTTTGCCAAAGACAATGAGCACGGCCGCAATCGCGAACGAGAGGACGAATGACAGTTCACCGATGGCCAGACCGCCGGCGAAGGAGGCTAACCACGTCAAAGGTCCGCTCAGCAAATGGCCGTATTGCTTCAGAGCCGCGGGCAGGTTGGTGGCGACGAGGGTCCAGATCTCCGTCAGCTTCCTGCCGACCAGCGGTGTCCCATCAAGCCAAGGCGGCGGCGGTGGCATCGCCACATCGTGAGCCTGCAAGATCGAGACCAGTGAATAGAGTGACGTCGCGAGTGAGGTCACCACGATGACCATTGGCACCAGCATAACCGCGACGCCCACTAGCCCGATCAGCAGCGCCGACCAGCGCTCCCCGAGATGGACGGTCAGACGGAGGTGCAGGGGATACAGGATCACCGACAGGATCGTCGACCACACCAGGATGAACGCGAACGGCAGGACGATCCGGGCGCAGGCATAGACTAGCAGTGCCACCAGTCCGACGCGAAGCACCGTATCGAATGTGGTCGAGGTCGCGGGCGCGTTTCCAATGTCCGGCACAGTCTGATCCGCTGATCGATCCTCATTCACGGTTTCGCGCATGCCGCAGCCGCCCAGTCGGTCACATCGGGAGGGGATCGCTCAGCGTCTGCCCACGCGATTGACCGGACCGCCACGGTTCATCGGTGTTCCAGGCCGCACTCCGACGCCCGGCGCACCAACACCTGGGGTCACCGCGGCACGGGCCACTGGCCGCGGGCGCAGCACCACGCCGGGTCGGACGACGCAGCCGACGGGATAGTTGATGTATTGGCAGTAGACCACCGCGCGGGCGTCCTCGGAACTGGCAGCCATGAAACCCACTGCCAGTGCCGATAATGCAATTGCGAGCTTCATATTTGCCTCCGTCGATTATGCTCCAATCAAGCGCCGCGTCACCTCGCCGGTCGGCAACCAGATTTTATCCGGTCAAGGCCATTCCGGCACGCATCCGCTACTGTAAGTAGCGGAGGGGACACCTGGGCTGCATCTGCCGTGCGGGTGGTGCAACGGTGCGCATCACTAGGTAGGCCCTGCGTCCGCTGACAACCCTAGCCGCTCCAGATCAGACGGCTTGATCGATCAAGACATTGCCTTGACAGTTTGGGTAACGGTGGCCGCGCTTCACACGTGCCGCCTCACCATCGGCGGCTCGCAGCCGACCGGCGGAAGGTCTGCGAGAAGGTCGAGACGGTGGGATATGGACGCTCTCCCCGCGATGGGCATGCGTCTGCCGCAGCACTTCCCCACCAACTCGGCTATAATCCCGGCGGAGGCTGGGCCATGCCTGGGAGACCCGCCCCTGGAACCAATGCGTTCGCGGGCACCAGTACGCCTTTGACGCTAGCACAGGCGCCGAGCGGCAGGAGAACCATGATCACCGAGTTGCGCAGAGCGACCATCAGTTCATCGGAGTTGGATGCGCACGGCATCAGCCCCAGCGGCCAGCATCAAGCCCTCGCGTTTCGTACGCAGCCGCAGCACCACGCCCTTGTCGTTTTGCAGCCAGAGCCGTCCGTTGCCTTGGTCGGCCAGGGCCCAACCCAAGCGCACCTGTCCGTAGACGCCTTCCAGGTCCGAGACGCGGGCGAGCTGGTAGACGTCGCCGGTTGCCTTGATCTTTGAGGCGCCGATGCCGCCGACGCCGAGGCCATTGATCGTGAACGGGTACGAGCGACCGCGGAAGAACAGCGTGCCGCCACCGACCGCCGCGCTGCCGATGAAGGCGATCTGGGTCTGGTTGATGGACATCCGTCCCACAGGCCGTGGCGCAGGCACCGTTTGCGCCACGGCTTGAGACGCCAAGCCACCCGTCATCATAATGAGCAGGAACGCCTGACCCGCTCCCTTGCAAATGTTGTGTAGTGCCTGCATTAGCATGTCCCGTGAGTGTCTCCGTGCGCCTCGCCGTGATGATGTCCCCGGTCAACCGGGGTCATCGTCCGATTGATGCATTCCAGGCAGGCCGATCGGCGGTTGGCCCGCCAGCCCGTGGCCTTTCCGGCTGACACTATCGTTACCGCCGCACCGCGCTTGACCGATCATGACGATCCCTTGTCAGTTTGAGACAGGATCGGGGGACGACCGCCTTTGCTCCGCTTCACAGTGATAGTTGATGGAGCTGTAAAGCAATCTTGGCCTCGCATGCGCGAGCTCCAGCAACCTGTCTTCAGGGTCGCGTGGTCGCGGGCCGAGTAAGTTTGCGCACCACACATCCCCGTCAGCTTCGATCGCTCCTGTGGGGCTGTCCATTCCGCTCACCGCAGAGTTCGTATACCTGGATCTTCGCCGCGAAGCCCTTTGGCTGGATCGTGTCGACGGCCCCGAAGGTGAAGCGGTCAGATACTTGGCGTTGGATGGCCTCGCTGACCAAGATTTCAGTGTTGTATTCCTTGTTGAGCGGCTCGAGCCGCGCAGCCAGGTTCACTGCCGCCCCAAGGACCGTATAGGCCATCCGATCATCCGACCCGATGATTCCGACGACCGCCTCCCCGCTATGGAGCCCAAACCGGGTCCGGTAAGGAGGCCAGCCCTCCTTCTCGAACTCCACATTGAGCCTCCGGTTGGCCTCACGGCAGGCCAGCACCGCTGCACAGGCATGGGCGACATGATGCGGATCGTCAGCCGGCGCGTTCCAGATCGCCATGATGGCATCCCCGACGAATTTGTCGACCGTACCACCGTGCTCCATGATCACGGCGGACAGAACGGCCAGATACCGCGAGGTGCGCAGCATCACCTGCTCAGGATCAGCCCTCTCCGTGATTGCCGTAAAACCTGTGATGTCCGTGAACAGGACTGTGACCTCTCGGCGTGACCCGCCCGGCTCGAGGGCATCACCGGTAGCCACCAGCTGCTGAACAAGGCGCTTCGGCACGAAGCTCGCGAATGCCCGCACCACGGTCTGCATCGTGGCCACAGATCGTCCGAGGTCGTCAATCTCACGGATGATCGAACGAATCCGCCTCGGATCCCCGCCCGTCTCGAACCTCTGGATACGGTCTGTCTTGAGCGCCAGCGCCTTCATAGAGCCCGACAGCATTGATCCAATCCACCACACGACCGGGAGTGCCGCAAGGACGAAGCCAAGCGCCAGGAGGAACAGTTGGCGCCGTCCGGCCTCGATCTCGGCGAAGAACTCGTCGAGAGGCGCCATAACGGCAAGACGCAGGCCAGAGGATCCAGCCGACTGGATTGAGCGGAATGCCGCAACGTATGTCCGCCCGTCCGTCGCCTCGAAGATCTGTCGTGCCGCCCCGCCCTGCCGCCAAGCGCTCAGCGGCTGGGCAATGTCGACCGCCACAAGCTGGCCGAGGTGCGGCAAGTCGAGCGACCCGCTCGCCGCCTGGGCGTTCAGGATCTCGGTCATGCGGGGATGGCCGATGATCCGTCCGCGATCATCGAAGATAAACACGACACCTGACGGACCGAGTCTCTGTGAACGCAGAAATGAATCTGTCTCAGCGAGCAGGATGTCCCCGGCCACAATACCACGTCGCCCCTGCGGGAATGGTGCCCGCACGGTGTAGCCGATCAGGTTGGCGATCTTGAAGACATAAGGCTCGGTGATCGGACCGGCTCCGGGCCGGAAGGCGTCTCGATACCATGGTCGCTCGCGCGGGTCATAATCAGCTACGCGGTGTTCCTGGGCGAGGACGGTGAGGTCGGTCGAGAAATAGGACGTGAATCGGGTCCGGTTTGCGTCTCCCGCCAGCATCTCCATCACGGTCAGCCGGAAGGTGGCCTCAGGCGGCGCTTGGAGTTGTGCGCGGACCGCAGGTCCTGCCCGATCCAGCAGGTCGAGCTCAATGAACCCGCCGTCCTCGTATCCAACGTAGAGATTGTAAAGCTGCCCGTGCCGACGCAGGAGCGCTGCGAGCGTCGCATAGAGAGGTGGATTGCCCAGGATTGTACCGGACTCCACGGGCTGGAGCTGTCGCAACACCTCCAGGATATCGAGGACGTCCTTGAACTGTCCGTTCACACGGTCGGCTGTATGGTCGGCGACCCGGTCAATGAAGCTCAGAGCCGCCGACCGGGTGATGGAACGAGCGCGGTCGAAGCTGAGGAAGACGAGGGCAAGGCCGACGGCCAGCACGACCGCGACGAACAGTGCCGTGACGGAGAGTTGAAAGCCGAACCGAAACCGCATGACCCCAGCCTTCCGGTCATACCGCCCCAACGGCGGCCGAGCCAGTGTACCGGCTAACGCCACTAAAGCTAGACAGTATAAGCTCCGTTGCAAAGGACTGCCAGAGCGATCGTGCCGGTAACAGTTGACCTAGAATATGCGCGGTAGCCAAGCCGATGTGGCGGCGCCTCTCTGCGTCTACGGGCGAGAGAGCCGATGAGGAGCCAGTCGGAGCGCGTTGGCCTGGATCAGTCTGGGCCCTCAAGCCAAGTCACGCGAAAGTCAGCTCGCAGGCGCATTGCAGAAATACGGCTAAGGTCAGCCCTGTGCCGATGTCGTTCTCTAATGGGTCAAGGGGCAACTCTCCAATCCTGAGCGGTTTTGCGATCCCAAAGGGTTTCTGCGTTCTCTACGTGCTCCAGGGCACTTGGTGGGGTCACGTGCTATATCCGCCAATGGCTTGCGGCGGAGTGAATTTCTCGGACGGCCGTTTGCGGACCTGAACGGTCGTGAGAGGTGTGCCATAAAAAAACCCTGCCCCATGGAGGGCAGGGTCTGAGTGATCTCCTCGCCTTCGGGGATTACGCCGAAGTCAGGCCAGTAGGTCATGTCCCACGCGGCGTGTCAAATCCAACAAAAGTATTCACGAAAGTTTAGGTGTACATTCATATCAGCTATACTGACCTAAATAGTAGAGTCCAAACAAGTGTTGCACCTTTGCTATAGCCCTTCTTGGCCGTCGAGCCATACTCTGCCCTTGTGAATCTCGCCCACAAGGGGATTGCTCATGAAAACTCGTATTCTTAGCCTGCTCGCTGCCACAGCCCTCACAACGGGGGCTGTTTCGTCCTTGTCCGCCGCGGATCTGCCGGTCCGTGCGGCCCCTCCACCGGTCATCGCGGCCGTGCCGGTCTTCACCTGGACCGGCTTCTATGTCGGTGGCAACCTCGGCTGGGGCTGGCGCGACAGCAACGACGAACCCGTGATCCTGACCGGCCCCGGCGTTCCGGGCGGCATCGCGGGCGGCACGCTCCTGTTCGATAACAACAACGATGCCACCTTCACCGGCGGCGGCCAGATCGGCTACAACTACCAGATCGGCTCGTTCGTGATCGGTGCCGAAGCCGACATCCAGGGCATCGACAACAACGACGACAACAACGCGGTGTTCATCCCGGGCCCGGGCTTTGCCGGCGGCACCTTTGTGCCCGGCGAGTTCGAGAACGGTGCGGATTGGTGGGGCTCGGTGCGGCTGCGCGCCGGTGTCGCGTTCGACCGCTTCCTGGTCTACGCCACGGGTGGTCTGGCCTACACGGAAGACAACACCGGCTGGGCCGTCGGCGGTGGTATCGAGTGGGCGCTTCCCACGAACTTCAACCTGTTCGGCGGCAACAGTGCGGTCACCCTCGGCCTGGAGGGTCTGTGGGTCAGCATCGATCAAGACGATGACGACATCAATCGTCCCATCGGGACCTTTACGCCAGTGGGCGGCGCCCCGGTCAATGTGTTCCTGCCGCGCAACAACGACGAGCAGGACTTCTTCGTCGCGCGGGCCAAGCTGAACTTCAAGTTCGGCACCTACTAAGATCGCCGCATCAGCAGCAGTCGAAGAGGCTCGGGGCAGCCCGGGCCTTTTTGTTGTGCGGACGCCAAGAAATAGGGACATGGGGGCAATTGCACAGGACGCCGGATATGGAGCAGGTCTCAATCAATGTATTTGCATCATCATGTCGAGCCAATTCGCGGCTGCTGCTTATCTGATGGAAACACTCGCTCTGCATTTCGTCACGAGAGCCCGCATTGCGCCGGCTGCGAGATCCTCACAGCTGCGATCGGATCGGCACAAAACTCATGGAAAGGCGAGTAATGATGCCCGGAGTTCCAGATGCAGAGGAAACGGGATCGGCTCCTGCCTTGAGATTGCCTGACTCGACATGTCAGCTCACTTTAGAATGATCATAATCGTACGGTCGGGGACATGCGGGCACCACTTCTCAGGCGGGCGAACGGTCGACCATGTCCTGGTCGCTGGTTTCATCCTGCGGCCTTGGCTATGGTTCTGCTGGTCAGCGGCGGGGCGAACGCTCAGACGGCTAGCACTCCCCTCAAGTCCGGTTTTCTCGCCACCAGGAGCCACGCCGTCATGCCGGTGCCAGGCTGGATTCGCTTCTGCAAGCACAGGCCGGACGAGTGCACGGTCGACCCTTCGGAACCGGCGAGGATCGCCCTGACGCCACAGGGCTGGGAGACGCTCACACGCATCAACCGCCAGGTGAATGCCGGCATCCGGCCGATCACCGATCAGGAGCACTGGGGGGTGGCGGATCGCTGGGACCTTGCCGAGGATGGCTATGGCGACTGCGAGGACTTCCAGCTCGTCAAGCGCAAGCGGCTCGTTGCGGCCGGGCTCTCCCGGCGAGCCCTTCGCATGGCGGCTGTGCTCGATCAGGGCGGCGCACCCCATGCGGTCCTGATGGTGCGCACCGATCTGGGCGACTTCGTCCTCGACAACAAGCATGACACCGTCTTGCCGTGGCGACAGACCGGCTACGTCTTCCTGCAGCGTGAAGGCGGCACCGGATCGACCTGGGTTTCTCTTGGCGCAGCCTCCGCGTTACCGGTGAGAACCGCTGGCCGCTGACGTCGCAGGGGATTTTTACGGATGTCCGCTGCAAGCCATCCAAGGCTCTGGCTGCCCTTCAGGAGCTCGGCAAAACATCCGAGATCTTATAGCGATTTCTGAGCAGAGGTTGGTTACCATCAGCGGTGCTGCGTCCAGCCTTTGAAATGGGGGATGGGCTCCCCAGCGGCCGCATTGTCCAGGCGCGGGATATACCGGCTAGCGATGAGTTCCGCCTCCTGCAGTCGTGCCGCAACCAAGGTTGTCCAGAAGCCGTAGCTTCTCTCACGGGAGCGGAGAGCCTTCTGCTGTTGGAATTGAATTGACTTAAGGCGAAGATTAGCCAGCGAATGGCGAAGTAGAGCGATGATCGTCAAGGAACAGACTCCTTACTGGAATTCTAAGAGCCCTTGAGCGTTTCCTTCAGTTTATATGGCTGTTCACTTGGCCGTTCAAAACAGGCAAGACTGCATGTTCGTCATGCAGCCTGTACATAGACGCATAGGCTTTTGGTGCTTCTGCTCGCTCCAGCCCTGTCCACCGGGTCTCTCAGTTGAGGAACGCCACCCGCCGTGGCGCTCGGACAAGCTGGGAACCGTAGATGTTAGGCTACGATCCTCAACGTATCAGGAATGGTTCTCGGCTGACAGCTTACGAGGCCTTGGCCGTGTAGAGATCGGCGAACTTCTCACGCAGTACGTTCTTCTGCACCTTGCCCATGGTATTGCGGGGTAGATCATCGACAAAGACGACACGCTTCGGCAGCTTGAACTTCGCCAAGCGACCGTCGAGTGCCGCCAAGACCGTCTGCTCGTCGACCTCTGCCTCTTTCGAGCGGACCACGACTGCGGTCACCCCCTCGCCGAAATCCTTGTGCGGCACGCCGATCACGGCACTCTCGAATACGCCTGGAATGGCATCGATCTCGTCCTCGATCTCCTTCGGGTAGACGTTGAAGCCTCCGGTGATCACCAGGTCCTTGCCGCGCCCGAGGATGTGAACGTAGCCGCGCTCGTCGATCTTGCCGAGATCGCCTGTAATGAAGTAGCCGTCCGGGCGGAACTCGGACGCCGTCTTCTCCGGCATGCGCCAATAGCCCTTGAACACGTTCGGACCTTTCACCTCGATCATGCCGATCTGGTTCGTTGCCAGCTCTTCACCGGTGTCCGGGTTGGTGATGCGGGCCGACACGCCGGGCAGCGGCAGGCCAACGGCACCTGGTACCCTGTCGCCATCGTAGGGGTTGGAGGTGTTCATATTCGTCTCGGTCATGCCGTAGCGCTCCAGGATGGCGTGACCGGTGCGGGCGCTCCACTCGCGGTGGGTCTCGGCCAGCAGGGGCGCCGAGCCTGACACGAACAGGCGCATGCCGGAGGTCGCCTCCCTGGTGAGGCCAGGATGCTGCAGCAGGCGAACGTAGAAGGTCGGCACGCCCATCAAGGCCGTGGCGCGGGACATCAGCCCCAGGATCTCATCGGCATCGAACTTCGGCAGAAAGATCATCGACGCACCGGAGAACAAGGTGACGTTGCTCGCCACGAACAGACCATGGGTGTGGTAGATCGGCAGGGCGTGGATCAGCACATCGTCAGCCGTGAAGCGCCAGACCTCCTTCAGGGTCATGGCATTGGAAACAAGGTTGTCATGGGTGAGCATGGCGCCCTTGGAGCGGCCGGTCGTGCCTGACGTATAGAGGATCGCCGCGAGGTCATCGCCGGCCCTCTGCACCGTCTCGAACGCGTCAGGGGCCTCGACCGCGGCCTCCATGAGAGAGCCCTGCCCTGCAGGATCGAGCGTTTCAACGGCCGCTCCCACTTTAGAAGCCAATTGCTCGATCCCTTCGCGTTTGGAAGGATCGCAGACGACGAGCGACGGCTCGGCATCGCCGATGAAGTACTCCAGCTCCGCCAGCGTGTAGGCGGTGTTGAGCGGCAGATAGACGGCACCAGCCCGAACGGTGGCCAGATACAGGACGAGAGCCGGCACCGACTTCTCGACCTGGACGGCCACGCGGTCGCCGGGTTTGACCCCGCGGGCGCTCAGCACGTTGGCCAATCGCCCCGAGAGGGCAATCAGGTCGGCATAGCTGATAGTGTCACCGGCGGGTGCCGTGATGGCGGTCTTTGAGGAATCAGTGATCGAGCGTTCGAGCCGATCGAACAGGTTCGCGTTCATGGCGTGGGCTCCGAAGCGAGGGTCGATGATGGACCCGGTTAAGATATCGTGGGCGATGGCGGTCATGGCGTAGGCACCAGATCGCGAGACGGGAGATCAGTTCGCAAGGCTTTGCGGACCGTCGGTGAAGCAGCGACCACGCCCTTCTCGGCGAAGGCTTCGTGGTTCTTCTCAATCTCATCGAGAGCGTAGAGGTAGTTGACCATCAGCCCATGGGACTGCTTCAAGCCCTTGGCGGAGAGATCGCCGACAAAGTTCAAACGCTCAAGCCGCGCCCCGTTACCGAGATGGAAGCGGGCCACTGGATCGACGGGACGACCTTTAGGATCCTTGGCCTTCAGGAAGTAATAGGCCGCCGCCGCGAGAAGGGCATCACGAACCTCCTCCACCTTCCCTGGGTCACTGCTCCAGCTTGGTTCATCAAGAAGCATCAACGTCTCCTTGGCCGTGGCATCGAGGCAGGCCGACTCCTCCGTCTTGCGCTCGCGTTCCAGCCAGCGGGCAAAGCCCGGGACCGGCGAGAGGGTCACGAAGGTCTTGAGGTTCGGCAGTTCGCGCTTGAGGTTCTCCACCACCTGCTTAATCAGGAAGTTGCCAAAGGACACCCCGCCCAAGCCCTTCTGAGTGTTCGAGATCGAGTAGAACACGGCCGTGGTCGCCTCAGTTGCAGCAATCGGGGTGCGGCCTAGGTCAAGCAGCGGACCGATCGCGCCGGGGATCTCCTTGGTCAGCGCCACCTCGACGAAGATCAGCGGATCGTCGACGAGCTGCGGGTGGAAGAAGCCATAGCAGCGGCGGTCGTCCGGCTGGAGGCGGTTGCGCAGGTCATCCCAGTTCTGGATCGCATGCACGGCCTCATAGCGGATGATCTTTTCCAGGATATTGGCAGGCGTGGTCCAGTCGATCGGCCGCAACACCAGAAACCCCCGATTGAACCAGGATGAGAACAGATGGGTGAAGTCTGCGTCGACTGGCTTCAGCTCCGGGTGCTTGGGCAGGTACTCGAGCAGTTCCTCGCCCATCCGCACCAAGGCGGAGGTTCCGCCAGGAGCCAGGTTGAGGCGACGGATCAGCTCCTGCCGTCTGGGCTCGGCTGCGGCGTGCAGGCCCTCAAGCGCATCCGTTCCCTGATCCTGACGCACCGCTTCGATCGCTTGCGCTATGCGGCGGCGGTCGGGTCCGAAGCGATCCGCCAGTGCCTGGAGGAATGCGAGGCGGTCCTCGCCCGGTGCGGCGCTGTAAGTTGCCAACAGCGTCTGTGCGAGGGCCACGCCGGATGCCTCACCTCTCCGAGAGAGCAGCATCTCACCCACGGTGGGAAGAGCGTCCTTAGCGACGATCTCCCGCGCCGCTTTCTGACCAAGCAGGGAACGCCCTCGCTCAGTCAGTGTATCTATCAGATCGCTCAGGAAGGCTGGCGCCGCCTCCAACCCTGCCATTGATCGAGAAAGCTTCACGTTCATCTCCTTCATCCACACCAGACGATTAGCGTCACAGCACGACGAACAGAGCCCAAACGACGATCGGTGCGACCACCGTCACAAGGGCGCCATAGGCCATGAGCTTGCGGAAGAACGCCTCCCGGTCAACACCCTGGGCGTTGGCCAGGACGAGAGCGCCATTGGTCGAGAAGGGGCTCACATCAACAATGGTCGACGCAACCGCCATGGCAGCAATGAAGCCGATCGGGCTGACACCGGTGCCTGATTGCAGGAACGGCACGGCAAGTGGGATGAGGGATCCAAGCACAGCCGTGGAGGAGGCAAAGGCTGACACGACGGCACCGATGAAGCACAGCAGCAGTGCAGCGAGCATCGGGGAAGCCAGACCAGCGACGCTGTCCCCGACAAACGAGATGGTGCCCATCTTCTCGAGGACGACCACATAGGTACTCACGCCCGTGATCAGCATGATTTCCGGCCATGCGACTTGGCCCATCGCGCGCTTTTGCAGAGTTGGCGCCATCAGGGAGAGGATCAGGCCAATCGTGATCGCCACAAAGCCGATGTCGAGGTTGAAGGCAAGGACGAGAACCGCGAGAGCGACGAGTCCAAGCAGCGTGACGATCTGGTACAGACCGCCATCTGGCACTGTCGATGCCTCGTCTGGACGATCCATGATCGAACGGTTCGGCTTCTGTCCGGTTTCGAGCCTGATCTCCTCGCTAAGGGCCTCGGCTTCGGAATCGCCGAAGATCTGCGGGCCTGACTGCGGCATCGCTATCTGAACGGGGGAGACGGTAACGGCAGCCGGCGCGACTGCCCTCGCCTGGAGGAGCTTGCGACCGCCGAGCGCGAAGAAAAGCAGGACGGCGACGGCCAGGTTGACGCCGAAGCTCGCCAGGAAGGTCGCGATCTCGTTGAGCGGCAGTCCGGCCTTGGCCACGATCCGGTTGGTGATGCCGCCATAGATGCTGATTGGCGAGAAGCCGCCGGCCTGAGCCCCGTGGACAACCATCAAGCCCATGAGCAGCGGATTGATGCTGTATTTGAGAGCGAAGCCGAGCGCGATCGGTGCGATGATTGCAACCGCGCCCGGGCTGACGGCGCCAACCGACGTCAGAACCGCAGAGATCCCGAACATGATCCATGGGATCGCGGCAATCCGTCCCCGCACGCCCCGAACCGCCAGCCGGACGAGCCAGTCGATGGTGCCGTTGTTCTGAGCAATGGCGAAAAGAAAGGTGATCCCGACGAGGGTCAGGAACAGACCGCCGGGAAAGCCTGCGATGATGGCGCTGGTGGTCTGGCCGGCCACCAGGGTTCCGACCAAGAAAGCGCCAACGAAAGCCAGCACACCCATGTTGATCGGCAGGATGGTGGCGACCACGAACATGGCCATGAGGGCGTAGATTGAGATCAGCTGTGGTGACATGGCACCCGCTCCTCTGTTTCCTCCTCTGCGTCGGATGGACGATTGGCTTTAGACCAACTCGCGGGGATTGCGCAGGCGGATCCCTCATTGCCCTTTCAGGAAAGACTGCGCGCATTTGCATTAGGTGTCAATGTTCTTGTATACAAGAAATGTCTTGTAAGATTATATGCATTTGATCTAGGATGCTCGTGAGCAGGACATGTGAGATGAGACGCGCTCAAGCTTTGAGAGACGCCCTCGAGCAGGACATTGTTACAGGCAAGTTTCGCCCTGGCGAGCGCTTGGACGAACAGAGCCTGGCCGCTCGCTTCGAGGTCTCCCGGACCCCGATCCGAGAAGCCCTGATGCAGCTTGCCTCGACCGGACTGGTTGAATTGCAGGCAAGACGAGGCGCCTTCGTCGCCTCTCTCAGCTTCAAAGACGTCGTCGAGCGGTTCGAGGTCATGGCCGCTCTCGAGGGCATGTGCGGGGCTCTGGCGGCCCGGCGGATCACCGAGTCAATGCAGAAGGAGCTCGAGAAAGCGCACGAAGACTGCGTTCGGGAGGCATCGCAGGAAAACGCCGATGCCTACTACTATGCAAACGAGCGCTTCCACCACGTCATCTACGAAGCCTGCCAGAACGCTTTTCTGGCGGAGCAGGCCCAACACCTTCATGCCCGTCTCAAACCCTATCGGCGGCTCCAGCTGCGGGCCCGCAGCCGTGTGGCAACTTCATTGGCGGAGCACCAGGGCATCGTAGAGGCCATCCGTGCCGGGGACAGCGAGCGGGCGGAGCGCCTCCTCCGGGAGCACATCCTGATCCAGGGCGAACGCCTGGCCGACTTTATCGCAAGTTTCGATCGGGCAGCCTAGCCGCCGGTTTAGCATTGCAGGGTTCGGGTAGAAGCAGGCTGCTGTGGAGTGTCGCCCACGAAACGGAGAAGGATGCGAAGGATGTCTCCTGACCTGCTCTCTCGCCGCACGATTGCCTTCGTCAACATCGCGCACGCGCTCGATCATTTCGTCCTTCTGATCTATCCGACGGCTGTAATCGCGATCGCGGCCGAGCGGCAACTGTCCTACGCCAGCCTCATCGGTCTCTCAACGGGTGCCTTCGTGGCCTTCGGCCTGTTCTCACTCCCAATGGGCTGGATCGCGGATCGTTTAGGGCGCCGCAACCTGCTGGGTATCTTCTTCGGCGGGTGCGGGATTGCGTGTTTGGGGCTGTCGACGGCGAACTCGCCGATCATGTTAGGCATCTGGCTCTTCGTGCTCGGGGTGTTCTCTGCGATTTATCATCCGATCGGCTCTACGATGCTGGTCACCCATACAAATCAGCTTGGACGCGACCTCGGGATCAACGGAGTGTGGGGCAATCTTGGTGCGGCCTTCGCCTCGGGAGTGACAGCCCTTCTGGCCACGACCCTCGGCTGGCGCGCGGCTTTCATTCTGCCCGGACTTGTTTGCCTCGCTGCCGGCATCGCGTTTGTCAGCCTTGTGCCCAGTGACGGAGATCCTCATGGCAAACCTGGCAGCGCTCATGCTGTCATCCCGGTGACACGGCCGATGACGCTCTTCCTGTTGTTCGCGACGGCGATCGTGGCCGGCGGCATGACCTTCAACATTACGACCATCGCGCTCCCCAAGATCATCGACGAGCGCATTGGTACCGCCTTGCCGCTGGTCCTGATCGGATCCCTGGCTACACTCGTGTTTGTCTTCGGGGCGTTGACGCAGCTCCTGATGGGCCGCCTCGTCGACAGGTTTAATTTGCCGCGGATCTTCGTTGGGCTGTCGATCCTTCAACCGCTTGGGCTTGGGCTCGCCGCCCTGATGGGTGGGATCCCCATGCTGGCCGGACTGGTCCTGGCGATGGCGGCGGTCTATGGGCAAGTGGTCGTCAACGATGCCATGGTCGCCCGCTACGTCCCTGCTCAGTACAGGGCCCGGGCCTTCAGTGTCCGCTATTTCCTTGGGTTCACGACGAGCGGTCTGGCCGTGCCACTCATCGCGCTCTTACACGGGATGAGCGGGTTCACCCTTGTTTTGAGCGCAGCAGTCACTTTTGGAATAGTGATCTTTCTCTGCTCGATTTGCTTTCTGCTCGCTGCTCAGACATCGCCACAATCATCGAGTCTTCCCGCGGCGTGATGGCTGAGGGCCATTACCAGTGCCTCCATCAATCCCTGTGCACGCTGATGTTTGGACCAGCATAGGATGTGCTATGCAGTGGACATAAACTGACGTGATGGCACGATAACGCAAGGGTGTAGGATCATGACGACTGACACGAGTTTGACCAAACTCACAGCTTGTGCGGTTGTCGACCTTCTGCAAAGTGGCGAGGTCTCCCCGCTCGATTGCCTCGACGCCTTAGAGGCCCGCATAGCCGCCGTGGACAGTACGGTCAACGCGCTTTCCATTCTGTGCTTCGAGCGGGCTCGCGAGCATGCCCGCTGGTTGATGCAACGGCCCCTCGGTGAACGTGGCCGTCTGGCTGGGCTGCCTGTGCCGATCAAGGATCTGACCGACGTGGCGGGGGTGCGCACGACCCACGGCTCGCCCATCTTCGCGGACTTCGTGCCTGAGGCCTCGGATATCCTGGTCCAGACGCTCGAAGCTGAAGGTGGTTTGATCTACGCCAAGTCCAATACGCCGGAGTTCGGCGCCGGCGGCAACACGTTCAACGAGGTCTTCGGCACCACATTGAATCCCTGGAACACAGTACTTTCCGCCGCGGGTTCATCGGGTGGGGCCGCAGTCGCACTCGCCACGGGAACAGCGTGGGTGGCGCAGGGATCCGACCTTGGTGGCAGCTTGCGCAATCCAGCCAGCTTCTGCGGTGTGGTCGGCCTGCGGCCGAGCCCCGGCCGGGTCGCCAGCACGCCTGGTGCGAAGATTGACCGGCTCCTGAGCGTGAACGGCCCCATGGGCCGCACCGTGGAGGACACCGCCCTGCTTCTCGATGCCATGACAGGGGAGAACCCAGGCGATCCCATCTCCCTGCCCAGGACAGAAAGCTTTCTGGCTGCGGCACGCTCGGGGTGGCGACCAGCGCGAGTGGCTTACTCCGCCGATCTGGGTATTACGCCCGTCGACCCGGAGGTCGCCGCCATTTGCCGAGCCGCGGCCCAACGGTATACGGAGTTGGGTGCCATCGTCGAAGAGGCGCACCCCGACCTGTCGGAAGCCCATGATACCTTCCAGGTTCTGCGCGGGATGACGTTTGCCGTCGGCCATGCCGATCTCTTGCAGAACCATCGGGACAAGATGAAACCGGAGGTGATCTGGAATATCGAGCAGGGCCTGAACTATTCGATGGCCGATGTTGTCCGGGCGGAGAACCAGCGCGCTACCCTGTTTCGGAGGATGAACGTCTTCTTCGACAGCTATGATCTGCTTCTCTGCCCCGCTACCATTGTCGCCGCCTACCCAGCGGGGGAGCGCTATGTCAGCGAATGTGCTGGCCACAGCTTCTCGAACTATGTCGAATGGCTCGCCATCGCTTACGCCATTACTCTGACCGCCTCACCGGCCCTCAGCCTTCCTTGTGGCTTCACCCGCGATGGACGACCGGTTGGGCTGCAGATTGTCGGCCGCACTCGTGCGGAAGGAAGGGTCCTGGCCGGAGCGCGTGTCCTGGAGGACATTCTTGGGCTGCGAGGCACCACGCCAATTGATCCGCAGTCCCCGCGAGCGGTGAACCTACCGAGTTAGCCTATCAGCTTCGGATGGCATCTAAGCTTGCTAGCAGCCCTATAGTAGCGAGCATGGTGTGGCGGCATCCTCGGTGACCGAGGACCTGTGGAACTGCGCGTTGTCATGAGTGAGCTACTGTGCCGATCTTGGAAAGCCAATTTGTTACACAGGAAGGTCCGCTCGGGGTTAGGCGGTGAAGTTCGTCCACTTTTCGGAATGTCTGGTTGCGTGAGGATTGCTGCCCTCGGGCTAGAGTCCCAAGTGTGCCATGTGTGGACGGCTCCCTTTTGGCAAGGGTTTTGTTGAACGCTTCTGCCGGGTTGGTCGGTGCGGCCATGTGTTCGACCTGTTGGTGCGGTACACCTGACCGCTGGCCATAATGCCCTCCGCGAAGGGGTCCCGACCAAAAGCTCGCATTCCAAGATGCTCTGGCACGAATGAGTTGTCCCGCTTCCCGGTTCGACCGGATCCTGCATTAACGTCCTTGCGCCCTTCCCAACCTCTTGATCGCCGAACTCTCTCAGCGATGATTATTCCGCTTGCACAACAGGCTCACGATAGCGCTCGCCCTTGGCCATGATCGCCCACACCATCCGGGCCATCTTGTTGGCCAGGGCCACGGCCGCCACCTTGGTGGCCCGCCGCGCCAGCAGTTGCACGATCCACGGCCGCTTCGTTCCATGCCGCTGGGCAAAGCGTATCACCGCCAGTGCGCCCACGGTCAGCAGGGAGCCAAGATACCGGTTGCCCTGCTTGGTCACCCCACCGAGCCGCTCCTTGCCACCACTGGAGTTCTGCTTGGGCACCAAGCCGATCCAGGCCGCGAGATTACGACCCGAGGAGAAAGTCTTCGGGTTAGGAACATGGGCCACCGGAGCACTGGCGAGCAACGGACCCACGCCTGGGATCTCGGCTAGGCGGCGGCTGACCTCGCTGGCCCGGTGGCAGGCGGCGATGCGCCGGTCCATCTCCAGGATCTGGCGCTTGACCAGCATCAGTTGCTCGGCGAGCGCCAGAACGCAGGACCGAGCCAGCTCCGGGACGCGCTCATCCTCATCGCGGACCAAAAGCAAGAACTCGTCGACACCCTACCGGCCGATCTTCGCCACCACGCTGAACTCGGCCAGGTGAGCCCGGATGGCGTTAGTGAGCATGGTCCTCTGCCGCACCTGCATCAGCCGCACCCGGTGCAGCATCAGGATGCTTTGCTGCTCGCACGTCTTCGTCTCGACAAAGCGCATGGTGGGCCGGGTAACGGCCTCGCAGATCGCCTCGGCATCGGCCATGTCGTTCTTCGGCCGCTTCACATACGGCTTGACGTAAGCCGGCGGCATGAGCTTGACCTCATGGCCAAGGCTCCGGAGCTCACGCGACCAGTGATGAGCCGAGGCACACGCCTCAATGCCTTTCAGGCACGGCGGCAGGCTGGCAAAGAACTTGAGCACCTGCCCGCGCCTGACCTGGCGTCGGATCATCACTATCCCTTCGGGATCGATGCCATGCACCTGAAAGACGGACTTGGCGATGTCCAGGCCAATGGTGGTGACCGTGCTCATGGGCTGCTCCTGTGTCGCTGGCTGCTTGAAGCAACCATGCTACCTCACCGCTGGGTGGGAGCCGTCCACAGCATCAGGAGCGGACCTTTCTCCAGCATGCGCCGTCCAATCCCCATCCATCTTAAGCGGCCGGGAAGGAGGACTCCTCCAGGGGAAATTCCAGCGGGAACCATTGTTCGGATCAAACGCACCGGTATTGGGTTGTCTTGCGAGCAACCTAAACCAAAGGCACCACACGATGGCCGATCTGGCTCCGGCGCCACCTCCGCCAGCCCTCCGGCCTGCGGGGTCCCCCATCCTGACCGCCGGCGGCATCGTTCTGGCGATCACGGGACTCTACTTCGGCCGCGATCTGTTCGTTCCCTTCGCGCTCGCCATCCTCCTGAGCTTCGCCCTGACGCCGCTGGTCAACTGGCTCAGACGCTGGAAGCTGCCGCGAATTGCAGCGGTTCTCGTGGCCGTGACGCTTGCCTTCATCCTGATCGCAGGCATCGCCTTTGTGGTCGGGCGCCAGCTCGTTCAGCTTGCCGACAATCTCCCGATCTACCAGACCACCATCACCGACAAGATCCGCTCTCTGCAGGCCTCCGCTCCCGGCGGAGGGATCGTGGACAAGGTCACGACGACCATCCAGGATGTCGGCAAGCAGATCTCCGGCGAAAGGCCTCCTGACGATGTTCCGGCGCAGACACCCGGGTCCCGGCTCGGCAACGGCACCGCGCAGGAGCCAGTCACCGTGCGGCTGGAAGCCCCGCAGGCCAAGCCTCTCGAGATCATCCAGACCGTTGTCGGCCCCCTGCTCGCGCCACTGGCCACGGCCGGCCTCGTGGTGATCTTCGTGATCTTCGTGCTGCTCGAGAGGGAGGACCTGCGCGACCGCTTCATCAAGCTGGCGGGAGCAGGCGATCTCCAGAAGAGCACCCAGGCCATCAACGATGCAGCAGCCCGGGTCAGCCGCTATTTGCTCATGCAGCTCGTGGTGAACCTGACCTACGGGATCCCGATCGGCATCGCTCTGTACTTCATCGGCGTGCCGAATGCTCTGCTATGGGGCTTGCTGGCGGCGGTGCTGCGGTTCATCCCTTACCTCGGTCCCTTCCTGGCGGCCCTCTTTCCGATTGCCCTCGCAATCGCGGTCGATCCGGGCTGGACGATGCTGTTCTGGGTCGTCGGCCTGTTCCTGGTGGCCGAGCTCATCAGCAACAACGTCATCGAGCCGTGGCTCTATGGTTCCAGCACCGGGTTGTCGTCACTGGCCATCATCATGGCGGCGATCTTCTGGACCAGCCTGTGGGGTCCGGTCGGGCTGTTCCTCGCAACGCCTCTTACGGTCTGCCTCGTTGTGATCGGACGCTATGTGCCGCAGCTCGAGTTTCTCGGCGTTCTCCTCGGCAGCGACCCGGTGCTTGCGCCGGAAGAGCGCCTCTACCAACGCCTGCTGGCCGGCAACCTGGAGGAGGCTGTGGAGATGGCCGAGGACTATGTCGACGAGCACTCCTCGCGCGAGTTCTATGACAACGTGGCCATCCCGTCCCTTCGTCTGGCCGAGAACGACCGCCAACGCAGCACCACCGACACCAACTACCGACGGCTCGTCGCCGACACGGCGATCTGCGTCGTGCGCGAGGTTGAGGACCATGTCCGAGAGAACGCCGCCTCACCTCGTGAAGGGGCGATAGATCAGGATCGCGCACCGTCCGTACGAGAGGAACGGCCCTCGCCGGTCCTCTGCCTGGCAGGACGCACGGAACTCGATCGCGCGGCGGCCGAGATGATGGCGCAGGTGCTCCAGGAACAGGGCATCGGCACTCGGGTTCTCCCGCCGATCGCCGTCAGTCAGGGGGCCTTGGGGCAGCTCGATCTCAAACGCGTGGATGTGGTGTGCCTGTCCTACCTGCATCCGCAGCCGCAGGTTTATGCCCGCTACATCTGCCGTCGCCTGCGCCGCCGGGCGCCGCACCTGAAGCAGATCGTCTGCTGCTGGAACCTGGCGCCCGGGACGGGACAGACGGAAGACCTCAAGAGGCAGATGGCGGCCGATGCGATCTTCGTCTCGCTCGACGCCTGTGTCGACCAGGTGAATGCGTGGGTCCACCTCCCTGCATTGCCCGGTGAAGCGCCGCCGGTCCTTCCTGACGCCGAGCAGGCTCAGATTGCGGCGCTGCATGACCTGGGTCTGGCCTCGGCAAAGAGCCGTCAGTTCGACGAGGTGTCCCGGAAAGTCGCGCAGGCGTTCGACGTCCCGATTGCCCTTGTTTCCTTCGTGGACGAGGTGCAGCATCCCCAGCCGGACGCGGCAAGCCTGCCCCAGGACACTCAGGTCGCGCAGCGGGCTGCTCACGAGGAATCGCTCGACGCGCACGTGATCACGGCGAACGAGGTGCTGGTGTCCGAGGACGTCACGGAGGATCCGCGCTTTGCCGACGATCCGCTAGTGCTGGAGAAGGGCATCCGCTTCTACGCCGGGGCTCCGCTACGGACCTCGTCGGGGCTGGTGATCGGCACCCTGTGCGTCATCGACATGCGGCCCCGCGAGTTCCAGGAGCCGGATTGCCTGCGCCTCCAGGTCATGGCCGACGAACTGATGAGCCAGATCGAGCGTCGCTCTGTGGAACAGATGGGCAGCCCCCAAGCCGACCTCGTCACCCACCCCCCCGCCGTCATCTCGTGACCACCGTCGTCACGCCTCCCCCGTTGTCACACCTCCCCCATCGTCACAGGGCTTGTCCCGGTGGTCTCGATCGGTGAAGCGCGGCGCTTCACACAATCGGGATGGCCGGGACAAGCCCGGCCATAACGGTGAAGGGAGAGGCACATCCCTCCTCGTGTCATCACCAGCCTCGTGCCGGTGATCCCGACTTTCGCCCGAGCGAGCCAAATCCGGTTCAACGGCGCCGCCGGCCGAGTGGTCGACAACATGCACCAACTCGTCAACAGGCTTGCACATCCGAGCCGCCTCATGGTCTGTCTGATCGTCGAGCGTCCGGGTTGCCGGCGCACTGCCGTGGGAGTCACGATAGCCGAGGAGGTTGAGCCTGAACGTGCGAGGGTGCGGAAGGCGGCAAGGTCCGTCGGATTGCTCAACGAGTCGACTGGAACATGAATGCGTTGGTGGATCGTCCGGTGAGCCCTCGCCGGTAGAGAGCCTCTATTAAGAGGGCTTCTTCGGCTTCCTGAGGTCACATCTCGGTGGAACGATCATTTGGCTTATGAAGAGACGGAGCGCCTTGCGCACGGCGACGGGAGGCGGTTCGGACGGATGCCACTCCGGGAAATGACCATCGATGGCCATGCGGGCCAATCCATAGACATAGGCGCGGGCAGCCAGAACGAGATAGTCCAGATCAACATCCAGGGCAAGCCGCCACTGATGTTGGACTCGGGTCAACAACTCAACCATTGTCTCACGAATAGCTCTGTTCTGGTCACGCAGACTGGGGGACGCTTCGAAGTCAATCACGGTACGGGAACTGATGATCTGAAAGTGGGTGGGATTGGCCAGCGCCCATTCGAGATAGCCCTGACCGATCGCTTCGAACGCGGCTACGGGATCAGCGCTATCGACTTCCGACGCGGCTCTGGCGACTGATCGTGTAAGCCGATCCATCGCCTGTTCGGCGACAGCCGTCAGGAGCGCCGTTTTTGATCGGAAGTGCCGGAACGGCGCTCCTGGCGAAACGCCTGCACGCTTTGCCACCTCGCGCACGGACAGTTGCTCGACCCCGCGCTCCTCGATGAGTTCGACAGTCGCCGCAATGAGCGCCTCGACCAGGTTGCCATGATGATAGGGCTTGGGCTGGTCGCCTGCCTTCGTGACGGATTTTTCGGCCATTTCTGACTGATAGCACGCTTCAATGTAATCAGCGATTATTTTGTTGACCCAGTCTCTGTTGCATGTAATCACTGATTACACCCTCGATGGAGATCCACATGCTTCGTTCCGCCCTGTTGACCAGTCTCGCTCTCCTGGCATCGCCGATCGGGTTGGCTTACGCCGAAGACCGCCCCATCCTGGAGATCGTTTGGCCGCAGCCCGGTTCGGCTGTCGAGCTTGGGAATGATCCTGAGAAGGCGACAGGCATAGTGGTGAAGAGCAACTTCACACTGCTCCCCGCAGGTCAGTGCGGCGCGAACCGCCAATGCGGCCATGTGCATATGAAGATCGATCCGGACGGCGACACCTGCAACATCCCGGGCAAGCCATACAACAGCATGAACAGCGACTTCGGAGGCGACCTCATCAAGGCTCGCTTCGGCCATTGCCCGAAGGCTACGGGCCAACACGTAATCGGCGTCCTCCTCGCCGATGATCACCACAGGCCCGTTCTCGTGGACGGCAAGCCGGTGACCGCCTTGGTGACCGTCACGACGAAGTAAGCAATCTGACGCCCTGTCGGAAGGAGCGACGTCGTTGTGGATCTGGTCCAGCACTCTGCATGGCGAAGTCGATCTCGCCCCAATCACTCCCCTGTCTAATTTCTGGAAGCAGCCGCAGGCTCGGACGAAAGGAAATCCGATGACCATTGTGCTGGATGAAGATCCCCGGGATACGACTGTCCTGGTGACAGGCATCAGCGGATTCCTCGCTGGCCACATCGCTTTGAAACTGCTTGAACAAGGGTATCGGGTGCGAGGAAGCCTGCGGCGCATCGATAGGAGCGATGCGATACGCGACGAACTTGGATCCCACAGTCATGGGGATGTTACGGAGAACCTCAGCTTTGTGCAGGCCGATCTCGACAGCGATGATGGCTGGGCTGCCGCTGTCGAGAATTGCCGATATGTCATTCACACGGCGTCACCCTTTCCCCCCGGCTTTCCCGAGAACGAGCGTGAGCTGATCCGCACAGCCCACGATGGTGCGTTGCGCGTGCTCCGCGCGGCACACCAAGCGCGGGTCGAGCGTGTCGTCATGACGTCATCGGTGGCGGCCACGAACCATGGCGACGGCCAGGCACCTTACACCGAGGATAATTGGACCGACCCGGATAGCCCCCGCGCGACTCCCTATTACAAGTCGAAGACGCTCACCGAGCAGACTGCTTGGGCCTTTGCACGAGAAGTCGGGCTCGACCTCGCCGTCATCAATCCGAGCGTGATCCTTGGGCCTTTGCTCGGCACGAAGATTGGGACGTCCGTGGGCTTGATCCATCACCTGATGTCCGGACACTTCGAGGGCATTCCACGCTTTGGCTTTTCCGTCGTGGATGTGCGCGATGCTGCGGATGCCCACATTCGGGCGATGACGAATCTAGCCGCTGGCGGGCAACGCTTCATTGTCGGAGGCGGGTTCTTCTGGCTCAAGGACTTGGTGGCCGTTCTTGCGCGCTCCTTTCCCGACCATGGTTCCCGGTTGCCGACCCGTGAAGTTCCCGATGACGTCGTCAGAGACATGGCGAAGTTCGATCCCAATGCACGAACGATCGTTCATGAACTCGGTCGGGATCTGAGCGTCAGCGCAGCAAAAGCAAGGCGTATCCTGAACTGGAGCTCACGGCCGGACAAGGAGTGTATCCGGGCCAGCGCACAAAGCCTCATCGACCTGGGGTTGGTATCTGTCGAGAGGCCGAACCAGCACGCTTGACCCGCCGCCTCCAGCAGAGACCTATCGATTCATTTCCCAGAATGGCGAACACCCATGACAATCCCCACCACCGGCGCGTTCTCACCGGCCAATGAGGCCGAATTTCTGCGGGAAACGGAACGTGCCAGGCTTCGCGCCCTGGTCAGCGCTGATATTGATCGGGCACAACACTTTCATGCCCCAGACTTCCAGCTGATAACGCCGATCGGCGTGGCTCTTTCAAAGCAGGACTATATGGGCGCCATCGCCTCCGGGCAGCTCAAGTACTTGGCATGGCAGCCAGGCGATATCGCCGTGCGGCTCTATGAGGGGGGCGCGGTTCTTCGGTACAGCGCTCAGCTTGAGGTTGTCTTCGGCGGGCACAAAGTTCCCCTCAGAGACTACTGGCACACCGACACTTATGAGCATCGTGATGGACATTGGATGGTCGTCTGGTCGCAAGCCACGGCCATTCGATAGGCAAAGTCCGTCGACCTCCTCAATCAGGGCATGAACCCCCTCGATTCACGATGCCGCTTAGGACGAAGGTAGTCGTCCTAAGCGGCATCGCAATGTCTCTGCGTCTGCTAAGGGCAAGGCACTCCGCCGGCGGTCGACGGCCAGCCTGCCGATCCATTCCCATCTGCCGGATCAACGTCTCCTGTGGGTCAAGGAGTAACGTTGGGCGGACCAATTGAAGGTCCGCTCGTCGTGCCTTTGCAGAAGTTCGGCCTACTTCCGGAACGTGCCAATAAGCGACATTCGCACTATGGCAGGCGCCCACATACATGATCAGGATGGCCCGGAAATCGTTGACGTTCGTTCTGGTCGGACCCGTAACGAACAGGTCGTTCACGGCATTGAACGCGGTCCAGGCGTCGTTTCTTGCGAGAAGGTGATGCGCCTCGAGACCGCGTGCCGCCAACCGGGTGACAGCCGACCCATCCGTGAATGCGCCGGCATTGTCTTCGGAACCGTCGATTCCATCGGTATCGGCGGCCAGGGCGAAGAGGCCGCCCCTTCCGGCGATCTCGATCGCGAGGGCAAGAAGGAACTCCGTATTCCGCCCTCCCTTTCCATCCCCCGGATCGTAACGGTGCATTCCCCACCAGACAGCAGGACCAAGGGCCTCTCGGACGGTCCACCCTTGCGGAGGATATCGTCGACAGTTGCCACATGCGCCTTGGCGACTTCCCGCGCCTCGCCCTCGATGGCGTCTCCGAGGACGACTGCCCGCACCCCCAGTTTTTGCGCCCGCGCCGCAGCCGCCGCAAGGGAGGCCGCCGCAGACACGATGACCTTGACCTCATTGCTGGCGAAGCACGGATGGTCCGGATCAGCATCCGTCCCGTTCCGGCGCTTCAGGAAGTCCATCACCCGCGCAGGCAGGCGGAGGCGATGCCGCTCAATGATCCGGAGGGCCTCCGCGGGCAATGCCCGGTTGGCAACCGTCGGACCGGAGGCAACCAGCCCTGGGTCGTCGCCCGGGATATCCGATACGATGAGGGTAACGACTTTCGCGGGGTAGGCTGCAAGCGCCAGGCGTCCTCCCTTGATCGCCGAGAGCTGGGTGCGCACGACGTTCATCGCGGAGATGGGTGCGCCTGACGCCAGAAGCACCTCCGCAACCGCGATCTCGTCGTCCAGGGTCAGACCGTCCTGAGGCAATGCCAACAGCGAGGATCCGCCGCCCGAGATCAACGCGACGACAAGGTCGTCCTCGCTCAAGCCCGAGACGGTTTCCATGAGACGACGGGACGCCATCAGGCTCGCGACATCCGGAACGGGATGACTGGCCTCGATGATCTCGATCCTGTTGCAAGGAGCATGTGATCCGCGCCTGGTGACCACGATACCTTCAAGGGGATCGTCCCAAAGCGCCTCGAAGGCTCGGGCCATCTCGGCGGATGCTTTGCCGGCCCCGATGACGATCGTTCGCCCCTTTGGCCTTGCCGGAAGATTGGCCCTGATCGCCTCGTATGGATCCGCGGCGGTCACGGCTGCGGCGAACAGGGACGTCAGAAAGGTCTTGGGATCGTGATCGACGGCCATCGATCAGGCCGCGACCATGTTCGTCGGCTGTCCACGTTCGAAGGCTTCGATGTTGTCGACCAGTTGGTCGGCAAGACCCTGGACAGCTTCGTGGCTAGCCCAGGCGACGTGCGGGGTGAGAATGAAGTTCGGAAGGTCGAGCAGCCGCATCAGCGGATGGTCGGGCGGCGGTGGTTCGGTCGTGACCACGTCGAATCCTGCCCCACTGACCTGCCTCTCCCGCAACGCACGCTCGAGGGCGATCTCATCGACGAGCCCTCCGCGGGCCGTGTTGATCAGCAACGGACGACGGGCCATCATCGCGAACTCGTCGGTGGAGATCATGTTGCGGGTGGATGGCATCAGGGGAGAGTGAAGGGTGATCACGTCGCTCTCTCGCAAGACCTGCTCGAAGGGCGTGTAGAGCGGACCCATTCCGGTCGTGCCCTTGTAGTCCGAGAAGAGCACCTTCATGCCAAAGGCATGGCCAAGATCGGCCACGGCACGTCCCAGAACCCCGTCCCCGATGATGCCGAGGGTCGAGCCGGCAAGGTCGCGAATTGGGTAATCGAAGTAGCAGAACTGGCCGGTCTCCTGCCAACGCCCGGCGCGGACGGAATCATGGTAGGCGACCAGGCTGCGGCGCAGCGCGAGGATCAGCGCAAACGTATGCTCCGGCACAGTATTGACGGCATAGTTACGGATGTTCGTGACGCCGATCCTGCGTTCGGCACAGGCGGCGACGTCGACCACGTCCGTGCCCGTTGCGGCGATGGCAACGAGCCGGAGGTTCCTCGCGTCTCCGATCGCCTCGCGGCGAACGGGGACCTTGTTGGTGATGACGATGTCGGCGTCGCGGATACGTTCCGCCACCTCTTCCGGCTTGGTCCGGGCGAACGCGACGAGTTCATGGGGAAACGAGAACGCCCGCAAGGTGATGTCCTCAGGCAGGGTGTCGCGGTCGAGCACGACGATGCGCGCGGTCTTCTTGAGACTCTCGGACATGGGTAATGGACCTGTTCGTGATCGAGGGACAGGGTGCGCATGCCGCGGTCCCTGTCCCGTTGTTTTATTCAGGGGGCCTCAGGCCTCTTCCTCCTGGAACGCCACTTCGCGGGTCTTGCGGAAGGATGGCAGGACCATCAGGATGAACATCGCGGCGGTCGCCAGCAGCAGGACGAGGCTGATCGGCCGTTCGAAGAACACGCTCGGGCTTCCGTGAGAGATCACTAGGGCGCGACGGATGTTCGTTTCCAGCAGCGGACCGAGAACGAAGCCGAGCAGCAAGGGGCCCGGTTCGCATTTCGCTTTGCGGAACAGGTATCCGAGCAGCCCAAAACCTGCGGCGAGCACCACGTCGAAGATCCGGTTGTTGATGCTGTAGACTCCGACGCAGCAGAACAACAGGATGGCCGGGTACAGGAGACGGTAAGGTACTGTCAGCAGCTTCACCCAGACGCCGATCAGCGGCAGGTTGATGACGACCAGCATCAGGTTGCCGACCCACATGCTCGCCACGAGGCCCCAGAAGATCTCCGGCTGGGATTGCAGAACAGTTGGCCCAGGCGTGATCCCATGGATGATGAACGCGCTCAGCATCATAGCCATCATGTTGTTGGATGGGATGCCGAGCGTGAGCAGCGGTATGAATGACGATTGTGCGCCGGCATTGTTGGCGGCTTCAGGCCCCGCCACGCCCTGGACGGCTCCGGTCCCGAACTCCTCAGGATGTTTCGCAACCTTCTTTTCCAGGGAGTAGGCGCAGAATGACGCGAGCGTCGCACCGCCACCCGGCAAGATTCCGAGAAACGTCCCGATACCCGTCCCCCGCAGGACGGCCGGCCAAGCCTTCCGGAAGTCCTCCCGCGTGGGCCACAGGCGGCTGAGCTTGCTGACAAGGACGCCTCGTGCTTCCACGTTTTCCAGGTTCTCGATGATCTCGGTGAAGCCGAAAACGCCAATTGCGATCACGACGAAGTCGATGCCGTCGAAGAGTTCGATCGCATTGAACGTCAAGCGTTCCTCGCCAGATGCCGCGTCGATGCCGACCATACCGAGCACCAAGCCGAGTAGGATCATGCCGATCGCCTTCAGGACGGGCCCTCTGGCAAGGACGGTGGCGGCCAACAGGCCGAAGAGCATCAGTGACACATACTCGGCAGGGCCGAACGAGAGCGCGAATGACGAGAGCGTCGGGCCTGCAATCGCAAGGCCGAACGTCGATACGGTTCCGGCAAAGAATGATCCGAGCGCCGCGATGGCAAGCGCTGATCCGGCTTTGCCTTTCTGCGCCATCTTGTAACCGTCAATCGCGGTCACCACCGATGATGCCTCACCGGGGAGATTGACCAGAATGGCGGTTGTCGATCCGCCGTACTGCGCCCCGTAGTAGATGCCGGCGAGCATGATGATGCCGGCCAATGGGGGCAGGTAGAAGGTGATCGGCAGGAGAACGGCAATCGTCGCGGTCGGGCCGATGCCCGGCAACACACCGATCAGCGTCCCGAGAAGGGCTCCCAGCAGGCAGAAGCCCAGGTTCATCGGAGTCAGCGCTTCGCCGAACCCGAGCGCGAGCAGGTGGAGGAATTCCATGGTTCACTCCTCAGAAGGGCCAGATGGGCATCTGGACGCCGAGACCGACGATAAAGACCAGCGCGCCGAAGGCGGTCAGCCCGGCGGTGAGCAGGATCACCTCACGCCATTTGGACTCGCGATCCGCGAGGCTTCCGACCACCAGCAGCCAGACGGACGCGGCCACGAAGCCGAAGTACTCGGCAATGAAGGCAAAGCCGACGACCGACAGCAGGATGATCGACAGGGGACGGAGCTTCGGTGCCACGATGTCCTCTCGGGCTCGGAAGAATCCGATTCCGCCGACGACTAGGCCGACGAGGATCAGGAGCGAGCAGACGATCCTTGGCAGATAGCCTGGGCCCATGGCGGCGGCCGTTCCCATGGTCAGGTCGCGCCCGGCCCAGAGGCCGAGCGCACCGATGCCCACGAACATGATGGCCGTCAGGAGGTCCGGGCGATCGCCCGTCCCCCCAGCCTTGCGCGGATCCGCCATCACTTCTGTTCCTTGGCCAACTTCCAGATTTCCCCAAGCCGCTCCGCCCTTGCAGGGAGCTCCTTGTTCCACTCTTCCGACGAGCGATAGGAAAGTGCGAGGGACTGCTGCTTGGCCTGAGCCTGGAATTCCGGATTGTCGAGAGCCTTCTTGACAGCCTCCGAGTACTTCGTCCTGATCGCTTCAGGAACCTCGCAGTTCATTGCGATGCCGCGCTCCGAGCTCATGAGGACATCATAGCCCTGCTCCTTGGCCGTTGGCAGGTCGGGAGCGATGACGGACCGCTGGTCGGCAAACTGGCCGAGTGCCTTGAAGGCGGAATGTTCGCCACCGACGAACTCCCCGACGTTGATCCCCATGGCCATGATGTGCCCGCCGAGCAGTGCCGTCCTCGCCTCGTTCGCGCCGTTGAACGTTACCGGGGTCAGATCGACACCAGCCGATTTTTCCAGTTGCAGCAGGGCGAGATGTTCGTCCGTTCCGAGGCCGGTCGTGCCAACGCTGACCTTACCTGGGTTGGCTTTGGCGTATGCGACCAAGTCCTTGAGCGATTTGAATTCGGAATTCGCCTGCACGATAAATGCGCCAGGGTCCTCGACGATGCGGGCAACAGGGCAGATTTTCTTAGGATCGAAGCGAACTTTTCGGTCCATCTGCATCGTCAGGTAGCCCGGGGTGTTGAGAGAGGACAACGTGTAGCCGTCGGGCTTCGCCTGCGTCATCGCGGTGTACGCGATTTCACCGGACGCGCCGGGTCGGTTCAGGATGGTGATCTTCGCGCCGAGCTCCTTCTCGATGTAGGGCGCGAGGGTCCTGTTCATCACGTCCGTGCCGCCGCCTGGGGCGAAGGCAACGATCATTTCGATCGGCCGGTCCGTCGGCCACTCGGCATGAGCGGCTCCGATGCCGACCAGCATCGACGTGGCAAGTGCGGTATTCCGGATCAGGTGCTTCATTCGTTCCTCCCATGGACAGCGGTCACCGTGACCGCTCAAACGTTTCGGAGTTCCCCTCCGAACTCATTCAGGTTCCACCGCGTAACCGATGGTGACTTGGACTTCCTCGGCACTCACCCATGGGCGAGTGCCGAACACCCGCTCATGCGGGCCGATACCGTGGCAGCCTTATTACGGCAATTCGCAGCCCATCTTGGCGAGCGTTTCGTTGAACCAGGTCGGCTTGTGCGTGCCTGCCTTGATGGCGTCCATCTGCTTGTTCTCGGCGGCGTGCTTGGCAACCGTCTTTTCGTAGACGTCAGCCACGTCGTCGATCGGCACGACCACCACGCCGTCGGCATCCCCGAGGACTAGGTCGCCGGGCATGATGACCATTCCGCCGATGGCGATCGGGCAGTTCACCTCGCCGGGACCGTTCTTGTACGGTCCGCGATGGGTCACTCCGATGGCGAATGACGGAACGTTCATTTCCAGAAAGGCATCCGCGTCGCGGATGGCGCCGTTGAGGACGAAGCCGACGATGCCGCGCCTGCGTGCATAGTCGAGCATCATCTCGCCCATCAGGGCGTGGGTCACCTCACCGCCGGCATCCATGACGATGACGTCACCCTGCTCGGCCATGTCCATGGCCTTGTGCAGCATCAGGTTGTCGCCGGGCGGCGCCTTCACCGTCAGTGCGCGGCCGGCGAGCTTGCCCTCTCGGTGCATCGGGCGGAGCTGCGCGCCGGCGGCGTACATGCGGTACATGCTGTCGCTGACATTCGCGACGGGCAACTCCTTGAACTTCTCGACCCATTCCTGGTCGACGGCGCGCTCCCGGTTCCGAACCCTAAATCCTATGCTCAACGTCTTCTCCTCATGGTTTTCGGTACTGGATGTCGAATATGAAATTCGCTCAGGTCGATGCCTTCGCGAGGGCCCGGTAGTTCACGATCCTCTCCCGACCCGGATCGCGGCCTTGGATGACGGCCAGGATCCCCTCGACCGCGTCGACTCCGACCCGGACGTTGGCCTGCTTTGTCACGCCGCCGACGTGCGGGGTCACGACGATCTGCTGCCGTCCCCAGAAGGGATGATCAGGAGCGGGAGGTTCGGTTGCGAACGTGTCGAGGCCGGCGCCCGCGATGTGGCCGCTGTCGATGGCCCTGACCAGGGCGTCCTCGTCGATCAGTCCGCCGCGGGCCGTGTTGACGACGTAGGATCCAGGCTTCATCAGGCCGATCGCATTGTCGTCGAGTAGGTTGCGCGTCTCAGGCGTCAGGGGACAGTGCAGGCTGACGATGTCGGACGCGGCGAGAAGGTCCTCGACGGCAGCGTCCCGGGTGACGCCGGCATTGGCGAAGGTCGCGTCATCGGCAAAGGGGTCGAAGGCGCGGACATGGATTCCGAGGGCTTTCGCATAGACGGCCGTGTGCCTCGCGATGGCCCCGAAGCCGACCAGGCCCATGGTCAGACCCGCGACCTCCACGCCCGAGAACCCGGCTTTTTCCCAACGGCCGGCGCGCAAACCGCTGTCGAGCGGTACGATGCGCTTGACGGTGGTCAGCACGAGGGTAATCGCATGCTCGGCGACGGAACGGGCGTTTGCACCGGCTGCTACGACAACAGGGATGTCACGACGGGTCGCGGCATCGACGTCAATGTTGTCCACCCCGACACCGTGCTTGGAAAGGACGCGCAGCGATGGTGCGGCGTCAATCGCGGATGCCCCGAAGCGTCCCATCCGGACCACGACCCCGACCGGGTCGACCTCGGCAACGATCCGGACCAGGTCCTCCTCGTTCGTATAGGGAGGGACATAAGCTACACTGTAGCCATTGTCGGCGATGAGCTTGACGGCTTGCTCGTTGATGGCGGGGCCAGTGACCAGGATATTGCGGCTGTCCATGCGTTCCTCGCGGTCGGGATGAGCGAGGACGAGGTGCGAGATATCGCACCTTGGATCACATCCTCCCATTTCCCGAAGCTTTTTTGCTCGGTGTTTCGTTGGCGACGATTCGTAACATAAGGATTTCTTGAAAAAAGCGAATAATTCTGGCAAACATGAACAGATTTTCTTAATAAGCGCCGGCCAAGGTTCGATGGACATCCGCCAACTGAAGACATTCATCGCGATTGCCGAGCACGGAACGTTTGCCAAGGCGGCGGATACCGTCGGGCTGACGCCCTCCGCAGTCAGCCAACAGATCCAGGCCCTGGAGATCGAGGTCCAGGCCGAGTTGTTCGACCGCTCGACTCGGCCGATGACGCTCAACAGTCACGGGCTTCAAATGCTCGACGCCGCGCGCAACCTCGTCCGGTCCGCCGATGACGTGATCGACGCCATATCCGGAAAGGCGATCACGGGCACCTTCACGATCGGCTCCATTCGGTCCAGTGTCCTGTCCTTGTTGCCCCGGGCGATCGTCGCGCTGAAGGCGGACTATCCCGATCTCAAGATCAAGCTTCATGTCGCCAACAGCGACGGACTCCTGAACGATGTCGTGTCGGGGCGGCTTGATTCGGCGATGGTCGCGGAGCACTCCGGAGTTCCCGCAGCGCTGAGATGGAGCCCATTCATCAACGAGCCCTTGTTTGCGATCGCACCGCCCGGCACGCCGCAAATGTCTGCAACGGAAATGCTCTCGACCCTCCCATATGTGAGGTTCAACAGCAGGTTTCGTCTTACTCAACTGATCGATACCGAATTGGCAAGGAGTGGCATCGTTACGAACTTGATCGCGGAGACCGACACCATGACCGCTGTCGTCGCATGTGTAGTCAACGGCCTTGGTGCATCCGTCGCCCCTTACAGCGCCCTGAAGGAGGCCCTTGGCGAGGTCGTGTCAGCTCCGTTCGGGAATCCGCAGGTCCATCGTCAGATCGGTTTGATCGAACGCCGCACGAGCACGCGAACGATCGTGATCGACCGGCTGCACCAGCATCTCGTGAGTTTCAGTGGCGAGTACGGTGTGGCGCGCTGAGACACGCCCTACGAAGCCGATCCCGCACCGATCGCGGACGACCACATCTTTGGGGCGATGCTGTCGAGTGTTACTGTGGCGCCGGCCGTCGAAGCCTCTCTCAAGACTTGGACACATCTACGCCTCTGATCCTGAGAAGCCGCTCCGGACCCAGTTCACCGAGCGAGTTGATCCCGAGAAGGCCCATGTTCCGGCTGATCTCGGTCGAAAGAATGTTGATGGCATGGCTGACACCGTGTTCGCCTCCGATTGCGGCCGCGTAGACGAACGGACGGCCGACGAAGACGAATGCAGCGCCAAGGGCGATGGCCTTCAGCACGTCGGAACCTCGCCGGACGCCGCCGTCCATCATGACGGGGATCGAAGTCCCCACGGCATCCGCAATGGCGGGTAGGACGCGGAGGGGCGAGACTGTCCCATCGAGCTGCCGGCCACCGTGGTTCGACACGATGATCCCCTCGACACCGCTGTCCCGGGCGATGCAGGCATCCTCCTTGGCCATAATGCCCTTGACGACCAGGCGTCCCTTCCAGCGTTCCCGGATCAGTTCCAGATGACGCCAGTTCAGATGATCCTTGGCTCCGAAGTCCCGCATCACGCTTCTGGCCAGGATCGGCGCTCCGCGTGTGGCGTAGGAATTCTCGAAGTGGGGCATGCCGTGCTTCAGCAACGTTCGCAGGAACGTGTTCAGCGTCCAGTTCGACCGTATCATGCCGTCCCAGGCCAGGCGGAGACTGGGCCGGAGAGGTGTCGAGAAGCCGCTCCGGACGTTGTTCTCGCGATTGGCCAGAACGGCCGTGTCGACGGTCAGCACGAGCGTCCCGAAGCCTGCCCGCTCCACCCGTTCCAACAATCCGAGGATCCTGTCAGGTTCGCCTGGCAGATAGGCCTGGAACCAAGCCGCAGGGTTCACCTCGGCGACTTCCTCCAACCGGATGAGCGAAGACCCACTCATCATCATCGGAATGTTAGCTTGCCCGGCCGCTCGCGCCAGGACCAGATCGCCTCGGTAGGCGGATAAGGCACTGATTCCCATAGGAGCGATCCCGAACGGGGCCGCGTATGTCCTGCCGAGCAGTTCAACTGCCTGAGTACGCCTCGATACATCGACGAGCACCCGCGGGACGAAGCCAAACTCCTCAAAGACCAATCGGTTGTCGCGGAGGGAGGCGTTGGTCTCGGCAGCCCCTGACACGTACCCGAAGATCGGCCGAGGCAGGTGGCGGCGCGCCGCAATCTCGAAGTCATCAAGTGCGAGGATCCGACGGAGGCGCCGCGGCAGAGCGGCAGGAGGTGTTTGCACGATATCCTTAACCGGCGTCGATTCCAGATCCGTCGTGGAACGCTCCATGCCGCGCGGCGTGTCAGGACTACTCATAAGACTCTTCTCTCCGGTTGCCAATGAATAAGCCGTGCGCCTTGCCGCTGTGACCCGTCGCGTACCCTGCGCCCCGACCATCCCGGATCTCGTTCATAGACCGAGGCTCTTGAGGATCAGCTTGCGCCGGGAATAAACGATCCCGCTGAAGGCGAAGGTCACGGCTGCGCCTGCGACCAGGGGACCACGCAGCCCCGTTAGGTCCGACAAGGCTCCGATTACCAAGGCACCAAGGGCCGGTGCCCCCCGAAAGATCATGCTGTGCAGAGCAAGCATCCTACCCCGCAGGTGATCGGGCACAGCAAGCTGAATCACGGTCTGACTGGCGATCCCGCTCAAGACCATGCCGAAGCCCACGACGAACAGGGCGACGAGTCCCAGCAGTTCCTGACGTACGACCGACGCGACGAACAATGCCGCGCCCATTAGGAGGCCATTGGACAGCGCCATTTTGGCCAGGGCCGCAGGATCGGCCTGCCGGCTCAGCCAGAGTGCCCCGACCAGGGCGCCGAGGCCGATCACGGATGTCATGAAGGCAAACTTACTGGCGTCAGGGCCGAACAGGGCCGCGTAGCTCGGCATGAGTTCGAGAATGGGGCGTATGCAAAGCGAGACGACCGTCAGCGTAAGAAACATGGCGCCGAGGCCGACATGCCCGGCGGCATAGCGCCAACCTTCGACGACTGACGTGATCAATCCGCCATTGGCGGGCCGGGTGGCTTCGGCGGAAACTAGACGTATCCTGGCAAGCGTCCAGGAGAAGACTGCGAACGTCCCGAGATTGATCGCGAAAGCCAGTGTGAGGCTGCCCTTCGCAATCACGAGGCCCGCGATGGCGGGACCGACGAAGCGGGCAACGTTGAACGCGACAGAGTTGATCGCGACCGCACTGATCAGGTTCGGGCGCTCGACGAGACTGGGGAGAAGCGCCATCCGAAAGGGCTGGTTGAAGGCCGTGATGACTCCGCCGACCAGTGCCAGTACCAACACGAGGCCCGGGTTGAGCAGGCCGAGGGCGCTGAGAATGGTGAGCAGTCCCGCATGCAGCATGAGCAAGGCCTGGCTGATCCGCGTGACCCGCAGTCGCTCGGACCGGTCGGCCATCGCGCCAGCCAAGGGGGTCACGACGACCATCGGAAACAGGTCGGCGAAAGCGACCGCCCCCAGCCATGCCCCTGAGCCCGTCAGTTCCCAGACGAGCCAGCCGAGTGCAACCCGCTGAACCCAGGTTCCGACGAGCGAGAAGACGTTGCCGATGGTGAAATTGCGATAATTGGCCTCGGACAAGGCCGCGCGTACGCCATGCCACCCCTTTTGCATGGTTATGCGGCCCATGCACAGGGACAAGGTGTTTCCGGAACCTTCAGCACGGCTTCCTCTCTTTATGATTGCTGCTGACTGGGCTCAGTCAGCGCGGACGCGGGGAGACGTGCTTGGCCTGTGGGTCGAAGCCTGGCTCAAGGGCGTTCCGCCGAGTTGTCGTGTAAGTTCGGTGGAGATGGACCTCAGCAACTCAAGATGGTGGGCGACAGCCTCTTCATCGAAACGGCTTGTCGGGCCTGCCACGCCAATAACCCCGGCGACCTGCTGGCCATAGCTGAATACGGGGCAGGCAATGGCGGCTACTTGCGGATCGCGCTCGCCAAACGTGATATGGAACAAGTCACGGCGGATTTGATCATATGGCTCTCCGGGCTCGCCACAGAAGGCAAGAAGCACGCGTCCTGGCGCACCGCGGTCAAGGGGTAGCAGATCACCGGTCCGGGCGTGGTGCCCGATGGATTGCGGCGAATCCACGCGAAAGAGGCAGACCCGCATATCGCCTTCGCGAACGTAGAACGCCGCGCTTTCCCCGGTTTCCTGAGCCAGGCGACGCAGGGCTGGCTGGACATAATCCTCGATCCGGAAGCCGGCTTGGTAGAGCGTTCCCAGTCGGGCGAGCTTCGGTCCAAGGCGGAAGGTCGCGTCGTCGTTGCGCACGAGGTAGCCGGCTCTGGCAAGCGACCTCGTGAAACGGAGAACGGTCGGCTTCGACAGGTCGACCCGTCGTGCCAGTTCCGCCAAGCTCAAGGACCGGTCGTCAGGTGTGAAAGCATCGAGCACTGCTAAGGCACGCTCGACGGCAATCACCCCACCTTCCTCCCGCGCTTCGCTATCCAAGGCTTCCCTGGGCATGGACGTTTCACTCTATGTAACGATAATCCTCTCTATGAAATAGCCTCGAAGTGTGCCGCTGTCAAAGCACCACTTAAGGTGAGAGATTTTCGTGACGCGGCCGTCGTACTGCCACTCGGTGAGGAAGGTCTGGAGTGGATCAAACTGAGCCGTTAAGCGTGACCGTGTAGAGGTCTGCTGACCCCACGACTGCAGACGCTCCGTCTACTTCGGCTTGGTGCCACGTGAGGCATTAATCGAGATCACTCTGGTCGGGTGGCGCGCCGACGTCGCACTTCTTGCAGTTCAGCTCGTGGCCTAGCGCCCTATCGCGGCCCTCCTCGGTAATCACCCATGGACGAATGGTCCACGGCGGATTATGGCGGACATGTTGGTTGTGGCCACATTCAAGTTCAGCAACCCAGTGCTGTTCTTCGTCAAGGTGAAACCCGACAATCCGTTTCTTCATGTTCCAGCAACACGTGTTCTCCCTCGCCACTTGCGCCCTCGCAGCGTGCAGATTAGCGGAGTGGATCATTCTCGAGCAGGATTGGCTGCCCATGCGGCGTGGCGTGTGCCGCGCGGTCCCAAGCATCTCGCCGTTCCGCTAGAGCCTCTTCACTTACAAAGCCCTTGTCCCTGACCAACTGCTCGATCGCAGAGAGCCAGTGCTGGTAGTAGGTCGAGCCATCATCACAGTCACCGGTCGCTTGGGCCCGTTTGATCGCAGCCGAGAGCGCGGCAGCCCACTCCGTCCAGGTAAACAGGCCCTGCTCGTAGAGAGCCAGCGTCATTGCGAAGGCTTGAGCCTCCCATGGTTCGCGAAAGACAGGCGCGCCATCATCCCCGCGAGGGATCGGCGCGACGTTCGCGGCCACACGGACCAAATCTTCATGCCGGCTCAAGGTAGCTCTCCCAGGCATCAATCGAGACACTGATGTTTGGATCCGCCTGCTCGCCCCACAGCTCCCGGCCGGAGAAGCAGATCGTGTAGAGCCATTGCGGCTGCTCACCTTGTCCGTGAGCATTCGCGTCCGGAAACACGTGGGTGCCATGCACCAGCTCAACAACGCCCGTCTTGCCGCGAGCGTAGCGCGGCAGGCGGGTATGGCCCGGAGGGTGGATGTTGCGGGTGCGGATCCGCTCACCCACCGCAAAGCGCATCGGCTGCTCGATTGGACGCTCGGCCGGACCACCACGGGCCAGCACGGCCGGCACGTCCTCGGCCTTCAGTACGCGCTTGATCGGCGCTGGCTCCGCAAGAGACTGGCCACACGTCAGCTCCTCCCTGGAGACGAGCCCGGCTGCAATAACTAGCCTTTCGACACCCTTGGTCCAGATCTCGTAGTAGCTCGAGGTGAGATACTCGGCAGGCGGCAAGGACTCCCGGGCGTGCCGGCTCATGTCGATGTTCCAGCTGCCGGTGGCTCCCATCGCTAGGGTCAAGCCAAAGGCCCGTCGCTCCCACTCGGCATGGAACCAAGGCTCGTTGTGCTCGATTGCGATCGGGCCGAAGCCCATCATGCCGCCAAGGTCCTGGGCGCCATTCATCGTATCGCCTCCGCTCGCCGGGCGAGCCCGGTGCCGATCATGGAGTCGCGGGTGACGAGTTCGGCCAGTGCCTCCTCGCTCATGCTCTCGCTGCCTTCGGGTCGCATCGGGATCACGAGGTACCGGACCTCAGCGGTCGAGTCCCAGACACGGATGCGGGTGGTCTGCGGCAGGTGCACGCCGAACTCGGCCAGAACCCCACGAGGGTCGAGCACAGCCCGGGAGCGGTACGGGGCAGACTTGTACCAGACCGGAGGAAGACCGAGCACCGGCCAGGGGTAGCAGGAGCACAGGGTGCATACGACCATGTTGTGCTGATCCAGGGTGTTCTCGACCGCCACCATATGCTCGCCTTGGCGGCCAACGAAGCCGAGGGACGCGATGGCAGCGGTCGCATCCGCCCGGAGCCATTCCCGGTAAGCCGGATCGGCCCACGCCTTGGCGACCACCTTGGCCCCGTTGCGCGGTCCGACCTTGACCTCGTAGGTCTCGACCAGCGCATCAATGGCGGCTGGATCGACATAGCCCTTCTCGACCAGGATGGACTCGAGTGCGCGCACCCGCAGCTCGATGTCCGAGAGATGGCTGTGGTCGTCATGATCGTGGTGATGCTCGTGCCCCATATGTACCGCCCTCGCCTCCTCGAATGAGTCGCCGCCATGCTAAATCGGGTGATGGGGGTGAGGCCAGCCTCGCGCAGCCGATCACCCTCTCGACAGTGGTCCTATGTCGAAAGTGATGAGCAGCCGAAGAGATCGTCTGGCTACCTATTGGCTACCTGGGAGAAAACGGCTCAAAGGGCAAATGCCGGCAACCCTTTGATATTGTTGGTGAGCGCGCTGGGACTCGAACCCAGGACTCTCTGATTAAAAGTCAGAGCGTCTTGCGGCCGCTGAGTGATCTCAAGAGTGCGCCGCACTGGCGGAGGGATTCACACGTCGCCGGAAACGCCCCATGCTGGATGCTGGTGATTTGCCTTCGGACGGGTCCATATGCCCACGTCTTCTCAAAAGCCCCTACGCGCGCATCAGCAGGCTCTTGCAGGCCTTGTCGCTGCAATCGCACGCGAGGAAGCGACGGGAGTGACCGAGATCCTGGCGGCAGTGATGCCTGGCGGCGGCAAGTCCCTCCTCCCCGTGATTGCTGCGGCTCGCCTGATCGAGGCCGGCTACGCCGAGCGCATTTGCTGGGTTGTGCCCCGCGACAGCCTCCGCCTACAAGCCGAAGAGGCCTTTACCGACCCGGTCTGGCGAGCCGTGCTTGGCCACGGGCTCTCAGTTCGTGCAGCCGACAACGAATCAAACCCGAGCCGGGGCTTGGCTGGGTACATCACCACTTACCAGGCGATCGCGGCGGCACCGGATCTGCATCTGGCCGAACTCCGCCGCCATCGCACCCTGCTCGTGGTTGATGAGGTGCATCACCTGCCCACTCTGAGCGAGTATGAGGCAGTCGCTTCCGCAAGTACCGGCCGAGCCCCTTCCCTGAACGAAGATGCCTCAGCTTGGAGCCGGGCGCTGCTGCCGCTTCTGGAGTCCGCAGCCCTGCGCTTGCTTCTCTCGGGGACCCTGGAACGTGCGGATGGCCGGCGCATCCTGTGGCTGCCTTCTCGCACTGGACCCGACGCTGGCACGCAGGAGGTTGATCTGGAGGCTCCCGGCTGGGCGATCACCGGCTACTCACGAGCTCAGGCGGTAGCCGAGCGCGCGGTGCTCCCCATCACCTTTGGTGCCCTCGATGGTGAAGCCAGTTGGTTGCAGGCAGGGCGAACCGCGATGGACGACGTCCGGCTGGCCCCCATCGCCTGTCCGACCCCTACCCGACCGAGACCACCCGCCCTGCCCTGTTCACCACTCTGCGGATCGGCTTTGCCAAGGAGTTGCTCCAGGAGGCCTTCAGGGCCACATGCAATCTCAGATCACGCCGGCGGGCTGAGCGGGGGCTGGCTGCCGATGAGGCCGTCCTGGGTCTCGGCAAGCTGCTCGTGGTAGCACCTGATCAGCATAGCGCCCAACGCTACTGTGAGATGCTGCGAAGCAGGATGCCACTCCGGTAGGCCGAGAGGGAGGTGCGATTGGCGATCTCGAATGAGCGTGGTGCACCCGAGGCGCTGGCCGCCTTTCGGCTGACACCGGAGCCGGCGATCCTGGTCACAGTGGCCATGGCCTATGAGGGGCTCGATGCGCCGGAGGTCGCGGTGGTGGCTGCCCTCACCCACATCCGCAGCCGCCCCTGGCTTGAACAGATGATCACCCGAGCCACGCGAGTGGATCGTCATGCTGGTCCCTACGAGAGCCAACGCGCCCTCGTCTTCCACCCGGACGATCCGCTGTTTGTCCGCTTCCGCCACAGCATCGAGGCTGAGCAGGGGATGCTGGCCCGTCAACGCCAGCGCAATGCTGAGGCGGAGACACCATCTTGGCTCGCCGAGCATCTCGCGGCACACCGGGATGAAGGAGAGGGACGTGGAATTACGCCCTTGGAGAGCAATGCGTTGGGTCTACGCTTCGCAACGCTCAAGCCTGGCCCGGTCTTCAGAGAGGCCCGCCGAGAACAAAGAGCCGACCAAGCACACCTGATCGAGCCGCCATCCGCAACGGAAAGGCGGCTGCGGGCTCGCATCGGTGAGGCCGTTGCCGCTCAGGCAGTGGAGGACGAAGCCGGCCTGCAGGTGCCGCATGTTGGTGAGGGGCTCTACCATCGCTCCAATGCGGTGCTGAAGCGGGTGTTCGGCAACAAGGGACAAGGCCAGATGACCCTGCCTGAACTCGAGGCAGCTTTGACCTGGTTGGAGCGCAACCGCCTCAGTGATTACCTCCACCACTTGGAAGGCGATCCCCGTTATGCTTGGACAGCGGCTCGACGGCGCCGCTTGGTCTGGGACCAACTGTCCTCCCAATCCAGCTCTGAGGCTCAACGCTCGGCGTCGGCGAAGATCACCCCGAAGGGCAGTTCGCCCCCATAGGACATTCGATTACCGGCGTGGACTGGGCACAGATCAGCCGAAGACCCCGCCACATCATTCATGGGCATTCTCTGCCTAGCCGCTACACTTGATCGGATCAAGCGATGACACTCTCTAGAGCCGTTTCCACTGGCGTGGAATCACCTCTCGTCTTGGCTGTGCCGCATTGTTGACGGCGAATCGGATCCACTCCTCCGAAAAATGTTCTAGTGGTGATCAGCGTCGGACGGCTGATCAACGAGCCTCTTGATTTCAAACACCACTGCCGTCACAAAGGCGGACAGCAGGACAAAGCCCAGAACAGTGGTGAAAGTGCCTTCCTGGACTCCAGGATTCAATCCGATCAAGGGAACTGTCAGAAGAGCCGGGATGCCGAGAGTGATGGCAGCAAGAATGTAGATGGGGTTTGCTCGCTCATCAGTCTGCTGGTTCATCTGAATCCCACCCGCCATTCCCTCTTGGGTCCAGACCTTCACCCGTCCTGGGGCATTCCTCACTCGATCCGATGTCGCCTCAGCAGCCATGCGGGATGGGTCTTCATCATCTCCACCACTGTCCGCCTCGGGATCAGAGGCAATGAGGTGATGCTGAGTTGATTCCTGCCTCACGTTAGCTGGAATCTCTGCGCCTTCGCTAGTCTGTTGAGCTAGACCACCCGCGATGCCCTGATTGAGGCTTGTTGGACCATAATCATCCGCCAGTGCGACCGTCTGTACCGACTGCTCGTCCTCGACTCCGCTGTGTGGGCTTTGCTGATCCGACACGTTCTGGTTGCCTTTGGCGACAAAGCTCCGGTCTCTGGCGAGAGGATCGCCCCGTTTGGATCCTCCGCTTGGGACAGAACTGCCCTCTGGGCCTTCCATCGCTCCTCTGGCCAGTTCTGCGCTCACGGAGTCCGATACCGTGTCTACATTGCGCTTCGGAGCCACGCGCGGCTTGCGGTTGGAGGATTTCGGGGGTTGCGAACCAGCCACATCACCCGGCTGTCTGAGGCTGTCACGTTGGCGCGGGCGCTTCGGAGCTTTGCTCATATCGAAATCAAGGCCAGATACCTTGGCTTTTTGATGACAGTGATCCTGACGTCTCATGACGAAATGGCATTCAGCGTGAAGCTCGGATGCTCAAATTCAAAGTGCGTCCGCCCCTGCGTTCACCAGCAGTGCCTCTTCCTATAGAACCGGAAAATGACTAACCGGAACCCTGATCGTGCATCTTTGTTGGCCTGACGGACCATTAAAGAGGAGGTCACGTCGATGATTTGCCCGTTCTGCAAGGAAGAGGTCGATGCACCCTGCCGCAACACTGTTGAGGTACAACGACGAGCCGGCGAACATGTCGAGCGATGCGATCAGGCTCTACGGAATCTGAAAGGGGTCATACTTGGCTAACCGTGGCGGTTGGCGTATCTCCTCTTCTTGGTGAGTTTCTTCATCCCTTCGAGGATCTTGGCTGGGGCGATCACCTCCTTGTAGCGTTTGGTGTGCTTCTTGAACGAAGGTCGCGCGCGGGATTTGCCAGCCATGAGTGTATTCCTTTCTATCGTAGGCAGGTGCCTGCAATCGTAATGATGTAATGGTTCAAATTTAAGCCTTGCGCTGCTCAAGTCGCGCGAGCTGCTCCACGAGCTCTGACAAGCGAGGCGGGAGGGAAACGTCGACTGGCCCACAGGCGATCCGCAGCCGTTCTCCCAACCAGTTGAGTTCACCGGAATCGAGAGACTGGTTCAGCACGGCATGAGTTGGGAAAGGAGACGTAGCCGTCGGAGCTTCAATCGGGTGCAGAGCCTGCATCGAAACACTTTCATTAGCGGCACGCAGTGCCGGTAAATGCCCCTATGTTCCCGCCCTTATCGGGTCTCTGTCGTGAAAAACAGCGGTCATTTGTGGCAATTGTGCGGACAGGGCGTCGCGCGATGGCTGCGGCAGAGCCGTCGTCCCGAGGATCAAACCAAGTTGCCGACCGCACGCTTATCCGAAAGTGATGAAGCTTAACTGACGTTTGGGGTAGGGCTCGACGGATTGAGCTGGAATAGTCAGAGGCCCCCTGTTGAAGCCAGAGCAGGCCACGAGCATAATCCGCAGAGGCAACGCTCCTAGAGACCAATATGCCGGTCTTCTCGTCCATATCCCCTGTGGCCCTGAGTACCCAACCAAGGCAACGCTCGCGATCTTTGTCGCAGCGGCGGCAGTTGAGGCAGGTCATGAGATCCGCGCTTTCTTAGCAGGAAATGCAGTTCAACTGATGCGTGAGCAGGTTAGGAGCGCCCTGACTGGACTAGAGCATCGGACGCAAAAGCGGGAACCAGTTTTGCGTGAAACGATGCTTTGAAACAAACGCTCAAAGCATCGGGCGTGAGTTCGATGACACGTCCGATCCTTTAGGCGTCGGCGCGCTGAGCGAACACTACCTGAAGGTCATAGCGGGAGGCGGTCGCCTCTACCTCTCAGGTGGCTCGTGCGCCGCACGCGGTGTGACAGATGAAGACTTCGGAAGCGTTCCCTGTGAGGAGGAAGCCCCGCCAACTGTGGTTCGGCTTGTGAGGGAGTGCGACCGCAAATCGTCTGCTGACCAAGTCGGCAACAGGGGCCTGATCAAGAGGCGTCGATGACGTCACTCCTCACCGTTGGCTCGGCTGAGGTGCATGCCCATGATAGACAATGGAACGGGCAGCCTGTCCGCCATCCCAAACTGTGTCGAGAACGAGCGGAGCTATCAGTCGTAGAACGGGATGAAACGAATGTTGAGCGGTTGCATCTGCTGCGCTGCACATAGCATTTCCTGTCGCGTCGCCGTCTACTGTCGCAAAGGGATCGACGAGCTTCGGCTCTCCGGGGCTGACATCGAGACGAGCATTCGGCATGGGACCTCCTCTCCCGATCGGATTTGAAGTCTTTGCAAAGAGGAGGAACTCTATGAAAAGCTATGTTTTCCTTTCTGCGCTCGGATTGGCTGTTCTCGCTCTGCCTGCCGCTGTTCAAGCACAGGGCATCATACGCGGCGCCGAGCAAGGAGCCGCCGTGGGCAATCGGGCTGCTGGTCCCGTTGGCGGAGCAGTCGGCGGTGCCGTTGGCGGCATGACGGGCGGCGTCGGCGGCGGGGTCAAGGGTGTCCTTGGAATTCCGCAGAACACCGGTAGCGTCCAGCGGCATCGCACATCTCATAAGAAACGGGCGGCTCACCACTGAGGCAGGCTGGTCCTCACCGGATCCACTTTTCCGCACGATGCCTTAGTCTGGATCAAACGAACGCAGTGCGTCGCAGGTTCCAGCAAAATGCTTCCAGCATCGGAGCGTCGTAGCTCAGGAGATTGCTGCTGTTCGTCGGGCTCGGCGTCCACGCTCAATGCCGGTGAACACGTCGCCAAAATTGGTTGAGCAAAAGGCCGGCTCTTCAACCGGCCTTTCTCTTGACTATGCCACGTCGTCGGCAACGGCATCGCCGGTATCGTTTGCCTGCAAATCGTGCATCAGGAGACCAGCGTTTTGGCGGATCTTGCTCTCGATGTCAGTCGCAATCTCGGGATTGTCTTTCAGGAAGGTCTTGGCGTTCTCGCGGCCCTGACCCAGCCGCTGGCTGTCATAAGAGAACCAGGCGCCGGACTTTTCCACCACGTTCGCCTTCACGCCAAGATCGATGAGCTCACCCATCTTGGAGATGCCTTCGCCGAACATGATGTCGAACTCGACTTGCTTGAACGGTGGCGCGACCTTGTTCTTGACCACTTTTACGCGCACTTGGTTGCCGATTGGCTCGTCGCGGTCCTTGAGAGTCGAGGTCCGGCGAATATCAAGCCGAACCGAGGCATAGAACTTCAGGGCGTTGCCGCCCGTGGTCGTCTCCGGCGAGCCGTACATGACGCCGATCTTCATGCGGATCTGGTTGATGAAGATCACCAGTGTGTTGGTGCGGTGGATCGAGCCAGTGAGCTTGCGCAGGGCTTGGCTCATCAGCCGGGCCTGGAGACCAGGACGGCTCTCGCCCATCTCACCTTCGATCTCCGCCTTTGGTGTGAGCGCAGCGACGGAGTCGATGATCACAACGTCGATCGCGCCAGAGCGGACCATGGTGTCAGCAATCTCAAGCGCCTGTTCGCCATTGTCCGGCTGGGAGACGATGAGATCGTCGAGATCAACCCCCAGCTTGCGGGCATAGCTCGGATCTAGGGCATGCTCGGCATCGATGAAGGCGCACACTCCACCCTTCTTCTGCGCCTCCGCAATCGCATGCAGGGTCAGAGTGGTCTTGCCGGAAGATTCTGGGCCGTAGATCTCGATGATCCGTCCCTTCGGCAGACCGCCCACACCAAGAGCAATATCCAAGCCAAGCGAGCCGGTGGAGATTGTCTCGACCTCAACCACCTGATCGCCGCCGAGACGCATGATGGCGCCCTTACCAAAGGCACGCTCGATCTGGGCGACCGCTGTCTCGATCGCCTTATTCTTATCCAAGCTCATAATGGCTCCGCACATCAAAATATCTGGATCGAACTGAGGCTATCCCGAACAGTGCGGAAAATCCAGAACAAAACGGGAACTGCGGTAACTTGTCAGCCTCTGCAGCTAAGCAGGAGCCTGTTACAGGGACAGCTGCGGATCCTCAGGCTGCTCGTTAGGGTTGAACGAAGTTCGGCTTGTTCTGATCTGACGCCATTTTTGGCAAAAGCGTCTGGAAGCTGGCGCTAGCCAAGGCTGTTAGCTAGGTCTTGTGTCAGACTATAGGTCTGTTTTCCCACATGACCTAGGTGCCGTGCAAGATGCCCTTCGGGTTGCCGATTATATCGAGATCGGCCTCGCATCCGGATTCGCCGTCTGGTAATTGGGTCGTCTCTCTTCCAGAAACCTCCTCGTGAGCCGATTTCTCTGTCTCTTGCCTTGCAGTCCATCATGATTAGACATGTGGTTATCGACGTCGAAACAGCACAATCTTACGATCATGTCATCGAAATCGCCGCTGTTGAAGTCATCGGCGGGGCTATCTCCCCGCGCTCGTTCGTCCGACGGGTCAAGCCCCGGTCATCCATGAGCCCCTTCTGCTACGCAGTGCATCGCATTTCATTGGCTGACTTGGAGGATGAGCCGTACTTTGAGCATGTGATTCACGACCTGATCGACTTCGTCGGCGCTGATACAATCATCGCCCACAACTATGCCTACGAGTACAACACCCTCAAACGGGAGTTCGAGCGCACAGGACAGCCGATCTATCCACGAGAGCGCTTTTATTGCACCATGGCTCTGGCCAAGCGATCCGGGCTTCCTGGCAAGCTCCGTCAGGCTTGCTCGCAGGCCGGCATCAGCATTGCTCACCTGCGTGCCGAGCACGATGCTTTGAACGATGCGCTGTTGGCAGCCCATCTGTTTCAGAAGCTCGGTCTCCCCGAGAACAAGAGTTAGCTTCGCCTCAAGAACTCCAAGCCTGGTGGTAGGTCGTGCTCCTGTCGCGCTGGCCTCATGGCTTTGATGGAGGAACTTGGTCTGGCTGGCACTTCATCAGTGATCCAGGCTGACCTCCCATCAGGCGTCTTCAACGGACACCCAGATTCAATATGGGTCATTGCGTCCTGCAGCCATTCGGCTTGCTGTGCGGCAGAGAACTGCGACAGGTAGCGCCGATCCCGCTCGTGAAAGGCAACCTCCAAGTTGCCGTTCTCCCTGTCGCTGACCTGGATCATTATTTGATCCAACAGCCTTTCCTCGAGGAGGTACCCATGCAGCTGGGCGGTTGTGATAGGACCGGTGACCGTGACCAACCGCTTCATGCCATCGCCTTTCTGCAAGGTTCAGGCGAGTGTAGGCAGGACCCGCGATCGAATGATATGAGACTTTGCGAACATCCTTAACTGCCTGGGCGATAAAACGGGATACAGGGCCGATCTCAGGAACCTGATCGAGGCCTCTCAGAGCGATGGCCTGGTTGGTATAGCGAGGATCCGCCGTCACCTCAGGCCCGAACCACTCTAGAGGACGGAAGCCCCTCGCCTCCTCGACGCCGTCAAACTCCACGGTGACGAGGTGCAGGACGCGAGGCCGGCTAAGCTCGTCAACAAGAGCATGACCGTCGCCGATTGGCAGAGCTGTCCGGGTATAGTCGACCTCGCCGGCGCAGACATCGAGAAGCACATGGGCATGGGATACCGGAATTTCCGTCTGATCCTCAACCTCGCTGACCGGGCCGCCCGTCTTGAGGATCAGCAGGCCTCTTTCCTCTTCGAGGCGGACCCAGGACGACCGATCCCGCTGCTCGGGGAAGAAGCCCTCAAGGTGGTGCAGCCCGCCCCTCTCGCGCTGGATCAGGCGGGCGAATGACGGGGTGGGGAGAAAACGGCGGCGAATGGTCTTGGAACCCAGTGAATGCAAGGGATCGAGGAACTTCTTACTCGTATATGGCGGACGATGCGGGAGGCAATCTTGAACCGCGCACTATGGTTTCCGCTCAGCCGCCGGCCTTTGCCCCTCAAGTTCTCGATGATGGGCCGCTCGGACCAGGTAAGCCGATTTCAAAGAAATCGTTGCCCTGCTCAGTTTGCCGAGCTTTGGATTCAACACTTGATCACGGAGTGAGATGTGGTCGATCTGAATTAGCCTGTGCGGAGATACAACGACACCTTGGCCGAGATGCTGTCTTGAAGCCTCGATCAAGGCGTTGTTGGTCCAAGGGAGAGAAACGGCACGATGAAGATATGCTTCCCGCCGATGACAGCAAGGCGCTCACAAACGACAACGCCCTGACAGAATTAGCCGTGCGGAGCTCACTGTCAGGGCGCTTTTGTGATGCCGGTTGCAACATCACGCCACCACAATGCGCCATGAACGCTGGAAGTGCAACTGAACCCTGTGCACAAGTACGAAGCGCCCCGGCGAGGGGCTGAGCACCAGACCTCTCACCAGAGCGCGTGCGATGTGTTCCGGCATCGCATGATCCATATAGATTCGCGCACGACGAGCCGCTGTGTGACGACGCACACCATCGGTTCGGAACACGATGATGCGGCGCGGTCCTGACGAACCTCGAGGTGATGCGCTTCCACGAAACGAAGGCGTCCGATGATCGGCAGATCGAGGCTGGCGATCTGGCCGAGCGCTTCAGGCCTCTGTCGCAGGCCGAGTACCACCTTGAAACTGCGCTTTCGAGGCGGGCGCCCTGGATCGAGGGGCGACTTGCGGCTTGGTTGCAGGGCCCCGCATACCGGCTGCATTTTCCTGCTTTGCTTTCGTGCTGCCACCGGAGACGCAATCAGATGTCGGTTCGGATGGCCAATCTATCATCCTTCGGACTTTCCGGGCGTCCCGAGAGAATGAGCTTGGTAAGAACCTCGTAAACGGATTGCGGGTCGCACTCATGCGTCCGAGCCGCGCATTGCTCGAAGAAGCTGACGTACTCGTCACACTGGCGTGACCGTTGTGTCTTTGGGGTCACGGCACACTGTGTGTATGCCTGCCGCACAGTCGGTGGAGGATCGAACGCCTCGAACACCTGCTGGGCTGGAGAGCGGGTGATTGTCTCGTGGGCAACGATCAATGTGGCAGGGCCCAGGAGGACGGCGAGAGCGATGAAGCCGGGATGTATCTTCCGCATCGGCTTACCTCGGACCTTTATGGTTAAGACGAAGTTAACCCATAACGCCCGAGATGGAGTCACATAACAGCTGATCGTACGTCACGACGCTGATCCTAAGGAAGCTAAAGAGATGGCAAAGCGCCCCGAGCAAGAGGACGAACAACCCGGAATGAACGAGACAGCCAGTACGCCCCAGTTGGATCGCTTGGAGAAGCTGGCCAACGCGGCGGCCAATGCTGCGCAGGCGAAGCAGTGGCGCGCCCGCAAGAATGGCATCAGTCAACAAGAGGAGCCGTCGGAAGTCCGCAACCTCAGCCATGACGCAGAAGCCAAAGCTCGGGCGGAGGAAGCGATGCGGCAGATGATGGCCAAGCCACAAGGCAAACGGCGTGGGTGGTGACGATCGGGCACGTCATGTGAACCCACCACCCTGAGATCTGCATTGCCAGAGTGGAATTAAGGAAGTGTTCAGCTCTTGCTGGCCATGGTCCCGCCCCCTTTGCCTCTGCAGATGGCAGTGAGGCGTCCTTGAGGAGTTTCACCATGACCGAAGCCAAAGCAGCCAAGAAGCCGAACCCTGCCCTGGCGAAACCGCTCCAGCCTTCGAGCGAACTCGCGGCCGTTGTCGGATCGGCACCGCTCCCGCGGACGGAGGTGGTGAGCAAGGTCTGGGAGTACATCAAGGCCAACAATCTGCAGAATCCCGCGAACAAGCGCGAGATCTTGGCCGATGACAAGCTTCGGGCTGTCTTCGGCGGCAAGGACATGGTCAGCATGTTCGAGATGAACAAGCATTTCGCTCAGCATCTCTCCTGATCAGACAGATCGATGCAGGCCAGGGTTCGTGCCCGAGCATGAGTTTTCAAGCTGGGTCGTTCAATGGACAGATGCCGGGCGCGATGCGTATCAGCCCGAACGATCTCCCCAGGTTGCGTGGCAAATTCGGAACGGGGCAAAAGAGGAGATAGAGTTCTGTGAAGCGATCATAAGGTGAGCAGCTCACACTGCTCCGCAATTGAACTGCTCCAGCAGGAGCGGCGCATAGCGGACTGTCCGGCAGTGGATCGTAGCATGGTCGGCGGTGATGCCGCGCCCGGCCATCATCTCCTCAAGATCACGCAGGCTCAGCTGCAAGCCAAGTGCCACCTGACACAGAGCAGGATGGCTGAGCGATCAAAATGCCTGCCCTTGAACACGCTACACTCCATCCCTGAGCCCAGGGAGGATTAACTGAAACTCTGAAACAAACTCTTGCGACAATTCCCTTAATAGTAAGTGGGTCAGAGTGACCCTCGAGAGGCTTATGGGGGTGCGATGATTGGTCAGCAGCGGCAACGCTGACGGAGTTTTGGTCTGACGTGGCTCCTTTCCCCTTCTTTATTGGGAGCATCCAAAAGGATCATCCTTCCGAATTGCCAATAAAACGTTCCCTGACGCCACAATTCGGTTCCAATACCGGACATATCACGAGTGCAGATGGCTCATTAGCTAGCAGAGCGCAACTCTGCTTACCGCGGATCTCTCGGGGGCTCCAACGGCAACCTCCCGGGGATTATCCTCGAAACTAGGTCTCGGAGCATGGCACCCCACGAGAACAGGTTGGCACAAGACCATGCCGCGGAAGCCTGCGCACGCCCGTGTGACCACAGCGGCTTTCTGGAGTAGCCATGCTTCGGGTGTCACTCATTTCCATCATCACCATTTCATTCCTGGCAACGCAGCCCGGCTTCGCCAAGGGTGGAGACGGAGAAGGTAGCAGGGGCGACAGTTCTGGAGCCGGAGGACACGGCAATGATCATGGGGGCGGCGGGAAAGCGGGAGATGGTGGCGGGAGTGGAGGCGGCCGAGGCAACGGAAATAGCGGTGGCGGCAGCCAGGGCAGCGTGAGTAGCGGCGGCAGCACCGGGAGCAGCGGCGGCGGTGGACAAGCCAACGGAAATGGCGTGGGCAAAGGTGGTGGGAACAGCGGAGGCGGCGGGAGTCTTGGTTCCGGGAACAGTGGCAGCGCCAGCCAAAGAAGTGGAGGCACCGGCGACAGTCCCTCAGGTGGCGGCAAAGGTGGCGGGAGCATTGGTGGACCTAACAATCAAAGTGCCGGGAACCGTGACGGTTCCCGCCACGGCGGTGCGGGAGGAGGCAGTGTTGACCCCAGAGGCGCCGCAAGCGGTGGAGGCATAACCAGTCAGACTAGCAGTAACAGTGGGGGTAAAACCGGAAACACGCCGGCTTCAGCATCCCCGCCAGCAGCACCAGCTACGACAAGCACTACGAGTTTACGCGCGACCCAGGCCGCCGCAGGTCTGCACCCGACCGCAAATGCGACAAGTCTGCCAGCTGCGCCAACTTCGACCGCACTGCAGGTCAAGGGAACTAGCGCCGGATTAGCTCTGCCGCTCTCCCTTCTACCCCGGCTTGAAGCGTCAGGCTCAGCGACTGCAGACTTCCAAGAGCCACTTGCTCAGCGACCCAGCGTTCCAGGTCAGATTGTACAAGCCTGTCGCGCCTCCATTGTTACGGCAGCGCTTCCTTACGGGGCTGTGCAGGTAGACACAGCCAGCGTTGGGCGGGTGAGCCGCACTTCAGACGGTGGGCTCATGGCTCCGATGGCGGTGAGAGTCGTGTACGCCCGGGCGAATGCACGCCAGGTCCGCCAGTCCGGCATTATGTGCCTGCTCAACGTATCCGGCGCAGTGACGGCACTCCGCTGATTGCGGGTTTGTCGCAACAATGAGCCAACTCGACAGAAACCGATGCGAAACTCTGCAACAACCTCATTTACCTGTCTGAGCCCCCGCCAAGTGCAAGAGGTTCTCCGACTCTAGGTGGGCTCTATGTCCGCTATGAGCATCTTTCTTGGCCAACTTAGGAGCAGACCCGTTCGCACATGGTCGGCCCCTACCCGCAGTGGGTACTCTACATCGCCTTATGCCCGCCTTGCTCACGCTCGTTTGGTCAATAGTCTGAAGATCCGAACGTACTTCGTCGTGCCTGCAGGAGCGTGACAGTGGCGGGTAGTCTCGCGATCGACCGAGCTCAACCAGTTTTGGGTGCAAAGTTCTCCCTTATGGCTCTGTTCCTATCAGTCTTTACGGTTGCGCAGGTCCGGGCGGGGGCTGCGTTCGATGTTGGAGTGAGCGCAGGTGCAGTCGGTCTAGGCGCGGGAGCGAGCGCCAGCATTGGATCCGACGGGCTCAGTGCGGGAGCAGGGCTCGGCAGCGGCGGCAATCAGGCCTCCGCGAGCGGCAGCCTTGGTCGCAGTGGTACTGGAGGTGAAGTTGATACAGCCGCAGGAGGAGGCTCGGCTAGTGTAAGTGCTGGGTCTAATGGGCTCAGTGCAGGCGGAGGTGCTAGTGCTGGACGAAGCGGCGCTTCGGTTGGCGCCGCCGTCGGCTCGAATGGGATAAGTGGCGCACTGGGAGTCGATAGTAGCTCGACAGGGGTGGCCGCCAATGCAGGTATCGGGACAAATAGCGTTAGCGCGAGGGGAAGCGCGAGCGGTGCAGTCAACGCAGGTGGGTCGCTCGGCTCCAGTCGCGGAGCGGGACATAGCCCAGCCGGGAACGGAACACTCACTGGCGGCAATATGAATTCTGCAGGTCTGGCAACCAATGGGAGCGCAATTTCTGCAACAGGCTTCGACGGGACAGGTACATCGGCCTCAAGAGGCGGGACCAATCTCGATCAGCATGCTCCGTCCGCGGCACCGAATCCGGGGCTTCTTGCCAGTATTGCTCCCACCGCTCCTCCAATATCCTCCTTGAGTGGGACCGCCATCCCAAGATCCTTGTTGCCGGTTCAAAACGGCGGAGGGGACGGGGGATGGTTTCGCAGCATATACCTGCTCAAGCCTCTGCGACCTAAGCCCGGTACGTCGCTGAGCGTCGTTCAATCCTGCCGAGACGCACTTGTCTCAGGCGCCGTTCGCTACGGAGCGCTGCATGTTGATGTCGCCAGCGCGGGACGTGTTTCCCACCTCAAAGATGGCAGCCTGTCAGCTCCCGTCGAGGCGAGAATCCTGTTCCAGCGAGGTAGCCTCGTGCAGATCCGGCAAGCCAGGGTCACCTGCCGCATGGATCAAGCAGGCCGCGTCACCGCGATGTTCTAAGCCTTAGCCCACGACAACGTCACGGCCAATGGAGGAAAGCAATTTTGAGAAAGTACTGCAGACTTCCCCTTCAAGCAGGGCGTGACTAGACGGCTTAGAGCTACACGCAGGGCGGATCGCTGAAAGTTACATGAGGAGACTACAGGAGCCCGCTTGTTTCAAGCATGAAACTCCCCACTCGCTTCAGTGCTCTACCTGCATTTCGCCTACCAATAACCGTCCTGGGAGGAAAGTCATGGTTCCACAGATCAGTTGGCTTTCAGGCACCTCAACCCGCATCCGATCCGTACCAATGGAGGAAAGCGGACGGGGCCGCCTTATACTCTCGATCGTTGCCGCAGCTATATTTGCGTGCTCCTCGCACAGTTTCGCACGTGACGAGCTGGTGGGAGCAGTTCCCCGGTTGCCTCAAAGTAGTGAGGTCTCACCACGGGACTCAGCACAATCACCAACGAATCACGCGGAGCGGGACAATGTGGTATCCCCTCGCATCGATGCCTCGCAAAGGGATTGGCCGTCGCTCCTCCACAGCCTCTTAGCAAGCCCTGGCCGAACCGAGCTTGCTGCTGATGTTGGAAAAGCTCTGCAGCAGAATGATTTCGACGGGGCACGACAGCGGCTCATCCTTGCTGTCAACGCCGGGACACTCGCCATACTCATCGGAGATGATATTCATAACCCGGAACTACAGAGTTTGCTGTTGGCTGTAGCGCGTGAGCAACATGACTCTCAGTTGACTGCACGGATCGAAGCCGGTGAGGTCACGTCAAATGCCATGAATGGCAAAGGCCCGAACGATATGGCTGAAAAGGAGAGGGTGCGTGCCGAGGCAGCGGTACAAGAGCTGCGCACCGTGCGAGAGCAACTCGCAACATTGAAAGAAAAGGGGGCCAGAGCGGTAGAGCTAGAGCAATCACTGGAGCAGGAAAGAGGACGGACGGCTTCAGCCGCCCATGACCTGAACCTCATGCGAGGGCAGCTGACCGCAATGGCTCAAAACGCGATAAGCGCCTCGGACGCGCGCGACGCCTATGCCAGAGAGGCGGAGAGGAGTAAAGCTGCGCTGGTAGAACTCGCAGCCAAATTGACTGCTGCGCAAGAACAACTTGCGGCCCTTGAGGGGAGCGCCGCAGAAGTGACCGAGTTGCGGTTGGCTCTCGCGCGGGAAAGAGATGCAGCAAAGGCGTCAGCAGGCGAAATCGACTCGTTGAGGCGAGAACTGGTCTCGCGGGAGACAGATAGAGTTGGCTCAGCCGGGGCGAGAAACTCAACGCATAATGGGCACGAACCAGCAAATGTGACGCCAGAGCACTCGAGAGTCGGACAGGGTGAGCCCGCTGATCTCCGAGCGAGTGAGGCCAAGTTGCAGAATGAGCTAAATAAAGAGAGAGAGCGCAGTGCTTCGGTTGTTCAGCAGCTAAGCGCCTCTCAAAGAGAAATTTTGGCTCTGAAAGCCCAAGTTGCGGGCAGCGCTGCGATCAAGGAAGCCCTCCGTCAGGAGAAGGAGAATAGCGCTACGGTCCTCCGGGACCGAGAAGCCTTGGAGAGACAAGTGAAGGCTTTCGAGACGTACACAGCTTTCATCCCTGGTACATTGATTTTCCAGACCACACCGATCCTACTCGAGCCCGTGATCCAAACATTCCGGAGTGGCGTCCGGTCGAACAACAGAACCAGCATCGATGGCGCCAGCCTGCAACCCAGGGATCGACAGGTGCCATCACCTCTCAACGTCGAGACGGAGCGCAAACTGCCTGATGACGGAACGATGCGAATCCACCGCGATCCCCCGCAGAAAACTTCACAGAAGCCGGTTGTGCCACCCACCAGCAAACCTAAGTCGGATGACGTGGCAAGCAGAGACGCTCCCGTTAAGCTCAAGCGCGGCGCTCGCCTGCCAAGTAACCGGAACTCCGCTCCTCCTGGGCCCTTCACTCCGGATCTTCCAGTGACTCTGCGGCCGGTCGATGGGCTGTGGGCGCTCTATTAGGTACCCGTTTGCTTTGCAAGCAGGTTGCCCAACGGACGTCGGGCGCGCGGTCACGTGAATCTAATGCCCAGGAGAAAGATTGTGGCCGATGCGCCCGCTCCAGAAGCCAAGGGAGCGCTTGGCCTCGACAGGGTACGCAAACAGGTTTTTTCGGAAGCACGCGCGATTAGCTTGTAGCACACCACCGCTATGGTCAATCCACTGTTTCGTTGACACTGCCTTGAGTCCGCGATGTTCCAAGTGGGGAAGTCGTCTGCGCTCGACGGTGATAATCCGGATGATGGAGATCTTCCGCTCAATCCAAAGGGCTTGCCGCCGGGCCACGCCAGCGAATACCGGATCCACTTTTCACTTGCGTGGCCCGCTGGGTCCGCACGATGCTCCACGTTTGGCTGGCGCATCGCTGACCGCGAAGAACCGGGTCCACTTTTTCGCACGATGCGCTAGATACCTGCCGGGAGAGTTGTTGAGAGAAGGGAACTTCTGGTCAAGAACTTAAACCATTTGTGAACCCCGCAGGCGCAGCCTCCTTGCGTGCCGAGATGGCATGGTTCTTGTTCCCTCTGAAACTGGCCGTGAAAGGAGGTCTACCTGGAGCGCTAAGCGCAACCGGCGCTCTTACTTTGATGACCGCTCCATTATGAAGACGGTACACTTAAGCTAGGTTGCGCCTGTCCGTCAGCAACAAACGAAGCGGCGGATCTGAAGACGGGCCGGGGTTTGATCCCTCCCATGAACGATGCATTCCAAACAGCAAAATGAGGAATTGCCATGATTGTTCGAACCCTGATTGTCACTAGCTTCCTGCTCGCTGCCACTGGTGTCTTCGCTGCACCTTCAAAGCCGAATTCTTCCGTCGTCGTCACCAATGCTCGCGATGTCTCGGCAACCGATATCGCTATTGGCGCGAATGGACAGACCGTTCGGCTGACAAAGCCACTCGCTCCAAAGGCGAAAGCCACTTTAAGGCTTCCAAGGGTCACCGGCTGCATGGTAGCTGTCGCCGCAACCTTTGAGGATGAATCAACGGCCGAACTCCCTGAACTTGATACATGTAAGGATGGAACACTTCGCTTTACTGACTAGACATTGCTGCATCACAGCGACGTTGACACAACAGCAGAGAATTCATCAACATAAGCCAGCACAGGTCAAGGCGCGAGCCGACGCGGGTGCGCTGGACGATTTACGAGCAGGAGGCAACTCGTTCCCATGCTGCAGAGGGGTGCCGTATGCCAACTTATGGTGGCGGCGACACGCCTGAAAGGCAGTTTTGGGTGAATGTGACGAGGACCCGAGCCAATGGTCGGCCAGAACCCATACGAGCGTCGTCCAGCAGATTGAGCGGGTGACCGGAGCCTACCCGGCTGGCATAATCCCTTGAACCGAGTTTGAAGGGTGTCGCCAGGACACAGAGAACTGAACGATACGATCTCGACATCGCGGATGGCCTCCGCCCTCGCTGCGCTCCGTCTCGCGAAGCTGATCTCGCGCCTAGCTCCAATGACCTCGGCGCACCTCGCGGCTTGCTTCTCGATTGCGAGATCGCCCGCCGGGCGGGGCGTCGTCCCCCGTGTTCTGGTTGTGGATGAGAATTGCCGTCATTGTCATCAGGACAGCTACTCTCCAGGTGCTACCTTGGCCACGGTCGATCCCGCGACGAAGTGTCGACTTCGACACTGCGCTTTCAGAACCGGCCGACCGTCTCCGCTACAGCCTTGCCGAGCTTCCGATGTGCGTCAGGCTCCAAGTGGATACCGTCAACCGGACTTACCTGGATCAGCGCTCCGGCATCGATGAAGCCCACTCCCCGTGCCTCCGCCAGTACGGCATAAAGCGCGGGAAGCTTGAGTGACACTTCGCGCGCGCCAACAAACTCGGAGCGGATCGGCCCCTGCTCGAGAACCGGCGGCGGGCAGATCACCAGGATGCGAAAGCCGCCATGTCGTTGCTGCATCTCAAGACCCATGGCGATGTCGAGGAGACTGGCAATCCCTGCCGTAATCTTTCCGGGTGTGGCGCCAAAGCGGGTCTTGGTATCGTTCGTCCCAAGCATAATCGCCAGAGCGTCGATGGGACCGTGACTCTGAAGAGCGATCTTCAGGCCCTCGCGTCCGTCCATGTGGGCCCCTGCCACCGGATCGGGGAACTGAGCCGTCCGTCCAGGAAGTCCTTCCTCCGTGACCTCCCAGTCCGGGAGTGTTGATGCTACCAGACGCGGCCAACGCGTGTCCGCATCAAAGCGGTGGTAGGCCTCTCCCCGTGTAACAATTGGTGGGGATCCGTGGGTGTTGCTGTCGCCGAAGCAGAGAAGGGTGCGGGCCATGGAGACATCTGTCATTGACACTTCACGCTAGGGCCGCGTCCTTGGCCGGTCAACACTCTCACGACGAGTAAAAGCCAACTCTGCCGACGGATGCTACGGATTGCCGAATGCTTTTGCCCGTCGGACAAGCTCAAACGTTTGTAGGTTACAATCGGGTCTGTACGTGAGGGTCTCCCAAAATGCCTTCGGAACGAGGCCGACGTCACCACAAGCACCACGAGCTAGAATGGGTTCTGAAGCAACACTCAAGGTGACGATTCGACCCTTGCCTCGTCCCGGGCCGACCAGCGAAGAAGATGCTGATCCAACGCTTAGGAGTATTGATGCCGCATGGCATGTCGCGAGAGTGGAACGAGGGTCAAATCCCAGTTCGCAGATCGCCCTTTGTGCAACGATTTTCAGAAAGTCTTGTTGATTCCGAGCGCAAATTGCCGCGGGATCTCCTCCGCGCAGTTTTTCTTCGCTACCCTGACGACTAGATCAGGAGGGTTGGCGAGGGGATGCATAAGTTTTGGGTATTTACTGCCCTTACGGTGAGTTGGGCCAACGCATCTTGCGCCGAAAGAGTGGTGAATGCGATCGACATACCTCATTTCCATCCTTTGAAGGCTGCGCCCAATCCACAGCCGAACAACGTGGGGGAGAGGCGTCGGGCTGGGACGATATCCGAGAACGACGGAAACCGTCCGGGTATCCGTTCCTATCAGGTCACCCGAAGTGCAACCGTGAGGCGAGTTCAATCGCTTCAACATCAGGCTGATTTGGTGCATGGACCGCAATCGCCAACGGAGCTTCCAGTCAAGCACGAACCGTCCATAGGTGCCATAACGCCGTCGCTCTCGGAAAGGACCGAACTCGAGGTTCCGGTGACCAAGCTGATGCCGCCACCTCCGGAGCCTGCCGAACCGACCTTCCCTTCCACATCGCTGGTCGAAATGCCACCGCCGGAGCCGCCCACATCCTTCCTGCCAGAGGTGCCATCGGAGGCCGCAATGCCACCGCCGCCATCTCCGGCCGAGACAAGTTTTCCTCTGGCTACCTTGATGCCTGCACTCCCAGAGCCAGTTGAGCCGTCTCTGCCTTCACCCGAGCAGGTCGTTCCTGCAACTCCAACCTCGATTCCATTCCCAGACCTTCCATCATACGTTTCTCTAAGGCCGCGTTTCGATTGGGTTGACAGCGTCGGCGCCATCGAACTCCCTCAACCTCCGCTGCCTCAAGCTTTCGAACCAGATTCAGAAGAGCGTATTCCTATGCTCATCCGAACGCCTTGGCCGGTTCCGTTGGAACAGACCTAAACGGGCCGATGCAAATCCGCAGGTTCAAACGACGAAGACACTCCTCTCCTGCTCGCCATCCTATCCGAAGAACAATCCATTCAGGGCGGCCACCGGTCCGCCAGGATAGTGTTGCAGAGCGTCCCCTTCGCAGGTCGATCAGATCCATATTTTCAGTTGCCTGCCCTTGGCCTTCATGAATATCATCCTCGAAATATCGTGAGCTACTGCGTCTTAATCAGATCTGGCTTCGCAAGAGGTCGAACTGAAAAGCCGCCAAGAGCGCGAGATCGCCGCAGGATGGTGATCGGGAGCGATCGATGCGGGTACAGGAATACTTCCTGCCGGAGACCGCGATGGCTTGGGATCTCAAGTGTCCGAGCGAGATCCGGCGTACTTGTAGCGATCCCCCAGACGTAATGGATGCGGCAGGTGTCGTCGCTATTGCATGCTCACTCTGTAGCGTCGTGCAGGTGAGGAGCCCCAGCCAGCTGGATCCCGGCTCATGACACCGCTTGTCGTGATCAAAGACCTCGATAAATCTTTTCCGGGCGTGAAGGCGCTCAAGAAGGCACGCTTCGAACTCCTTCCTGGGGAAGTTCATGCCCTGATGGGCGAGAACGGCGCCGGCAAGTCCACCCTGATGAAGATTCTAGCCGGAATCTATCGAAAGGATGCCGGCGAGATCTGCATTGAGGGCGTTGCCCTCGATATTCCTTCGCCGCGGGCCGCGCAGGATCTTGGGATCAGCATCATCCATCAGGAACTGAACCTGATGAGCGATCTCACGGCGGCACAGAACATCTTCATCGGCCGCGAACCTAAGCGAGTTGGAGGACTTCTGCTCGATGAAGAGGCTCTAAACCAAGCCGCTGCCGAAATTTTCGAACGCATGCATCTCAAACTTGATCCGCGGGTCGAGGTTGGCCAACTCACCGTGGCCAAGCAGCAGATGATCGAGATCGCCAAGGCCCTGTCCTTCAAATCCAGGGTCTTGATCATGGACGAGCCCACTGCGGCTCTCAACAATGCGGAAATTGGCGAGCTTTTCAGCATTATCCGGAAGCTCAAGGCTCAAGGTGTCGGCATTGTCTATATTTCCCACAAGATGGATGAGTTGAAGAAAATCTCCGATCGCGTCACTGTCATGCGCGATGGCGAGCATGTTGGAACTGTTCCTACCGCTGCTGCGAGCGTTGATACAATTATTTCAATGATGGTTGGCCGAAGTCTTTCCGAAGGGAAGACGGAGGTCCCGGATCTGTCGAGCCACGACGTCGTGCTGGAGGTCCGCAATCTTCGACGCAGCAATGTCATTAAGGATGTAAGCTTCAAACTGCGGAAGGGCGAGATCCTGGGATTCGCTGGTTTGATGGGAGCTGGGCGGACAGAGGTCGCGCGCGCCATTTTTGGCGCGGACCCCCTTGATGGTGGCGAGATTCTAATCCGGGGCAGACCCGTGACGATCCGGTCACCGCAGGATGCCGTGCGGCTCGGCATCGGCTATCTATCCGAAGATCGGAAGCGCTTTGGTCTAGCGACAGGCATGGACGTGGCGGCCAACATCGTCATGCCATGCCTTGGACGCTTCCTTTCCATGAACATGTTCCTCAAAAAGCGCGCCATCCGTGAAATGGCACGCTCCTGTATCCGGCAGCTACGGATCAAGACGCCTTCTGATGCCCAGGAGGTGCGGTTTCTGTCAGGCGGCAACCAGCAGAAGATCGTGATTGCAAAATGGCTTGCCCGCGACTGCGAGATCCTGTTCTTCGACGAACCGACTCGTGGCATTGATGTCGGAGCAAAAAGTGAGATCTACAAGCTCCTCAATACACTCGCCGCCGAGGGCAGAGCGATCGTGATGATTTCCTCCGAGCTGCCTGAGATCCTGCGCATGAGCCACCGGATCGCCGTGATGTGCGAGGGTCGGCTGACCGGCGAACTCCTTGCTGAGAGAGCCACGCAGGAGGACATCATGCGCCTCGCAACGCAGCGGCATAGTCTCACAACCAATACATCAAACGCGGCGCCCGAGGGATCAACTACGTGACGACCATCGCAGAAAAGGAAGCCCAGACCGTCATCAAGTCTGCCGCGTTCAGCCAAGGAGCATGGCAGAAGATCCTGGCCTTCGCCAGCCTGATCGCCCTGATGGCTGTCTTCAGCGTTGCCTCCGAGAACTTCCTTCAGCCTGACAATCTCATCGGCATTCTGCAGGCAACAGCTGTGAACGGTGTTCTCGCCGTGGCGGCGACATTCGTCATCATCACCGGCGGAATCGATCTGTCGGTTGGAACGTTGATGACGTTCTGCGCAGTCATTGCCGGCGTATTCCTCACATACTGGGGACTGCCGATGCCTGTCGGCATCGTGGCGGCTATTGCCGCCGGCGCTCTCTGCGGCTCAGTCTCCGGCACCCTCATTGCCAAGATGAAGATCCCGCCGTTCATCGCAACTCTGGGCATGATGATGTTGCTGAAGGGACTCGCGCTTGTGATCTCGGGAACCCGTCCAATCTATTTCAATGATACGCCGAGTTTTCCGCTGATCTCGCAAGAGTCCTTGATCGGGGCGATCCTCCCGTTTCTCCCGGTCCCTAATGGCGTCCTGATCCTCTTCATAGTTGCGATTGCCTCCAGTTTTGTTCTTACGCGCACCGCCTTCGGCCGATACACATTTGCCCTGGGATCCAATGAGGAGGCGGTGCGACTCTCCGGGGTGAATACCGACTTCTGGAAGATCATAGTCTACACAGTTTCAGGCGGGATCTGCGGCATTGCCGGCCTCATCATCGCCTCGCGACTCAATTCTGCCCAACCGGCGCTCGGTCAAGGCTACGAGCTCGACGCCATTGCGGCCGTCGTCATCGGAGGCACTTCCTTGAGCGGTGGACGCGGCACCATTCTCGGGACAATCATCGGAGCTCTGATCATCAGCGTGCTCACCAACGGCCTACGTATTCTCTCGGTGGCTCAGGAGTGGCAGACGGTCGTGACCGGAGTGATTATCATTCTCGCCGTGTATGCCGACATCCTGCGCCGCAAGGCCTGAGGATCTCCCCTTACTTCTCACGAGTCCAAAGGAGCACGCGACCCGGTAATCTGTCCTAACTCATTCACCAATAGGCCAAAGTATACAACGATCAGGAGGAAACGATGTGGAACAGACGCACTTTGATTGGTGCCATCAGCATTGGTGCATTAGTCGGTTTTGCCGGACCTGCAGCGGCCCAGGAGACCTACATCCCACTTATTTCGAAAGGATTCCAGCATCAATTTTGGCAGGCTGTCAAAACCGGAGCCGAGCAGGCAGCCAAGGACTATAACGTGCGCATCACGTTCGAAGGTCCAGACAGCGAAACCATGGTTGACAAGCAGATCGACATGCTATCGGCAGCGCTTGCCAAGAACCCGAAGGCCATCGGATTCGCAGCCCTCGATAGTCAGGCCGCAATCCCTCTGTTGCGCAAGGCGCAGGCCGCCAAGGTTCCCGTCATCGCGTTCGACTCCGGCGTCGACAGCGACATTCCGCTGACCACAGCAGCGACCAACAATCTGGCGGCTGCGGCTCTGGCTGCTGACAAGATGGCGGAGCTCATCGGAGGCGAGGGCGACATTGCTCTCGTGGTGCATGACCAGACCAGTCGTACGGGTATCGATCGGCGAGATGGATTTGCGAACCGGATCAAGGAAAAGTATCCGAAGATCAATATCGTAAGCATCCAATACGGCTCAGGCGATCACCTGAAATCGACCGAGATCACCAAGTCGATCCTCCAGGCCAACCCCAAACTCAAGGGAATCTTTGGCGCGAATGAGGGCTCGGCAATCGGAGTCGTCAATGGTGCCAGGGAAATGAACCGCAAGATCGTCATCATTGGCTACGATTCCGGTAAGCAGCAGAAGCAAGCTATCCAGGAAGGCCTAATGGCGGGAGCCATCACGCAGAACCCTGTTGGTATCGGATATAAGACGGTTGAGGCTGCCGTCAATGCACTCAAGGGCGAGAAGCTCGAGAAGATCATCGACACAGGCTTCTTCTACTACGACAAGTCCAATATTAGCGATCCGAAGATCGCAGCCGTACTGTATGACTAGGCGGCAGTAGTCGTGACAGGGACAAGCCTCTAGCTTTGCGGCAATTGGCTCATGACAACTCGCGAGCAAGTGACGTGGACTGAAGGCGGGCTTCACAGGTCCTTTGTGGATCATGTGAACTATGTGACCCCAAAGGATGGCCCAAGCGGATACCATTGTGGGTATTCGCTTGGGTTGTGTTGCAAGCACCAAGCAAGGCACTATCGCAAACGATTTGTCTCATAGTTTCAGCTACTGAGATGGATGTCTCAGTGGCGGAGGAATAGGTATTCAAGGGCAGGCATTTTGATCGATCGGTGATCCTGCTCTGCATCCGGTGGTATCTGGCTTACACTCTCAGAATGCCCATGCTCGAGAAGATGATGGCTGAGCGCGGCATCTCGGTCGACTACGCGACCCTTCACAGATGAGTCGTTCGACACTCGCCCGAACTGCTGAAGCACTTCAACTCACGCAAGCAACTTGTCACCAGCAAGTGGCACATCGACGAGACCTATATCAAGCTGGGAGGTCGCTGGATGTATCTTTCCAGGGTGATCGACAGCAACGGCGACACGGTTGAATTCTGTTGGTGAGGACCAAAGGAAAGCCTTTCCTTTGAACCGCTCACCGCATAAATGACCGTGATCGCTCTCTCACGAGCCATGTGTGGCCCGGGTCACAGAAGGACAGTCTGTTTTGGTCGATCCTGGTGACATCGCAGGAGGTCACCATGACACGATCCTCAAAACGCCAAGCCAGACGCTGGATCATCCAAGAGCTGACACGCTCCATGGAGCAGCGCAGTCAGCCCCTCCCCTCCTCCAAGCCGGTTGCGGAGTGATCATGCTGTACGCGCGGCCCCAGGAAACATCCGACCTCGTGGACAGCCAGATCAGGGTCAGGGCGAAGGCCCTCTGCGTCGACGATGGCTTTGATCCGGATCTGACCGTGACTCATGCCTATGGCGACGACTTCACGGCCCAAGAGTGGGATTCCCGGTGGACGTCCAATCCGGAAGTTCCTTTCCAAGAGGTGGTCAGCCCGATGTGGAGGTTGTACGGCGCCCACGCATTCATCGAGCTGTCGCAGCTCCGGAAGGTGGTCGAGATGAGCGACAATGTCGTCTTCTTCGGACGCAGCAAAGCTTAGCGTGGGGCATCACCCGATGTTGTGCTGACCGTCAGGAAGGGGACAATCTGAGCGCTTAAGCTTGGCCGTATGTTGGCCCGCGGACCCTGAGGCTACTGACCTTCGGGCGGCTTCGGCTGCGCGCGCAATCCTATGCCTTCATCGGTTGCCGGAGGTGGCTCATGTCGTTTGCGACCCGCCGGCTCAGCGCGCTTCCGGATGCGATCGCGCCAGATCGAGCTATGGCGGAAACTGGGTGATGACGGTGTGAGAAGGGCGGCGTATCGAGGCGGGTGTCGAGCCTGCCAGAACCTCTTCGAGAGAGCGATACGCCATGAACGACACTACCAATGTTTTGCGCCTTCGTCAGCCCGATACGATTGACGATCCCCTGACCGATATTCTGCGCGCCGGCGCCCGTAAATTGCTGGCCCAGGCCATCGAGATCGAGGCTGAGGCCTATCTCGCCAGCATGCGCGAGTTGAAGCTGCCGGACGGGCGTGAGCGTCTGGTCCGGCACGGCCATGGCCCCGAGCGCATGATCCAAACCGGCATCGGTCCGGTGGAGGTCAGCCGGGTCAAGATCCGCGACCGCGGCGCCACGGACGATGCCGACCGCATCCGCTTTACCTCGGCAATCCTGCCGAAATGGGCCCGGCGGACAAAGAGCTTGGATGCGCTGCTGCCGGTCCTGTATCTGCGCGGGCTCTCGACCGGCGACTTCCAGGAGGCGCTCTCAGCCTTGCTCGGTAAGGACGCCCCGAACCTGTCGCCGTCCGCCATCACCCGGCTCACCGGCGAATGGCAGGCCGAATACGAGCGTTGGCAGGCGCGCGACCTGTCGGCGCGCCGCTACGTCTACGTCTGGGCCGACGGCGTCTATCTCCAGGCCCGGATGGAGGATCAAGCCGAGTGCATCCTCGTGCTGATCGGTGCCACGCCAGAGGGCAAGAAGGAGTTGATCGGCTTCCGGGCTGGCGTGCGCGAGAGCGCCCAAAGCTGGCGCGAGCTTCTCGTCGAGATCAAGCGGCGGGGCTTGTCCGTTCCGCCCCGGATTGCGGTCGGGGATGGGGCTCTCGGCTTCTGGAAGGCGCTCGACGAACTCTTTCCCGGCACGCACCATCAACGCTGCTGGCTGCACAAGACCACCAACGTGCTCAACAAAGTGCCGAAATCCGTGCAGCCCGGCATGAAGGTGGCGCTGCGGGAGATTTATCTCGCGCCGACCCGAGCCCAAGCCGAGATCGCCATCGACCTGTTCGCCGAAGCCTATCAGGCGCGCTATCCAAAAGCCGTGGAGTGCGTGCGCAAGGACCAGCGGGCGCTGCTGGCCTTCTACGACTGGCCGGCTGAGCACTGGATCCATTTGCGGACGACAAATCCCATCGAAAGTGTGTTCGCGACGGTGCGGCACCGGACCGTGCGCACCAAGGGCGCGCTGTCGCCGACAACGGCGCGACTGATGGTGTTCAAGCTCATCATGGCAGCTTCGAAAAGCTGGCGGAGGTTGATGGGTGAAAACCAGTTGCCGAAGGTGATCGCCGGTGTCAGGTTTAAGGACGGCAGCGAGGTCATTCCGGTGCCGACAAACAGCGCCGCCTGATCGGCCCCGTCACCTAAATTCCGTCATAGCTCCGCCAGATCGGTCCGAAGTGCGAATCCTGTGCAGCACCAGCGGGCGCACCTTAGGCGCTGGCCGGTCATCTCTGAAGGCGCTCGAACTCAATCCGCGAGGCGGTGCCGGCGTCCTGCAGATCACGCTGCGGTTAGCGGGCAGAGCCGGGTCAGAACACTGACCCCACTCTCGGGTGATCCGCCAGGAGGGCCACGACTCGGCGAGCGTTGACCTCGTGCTACGGCTGATCAGGAACATCCAAGCCTAAACCACCGATGGAAGCTTGGCTGAGATGCCCACTCGATGGCCAGAATTGCGGTCTCAACGAGCGCTCTGCCTGCATGACAAGCAACCAAGATCGAACTTTCCGGTAGCCCCGATCCGGCTGGGTTTGGTAGACCCGATCCAGCCGACATCCCTATAGCCGCCTGGCCGCTGGGGAGAAATTGCGATTGCAGACGTGAGGAGCTGATGATGTTACATCAATTTGGAGCCAGTCTTCTGGGCGTTGTGGCCGCGAGCCTCCCGCTGGCCCTCTCCGCACAGGAAGCCTCCCAACGCATCAGCCCCAAGGTCGTGGTGATCACCATGTTTGCCGGTGAGGCCAAGCCCTGGCTGGATAGTGAGCGGTTCACGCAGAAAGTAGCGGTTCCTGGCCTGTCCAAGGCCTTTCCCGAGGTGTCGTGCACTGACGCCGGTCTGTGCCTGATGACCACCAGCATGGGCTATGCCAATGCGGCCAGTTCTGTTTCCGCTTTGATCTACAGTGGCCGCTTTGACCTCTCGCGGACTTACTTTCTCATTGCCGGCATTGCCGGTGTTGATCCCGCCGATGGGACCTTGGGATCAGCGCATTGGGCGCGCTTTGCAGTCGATGGGGGTCTACAGAATGCGATCGACGCCCGCGACATGCCCAGCGACTGGAGCACCGGCTATGTCGCCATTGGTGCGAGCCGACCGGGCGAGAAGGTCGAGCTCAGGTACGGAAGCGAAGTCTACCGGTTGAACGAGGAACTCCTGCAGAAGGCGTACAGCCTGACGAAGGACGTAGAGCTGGCTGATGGTGATGCCGCCAAAGCCTACCGGGCGCGGTACGCAGCCGCTCCGGCGAATGCCGCACCCCGCGTGAGCATCTGCGATACAATCTCCATGGATACCTGGTGGCACGGTTCAAAGCTCGGAGCCGGGATGGAGGCATGGGCGAAGCTGATCACGAATGGCGAGGCCAACTATTGTACCACGCAGCAGGAGGATAATGCGACTCTCACGGCCCTTCGGCGCGGCGCGGACGCCAATCTCCTCAACTTCGACCGGATCGCCATCCTTCGAACCGCGTCGAACTTCGATCGGGAAGGATCAGGGCAGACCCCTGTGGAGTCCCTGACGGCAAAGTCGGGCGGCTATATTCCCTCTGTCACGAACGCGTATCGGGTTGGCGGCAAGTTCGCTCACACGATTGTAGCGGATTGGCAGAGCTGGAATGCACGGGTTCCGAAGTAAGGCTGGCAGAGTCGCCCATTCGACCCTTCACAGAACTGGGTGGGCGGTCACAATCATGCAGGGATCGCTGCACTTAAACTTTGCCTTAGCATTTGCTGAAAGCAGAGACATGAGATGCTCGTGAGCGCAAATGGATGAAGCAGGTTATCATCGACACTGACCCTGGCCCAGATGATGGGGTCGCCATCTTGACGGCCTTGGGATCTCCCCTGATTGAAGTCCTTGGAATCTGCGCTGTCGCCGGCAACGTTCCTCTTCATCATACTGCCCGAAATGTTCGCAAGATCCTGGAGCTTGCCGAGCGCCAGGATGTCAAGGCATTCGCCGGAGCCGAGGCTCCTCTGGCCCGCCCGCTTTTCACGGCTGAGTACGTGCACGGCAAGACCGGATTCGACGGATACGATCTGCCGGAACCGACGATGCCTATTCAACCTCAGCATGCGGCTGACTTCATCATTCAAGAGGTTATGAGCCGGCCAGCGAAGTCCATCACGATCTGTGCTTTTGGCCCCTTGACGAACTTGGCAATGGCCATCGAACGGGACGGACGCGTAGCCGGGCGGATTGACCAGATCGTCTGGATGGGCGGCGCTTTGTCGGAAGGCGGCAATGTGACTCCTGCAGCCGAGTTCAACTGCTACGTGGATCCGGAAGCGGCCGCGCGAGTGTTGAGTTCGGGCGCTCGAATCGTGATGATGCCACTGGATGTCACCCACAAGGCTCACGTAACGGCTGATCGGATCGAACGCTTCCGCACAATGGGGAACAAGGTCGGTCCAATCTTTGCGAGACTCCTCACCTACGCCAAGCGGTTTGATTGGCAGAAGTACGGAGCCAACCGCGCTCCGATGCACGATCCGACGACAGTTGTCTGGGTGCTACGGCCCGAGTTGTTCTCGGGCCTCCCTGTGAATGTCGAGATTGAGACGAACTCTCCTCTGACAACTGGGATGACTGTGATTGATTGGTGGGGTGTGACCAACCGGCAAAAGAACGCTTACGTAGTCCGTGATGTTGATGCCGAGAGCTTCTACGATGTGATCTTCGAGAGCTTCGGCCGTCTGCCCTGATGATCCGGGATCAGGACATTCTAACTTTGCGCCTACATAGAAACGCCCGGCAGTAAACATTATGGAATTCCAAAGCTAGAGTATCCGTATTGATCAAGCGGGTTTTGGGGACCAGTTTCGCTGATCTCGCAAGAGCGCATTGGCCAGGATGATGAGCTTGCGCATGATGGCCGTCAGGGCGACCTTGGCCGGCTTGCCCGCCGCGAGCAGGGCCTGGTACTTGGCCTTCAGATCCGGATTGAAGCGGGCCGCCACCAGCGCTGGCATGTACAGCGCCTGACGCAGATGGGCGCGGCCGCCCCGGATCGTGCGGCGACCGCGCGAGGTTCCGCTGTCGCGCGCCACCGGAGCCAAGCCGGCGAGGCTGGCCACCTGGCTCTGATCGAGGCTGCCGAGTTCAGGCATCTCGACGAGCAGGCTCACGGCCGTGGCTTGAGCAATGCCGGGAATGCTCATGAGGATGGCCAGACGCGGGGCGAGATCCGCATCCGCCTGACACAGGCTGAGAAGTTGGGCGTCGACCGCAGCCAAGTGGCGGACTATCTGGCGCAGCCGCTGGTCGAGCTGACGTCGCAACAAGGGAGAGCGGACCACCTTCTGCCGGTTGAGAGCGGCCGTGCGGTCCTTGATCAGCGCCTGCCGCGCCACCACCAGCTCCTTCATGGCATCCAGAGTGGGACTGAGCACGGGCCGGGTGGGAGGCTCGAGCAGGGCTCCAAAACGCGCCAGCAGGGCCGCATCGAGCCGATCGGTTTTGGCGAGCTGTCCCAGGGCTTCCGCGAAGCGGCGGGCGTGGCGGGGATTGATCTTCGCCAGCGGCAGGCCGGCACTGGCAAGACTGCGCTCCAGCCCGCGGTGATAGGCGCCGGTCGGCTCGAAGACCACGCGCTGAATGGCGTACGCGGCCAGCCAAGCGATGAGGGCGCGATGGCCTTTGGCGTCGTTGGGGAAGTGGCGCGTGGCCCCGTCGGGGCAGAGACAGACATCGAGCTGATCTTTGGCAATGTCGATGCCGGCGGTCTGTGGTATAGGATGATCCATCTTTTCCGCGTCCTTGGCTTGTCATGCGGGCCATCACGCCCGGGTATCCGTTCAGGCCACGAGGAAAAGAGAGGGGCGGTCTGACTCTAGCTCGACCCGCTCCGGTCTGCGTCGGAACGACCCGTCCCCTCCCACCGCCAGCGAGCTCGCGACCCGCTGGCGGTGTCCTCATCTTGCTCGATCAGGACGCGAAAATCATAAGACAAGCATCGTGCGGACCCAGAGGGCCGCGTCAGCGAAAAGTGGACCCGGTTTTCGCTTGCGCGGCCCGCTGGGTCCGCGCCGAACGATGCGCCGCTTAAGGCATTGAGCATCGGATCGATCCCAAAAGTGGGTCCACTTTTGGAACCGATGCTCTAGCGTGTCAGGCTGTTTCTTTGATCTATGTCAGGTGTTTCAATGGAAGCCTTGGGCTCGCGACCGTACCGGCGATGATCCGTTCCGCGCAGCCGCACCGTATAGAATACAAGGTGCGCTAAAGCCGGACTACGCCGGCAGACCTAACCGCTGAGGGAACAGGAGCGAGGGTCAAGATGCTGCTCGAACTGGATCAAGAGCAGTTGCGTGTCCTGAGACGTGCTCTCGAAGCGAGGGCGCGTGACATGCACCTGCGCCTAGGGATGGACCCTGGGGATGAAGGCCTCTCGCGCGAAGCCACACTCGCCACACAGCTTCTGCGACAAGTCGAGGCTCTGGAAAGGCGTGCTGGTTACCGCGCCTGGGGTATTGGTGATATCGAATCCCTACCTGAAGACGATGAGAATTGAACCCCCGCTTTCACAGAACGGACTGCGTGTGGACGGGGTGCTTCTCGACAAGTGTTCCGATCACGCGCAGCAAATCCTGCTGTCCAGCGTTAGTCTGACAATGATGAGAAGCCACGTATGCCCACGTTGACCCGCGTTCTTGAGACTGCCCTGTACGTTGCTTACCTCGACCGGTCTGCCACCTTCTATGGTAGCGTACTAGGCCTGTTCTGCATTCACGAGGATCACCGGATGCGGGCCTATGACGTGGGTGACAATAGCGTTCTTCCGCTCTTTCCACGGGGCGGGTCTCTTCAACCCATTGAAACCCCTGGTGGGTCGATCCCGCCGCACGACGGCCACGGCCCCATGCACGTCGCCTTCTCGATCCCGCAGGATGAATCGGAGGAATGGCAGCCGCATCCGACTGATGCTGGCGTTGCGCTGGAGGGGCGGACGGGATGGCGCAGGGGTGACGTGAGCGTCTGCTTCCGTGATCCTGACAATCACCTGTTGGAGATTGCCACGCCCGGATTGTGGATAGGGTATTAGCGCAAGAACAGTTACTTATGTGCTCGTGCCCGAATAGCCTTCATCACCTGGAGCGGCCTGGAACCGGGCTTTAGCTATCCCTGCACCGACGGATGGCTCATTCCATCAATAATGCCGTCGCGACGGGCTTCGGATGCCCGGATTTTTCCGGTGATGTGTTCTAAGGAACCTCGGGTCGATCCCAAGAGGCCGATCCCGACCAGCGTCACAGCAATCCCGATCACCAGAACGAGAGCATCTGCCCGGACAAGCCCTGAGAGCGACGCTCCGACCAGCAGAACACCTGCTATGATCGCCACTCGTGCCACGATCATGCTCTTCCGGCAGCGCTCTGCCGCCTCGGACAGATCGTCGATTTCGGAATCGAGATCAGCAATCTGTTGGTGGAGGTCATTCATCCATCTGGGTCACAGTGCAAGAGGTCGGATGCTCATTAAGATGCATAAGTCTGCCATATTGGAAGAAAAAGTCCCTTCTTCATCCCGATCCGCAGGAATATAGTCGATCGTGCCCTTGTCGAAGGCGATTTCCTGGACGTCATGCAGATCGACCTATTGTCCATCGCAACATCGCACATGACCGTTGCCCTGTGAGCCCCAACCGGTAAGCTGGCTTTGCCATCTGTCCATCGTTCATGGGGCATCTCACTATGAAATCATTCGACACCATCGTGATCGGCATAGGCGGCATGGGGTCTGCCACCCTCTGGCACTTGGCTCGCCGCGGCCAGAGGGTGTTGGGCATTGACCGGTTTGACCTGGGGCACAGCATGGGCTCCTCCCATGGGCTGAACAGGATCATTCGCCTCGCCTACTTTGAGCATCCCAACTACGTCCCGCTCCTCCGCCGTGCCTACGAGCTATGGCGGGAAGCCGAGCAGCAGACCCGTGAGCAACTGCTGTTCATCACGGGTGGCATCGATGCGGGGACGCAAGACAGCCGGATCGTTCAAGGGGCACTGACGGCATGCCGGGAGCATGATCTTGCGCATGAAGTCTTCACTGCTCGTGAAACCGCACGACGGTTCCCCGGTTATAAGCTCCCGGACCACTATGCCGTCGTCTTCCAGCCGGAGGCAGGGTTCGTGGCATCGGAGCGCGCCATCCTGGCGCATGCATCCCTGGCTGTCTCTGCCGGAGCCGAACTCCACGGACGGGAGAAGGTCGTCACTATCGAGCCCGCCAACGGGCGGGTGCTGATCGTGACGGATCAAGACCGCTATGAAGCCGGACAGGTGGTGGTCTCCGCAGGCGGCTGGATTTCCGATCTCATTCCCGCTCTCAGGAGCACGGCTGTGCCGGAGCGCCAAGTCCTGGGCTGGTTCCTGCCCCGGAAGCCGGAGTTTTTTCGACCAGACGTCTTCCCGGTTTCAAACATCGAGTCTGAGGTCGGTCACTTCTACCAGTTCCCAACCTGGGGCATCCCAGGGTTCAAGATCGGGCTCTACCACCACTTCCACGAAACCGGCCATGCCGACGAGCTGTCCCGAGAGCCGACGCCTGCTGACGAAGAGGCGCTTCGCAAGGGCATCCGGCACATGTTCCCCGATGCCGATGGACCGACGCTGCGGCTCGCCACCTGCCTGTTCACTAACACACCTGACGAGCACTTCGTGATTGACATCCTTCCAGGGGCACCGGAGGTCGTGGTGGCATCTCCCTGCTCAGGGCACGGATTTAAGTTCGCTAGCGTCATTGGAGAGGCACTGGCCGACCTCGCAACGACGGGGAGCAGCAAACTCGATCTTTCGCTGTTCGCCATGAAACGGTTCGAGGGCGCATCAGAGGCTTCGTTGGGAGCAGGTTGATACGATTTGTTATGAGAGGGGAGCCGCAGTTGCTGTGATGCTGGTTGTGGTGAGTACGAGGCTCACGCAGCTGGCCGCCAGGACACAGCGCAATCCATCACCGCTGCCGTGGTTGCAGCGAACGGGCCAAGTCACGGATGACAGCGTCCTCAATGTGGAGGTCGTTGATCTCCTCATCCATCTCAGGTTCCGGGTCCGGGACAGGAGCCCGCAGGACTAGGAGGTCGCGGCCGAGCAGCCGGTGCGGACAGGCTTGGCGTTTGTCGATGCAGTAAGCCGCTTGAGCGCCGTGGGCGAGAGCCTACTGGTGCGGGTCGAGATCGCCACCGGACTGCTCGTTAGTGGCAATCTCCTTGGCTCTGCACACGGCCGAGCAGCGCAGCGTCGTGTGCAGATGAGATGATGCCCACGTTGTCTGTTCGTCACATTTGCTATTACTGAAGATAGCGCTCTTCGAGGTCCTTCGTGCGAGTTACCGTGTACTCGTAGAGGCAGCTGATAACCGCGATGCTCGTGCCGGAGCCGCCCAGAATCTCGAAACTGCGCGCCCCGCTGCAGTCCTTATCCTTGAAGGTGTTCCAGGCGCGCTGCGCGGCGATAAGATCGTCTCGCCATTCCTGAGCTTTCTCGGGAGAGAAGCCGTCCGTTGGCTGAATGGTGGCAAGCGCCTTCTTCCAGACCTCATTCAATGCAGCATCGGCCTTCTTGTACGCCTGCGCGATACAGTCACCGATTTCAACTTGCGATGAAGCGCTGCACGTCCTGCTCAAGGAGGTCGGTGGGCTTGCCCAATCTGTTGCGGAGCTCATGGATGGACTAACGAGCAAAGTAAGAGCGACCACAAGGCGCATAGCTCGACTCCCACGTGACAGGAGCGGAGTATAGCACGCTGCTGGCAGCAAGTCTGCTGTTTGGCATTCTACGGACTTGTCCAAAGAAAACCGGTTCCATTGCAACTCCTGACGTAAGCCAAATGCAGTGCGGACAAGGACGCAGGTTCCGCGACTGGGCTGAATAGGGTAGCAATGAAGTCGCGCTGAAGCCCCAGCTTCTTAGTCGATCGGCGGCTGTTCGGCAGAGTAGGTTTCGCATGCGACAGACTCCTCCATTTCGCGAAGCGGCAGGAACGCTTTCTCCGTCAAGGCAGGCACTCCTCCATTGATGGGCTCCGTCCCGCGATATCTAATCGAACCCGGTAGGCACAAAGACCCGCGGCGGAGGCGCCGATCACCAGAACAAGGGCACTGAACCCAAAGGCTACCTGATATCCCACATAGCGGCACTCCTGGAAGCGCGGCGCCCGATCACCCTCATTCAGCCGGAGACAGGGAGCTTGGCCGTCGTCGGCGATCCGCGCGTTCGGACAACGGGATGGCACGACGACGCTATTGTTTCCTGGCACGCGCCCCCTTTGGGGCTCATGATCCTGGGAGAGGGTGCCGAGGCCATGATGCTGGCGCAACTGGGTCGTGCCTTTGGAGCCAACATCACGGTACTGTCGCTCAATGGGCAGACGCTGGCCTATGCGGACGGTCTTGGGCTATGCAACCTACCACTCACGACGCCCAGCGCCGTGACGGAGTTCGTTGCCGATCCATGGAGCGCGGCCATTTTCCTGTTCCACGACCACGCCTGGGATCCCTTGTTGATGGAAAGGGTACCGTCCCAGCCTGCCTTCTTCATCGACGCTATGGGAAGCCGCCGGACCCATGCCGCCCGCCTTGATACCCTTCGGAGCCGGGGTGTTCGGCAGGAGGCTCTGGAGCGCATCGTCTCACCGCTCGGCCTGATCCCGTCGGCCCGCGAACCCGCGACGCTTGCCCTCTCAGCCTTGTCCCAAGTCGTCGACGCCTACCGCGGCGTCACAACATCGTGACACCTCCAGCCCGGGTCAATTCCAATACCCGGGCGGGCCAGGACTGGTCAGGCTTTGTGACGGAATTCAACGACTTCCCGCCAGTCTCATAGGCCATTCATAAGCCCTGAACATAAGTGCATGCAGCTTTAGGGCATAATCTTTCGCCCGCCCCTACCCTAGACTCGTTCCAGTTGAGCCCAATCTGTGTGTCCTCGAACCAAGCGGCGGATACGCCCGGGACATGCCATCAGACCCTGAATGGAAGGAGCATCGACCAGCATGCCGATCCCTCATGACCTGGAACTCAACCGACGCGGCCTGATGGTTGGCGGTGGCACTTTGGCGGCCCTGACTGCGATCCCTGCTGGTGTTCAAGCCCAATCATCCCCAGCCGGAGCGCCTGCCTTGATAAAGGTATCACTGACCGTGAACGGCCAGTCCCACGATCTTGAGATCGACACGCGAACGACCCTCCTCGACGCTCTGCGCGAGCATCTGCACCTGACCGGGTCCAAGAAAGGGTGCGACCACGGTCAGTGCGGTGCCTGCACGGTTCTCATCGACGGTCGCCGGGTCAACTCCTGCCTCACCCTCGCGGTCATGAACGAGGGCATGGAGGTCACCACGATCGAGGGTCTCGGTACCCTCGAGAACCTCCATCCCATGCAGGAGGCTTTCATCAAGCACGATGGCTACCAGTGCGGCTACTGCACGCCGGGCCAGATCTGCTCGGGTGTCGCGGTGTTGGGTGAGATCAAGGCTGGAATCCCAAGCCACGTCACCTCAGACCTCACGCAACCAATCACTTTGAGCGAGGCGGAGATCCGCGAGCGCATGAGCGGCAACATCTGCCGCTGCGGCGCCTATTCCAACATCGTTGAAGCCATGACCGAAGTCGCCGGGAGGCAGGGATGAGGGCATTTACGTACGAGCGGGCGGCATCGCCCGTCCAGGCGGTGGCCGCAGCTGCGGCCAATCCCGGTGCGAAGTTCATTGCTGGCGGCACCAATCTGCTCGACCTGATGAAGCTCGAGATCGAGACGCCCATCCACCTGATCGACGTGAACGGGCTTGGGCTCGACACGATCGAGACCACACCTGAGGGCGGATTGCGGGTTGGGGCGCTGGTGCGCAACACCGACCTCGCCGCCGACGAGCGGGTGCGGCGCGACTACAGTGTGCTCTCGCGAGCGATCCTCGCCGGAGCGTCCGGGCAGCTTCGCAACCGGGCCACCACCGGCGGCAATCTGCTCCAACGCACCCGCTGCCCCTACTTCTATGACACCGCCCAACCCTGCAACAAGCGTCAGCCCGGCTCGGGCTGCTCCGCCATCGGCGGATTCTCCCGCCAGCTCGGCATCGTCGGCACGAGCGAGGCCTGCATCGCCACGAACCCGTCGGACATGGCGGTCGCCATGCGAGTCCTCGACGCAATGGTCGAGACGGTGAAGCCCGATGCCACGACGCGCCGAATCCCGATCGCCGAGTTCCACCGCCTGCCGGGCGATACGCCGCATATCGAGACCGCGCTGGAACGAGGTGAATTCATCACATCGGTCACGCTGCCCCCGCCCATCGGCGGCAAGCAGCTCTACCGCAAGGTTCGCGACCGCGCATCCTATGCCTTCGCACTGGTATCAGTGGCCTCGGTCATTCAGCAGGATGGCACCGGCCGTATAGCGGTGGGCGGCATCGCCCACAAACCCTGGCGGGTTGAGGCCGCCGAGGCTGATCTGCCTCGCGGCGCGAAGGCAGCCGCAGAGGGGTTGCTGGCTGGCGCGACACCAACCCACGAGAACGCATTTAAGGTGCTTTTGGTCGAGCGTACGCTCGGCTCCGTACTGGACGAGGCGAGGAGCTGAGGCATGAAGTTCGACAAGCCGGAGACAACAAATCCGATCGACCAGCTCAAGGTCGTGGGGCAGCCGGTCAACAGGGTCGATGGCCCTCTCAAGGTCACGGGCGCCGCAACTTATGCTTATGAATGGCACGATCCCGATGCAAGGCTAGCCTATGGCTACCCTGTCGGATCGACTATCGCCAAGGGACGGATCACCTCGATGGATCTCTCACAGGCGCGCGCTGCACCCGGCGTGGTCACAATTGTGACGGCCAAGGAGGCTGGCCAGCTCGGCAAGGGATCACGGAACACGGCGACGCTCCTGGGCGGCCCGGACATTGAGCATTATCATCAGGCAATTGCCGTCGTGGTGGCCGAGACCTTCGAACAGGCCCGCGCCGCCGCGGCGCTCGTGCACGTCACCTACGAGGAGGCCGAGGGCCGGTTCGATCTCACGGCCGAGAAGGATGGCCTCGGGCCGACCGAGTCCGACGTGAGGGTCGGTGAGTTCGAGACGGCTTTCGCCGAGGCGGCCGTGCGCCTGGATGAAACCTATACCACCCCGGACCAATCGCACGCCATGATGGAGCCACATGCGTCCCTGGCCGCCTGGGACGGCGACAAGCTGACGATCTGGACGTCCAACCAGATGATCGCCTGGAGCGTCGGCGACGTCGCGAAGACACTCAAGATCCCCCCGGCGAACGTGCGCGTGATCTCCCCCTATATTGGCGGCGGGTTCGGGTCGAAGCTGTTCGTCCGGTCGGACATGATCCTGGCTGCGCTTGGATCTCGCGCCGCCGGACGGCCCGTGAAGATCGCGCTGCCGAGGCCGTTTCTCATGAACAACACCACCCATCGGCCGGCGACCATCCAGCGCATCCGAATTGGCGCTGGGCGAGACGGCAGGATCACCGCCATCGCGCATGAGGGCTGGTCAGGGAACCTGCCGGACGGTGATCCCGAGAACGCCGTGGATCAGACCAAGCTGCTCTATGCCGGTGCCCACCGCCTGACCGGCAACCGTCTTGCGACGCTCGACCTGCCCGAGGGCAACGCCATGCGGGCCCCGGGCGAGGCGCCCGGCCTGATGGCACTTGAGATCGCCATGGATGAAATGGCCGAGAGGCTCGGCCTTGATCCGATCGAGTTCCGGGTGATCAACGACACGCAGGTCGACCCGGGCAATCCCGCCCGGCCGTTCTCGCATCGCCAGCTCGTGGAATGCCTGCGCGTCGGTGCCGGGCGCTTCGGCTGGGCGGCCCGCGACGCCCGTCCCGGGACCGTGCGGGACGGGCGCTGGCTCAAAGGCATCGGGGTCGCGGCCGGCTTCCGCAACAACCTGACCATGAAGTCGGGTGCCAGGGTGAGGCTGGACCGTCGCGGGGTCGTCACGGTCGAAACCGACATGACTGACATCGGGACTGGCAGCTATACGATCATCGCCCAGACCGCCGCCGAGATGATGGGTCTCTCGATCGAGAGGATCTCGGTTCGCCTCGGTGACTCGGCGTTTCCGGCCTCGGCAGGTTCTGGCGGCCAGTGGGGGGCCAACAGCGCAACGGCCGGTGTCTATGCCGCTTGCGTCAAGCTTCGCGAGACGGTCGCGCAGCGACTTGGGTTCAATTCCAAGGACGCTGTCTTTGCAGATGGCGAGGTCCGGTCGGGTGATCGACGCGTGTCCCTGGCCCAGGCGGCCAGCGATGGTGAACTCGTCGTCGAGGACACGATCGAGTTCGGCGACCTCAAGAAGACACATCAGCAATCGACCTTTGCGGCCCACTTCGTGGAGGTGGCCGTTGACGCCGCGACCGCCGAGACGCGCGTGCGGCGCATGCTCTCGGTGTGCGCGGCAGGCCGCATCCTCAACCCGAAGACGGCCCGCAGCCAGGTGATCGGCGCCATGACGATGGGTGTCGGAGGCGCGCTGATGGAGGAGCTCGCCGTCGATGCGCGGCGCGGCTTCTTCGTCAATCACGACCTCGCGGGCTACGAGGTTCCGGTCCATGCCGACATCCCGCACCAGGACGTGATCTTCCTCGACGAGGTCGATCCGATGTCCTCACCAATGAAGGCGAAAGGTGTCGGCGAACTTGGGCTGTGTGGCGTCGGCGCGGCCGTCGCCAACGCGGTCTACAACGCAACCGGGGTCCGCGTGCGGAGCTATCCGATCACCCTCGACAAGCTGATCACGCAGCTCCCCGGCGCGTCATGAAGCATACGGCAGGGGACGCCCCGTGAGCGCAACGCACACGCGGGCGCGCCTGCCTTCCTGCCCGAAGTTTGTCGCCGTGCCCGGGGCGCGGGTGCTGCCCTGGGCAGATCAATACGATGGGGGGAAACCCGCAGCCGGCCAGTTCCTTCAACACCCCGCCACGGAAACTCTGGAAGGCGGCATGGTATGGTTGCACGACCCAGTGGAGAGGCATTCCTCTTCTGGTCCAAGCCATGGCCCGAGGGCATCAAGGTCGCCAAACTGCCCTTTCCCGGCGAAGCGCCCGTTCGCGACCTTGGCGTGCTCTGGCCCAGAGGTTCACCTCGGAGCCACATGATCCATGCACTCCTGAAGGGAGCCGCCACAACCTGAGCCGGCATCCTTCAGGCATCAGAATCCATCGATCCAACCGGCTGTCGAAGATGGCCTGCCTTAGCCAATGCAGACGAATTGGCTGGCACTCGATTGCTAACCGAGTCCGAGTTCTTTGAGGATCGCCGTGATACGGGCCTGCTCTTCCTTGATGAAGTCGCCGAACGGTGCGGAGGGCATGTAAAGATCAACCCACTCCCGTTCCTGAAGCAGCTTCTTCCAGGACGGGCTCTGCACCAGCTTGGCAACTGCTGCTTCAAGCGCCTGCTTGTCCTCGGCACTGGCGTTAGGAGATGCCATCAGACCGCGCCAGTTGACCAGTGTCGCGTCAACGCCCTGCTCACGGAAGGTTGGAATGTCGATGCCCGGCAGGCGTTCCGGCGACGAGATGCCGATCGGCCTGAGCTTGCCGGCCTTGAACTGGCCAGCGACCTCGTTAAGTCCGCCCGTCGCGACCGTGATCTTCCCATTCATGACCAGAGGCAGCATCTCGCCGCCGGTCCCTACCGGAATATAGTTCATCTTCTTGACGTCACCGCCGGAGGCCTTCACGACCAAGCCGCACAGAACGTGGTCGGGAGAGCCATGTGCGAAGCCGCCCCAGGTGACCGAGCCGGGATCCTGCTTGAACCTGTTAACCAGGTCCGTGACGCTCTTGATGGGCGATTCAGCAGCAACGAACAATGGCTGATACTCGCCCTGGAGGCGGGCAATAGGGGTCACCTGCTCAAGAGTGACCGGGGACTTATTGATCACCGGTGCGCCCACGAGACCAAAGCCCGCAACCATCAGCGATGGGTCGCGCTCCTTGGAGTTGATGACCTGGGCCAGACCGATAGTGCCGCCAGCACCCGGCACGTTCTGGACCTGGACGCTCGTGACGAGCTTTTCGCTCATCAGGACTTCCTGTACCGCGCGGGCGAGCTGATCGTATCCACCTCCAGGGCCGGCGGGAGCGACGATCTTGACGCTTCCGAGCTGCTGCGCCCATGCCGGCAACGCGGGTAGGAGGCTGGCCGAGGCGGCGGCCAAGAGGGCTTTGCTGAAGCTGCGGCGATCTAAGGACATCTCCTGTCTCCCCTCTGAACTCTCTCCGGCATGGAGGAGCTTAAATCTTGTTCCATTACAGATGCATGATGTTCGGAACGGCTCGAACCGAGTAGCTTTCGGACCCGGATGATGGGATCTGGTGCGCACGGGCAGGTGCCGCGACGCTCGACCAAGGATTGATCGAGCCGCATGCAAGTGCCAGGAGGAGGCGCATCCTCATCGTTTCGTCCCGTTACAATATTGGTCTTACACTCAGTGTGGCCCGAGCTTATGGGGTAACGTAGGGTCGGAACCTGTCATTCACCTGTCATCCGAGGTGACGGAAGGCATGCGCATCTTTCTGGTTGAGGATACCCGCGACGTCGGGGAGGCGATTGTCGAGCACTTCGCCCGGATTGGTCACGTCGTGGATTGGGAAACCGACGGGGGTGCAGCCGCAATCACACTCGATGATACAACGTACGATCTGATCATCCTGGACGTGATGCTGCCAAGCCAGAGCGGATTTTCGATCCTGCAACGCCTTCGAGCCTCCGGAAGCACGACCCCGGTCGTGATGCTCACCGCCCGGTCCGAGGTCGAGGACCGAGTAAGCGCTCTCGATATCGGTGCCGATGACTACCTCGTGAAGCCTTTCGATTTCCGTGAACTGGAAGCCCGGGCCCGAGCCCTGCTGCGCCGCCGGCATGGCGAAGCCACGAACCTGCTCGAATGCGGTGACATCTGCATTGACAGGTCGGCCCGTGCCGTGCGGGTCGGCCAGCGCGAGGTGCATCTGACCCGCCGTGAGGTGACCCTGCTCGAGATCCTGGCCTCCCGTCCCGGCCGGGTCTTCAGCAAGGAGGATTTGCTGGACCAAGTCTTCGGCTTCGACGAGGAAGCCCCTTCCTTCAATGCAGTTGAGCTTTATATCGGCCGCTTGCGCAAGAAGCTCCACGGCGCACGCGCCGAGATCGTGACGGTCCGGGGCTTCGGCTATCAGATGGTTCCCCATGGCCCGTCGTGAACCATCCCTGTTCACCCGCCTGATCGTCCTCATCTCGCTGGTGCTGATGGTGGGGGCCGCTGCCCTGACAACGGCAGCCTGGTATTACGCCCGTGCGGCTGCAAACAACGCCTATGACCGTTTATTGGTAGGTGCCGCTTACCAGATGGCGGAAGCGCTCACCGTGCAGGGCGGAACGCTGACCGTTGAACTTCCGGTGTCGGCCTTCGAGTTGCTGGCGAATTCGGAGCGTGACCGGATCTTCTACAAGATCGTCGATCCTGGCGGGCGCACGTTGACCGGCTACCCCGATCTCACGACGCCGGAGAGCGATGCCCCCGCGATGGCCAATCCCGAAGCCAAGGACGGGCGGTTCAAGGGAGTCAATGTCCGCGTCACGAAGGTCGGACGCTTCTTCTCCGACCCATCCGTCCAGGGACGGGTTGATGTGGTCGTGGCCCAAACCACTGAGGCGCGGACGGCTTTGGCCCGGGAGCTGACCTTGCGCGCGGTGGCGCTCATCATCGTCATGAGCGCCTTGGCCCTCGGCGGTGCCGTCTTTGCAATCCGGTATGCTCTCAGACCGATTGGACGCGTCGGAGCGGCGCTTCGGGACCGGGACCCCCATGACGTGACGCTAATCACCGTCAGCACCCCCCGTGAGCTGCGCCCGTTTGTATCCGCCACGAACGAGTTCATCACGCGGCTGAAGAGCCGGATGGATCTGATGCAGCAGTTCATTGCCGATGCCGCCCACCAGATCCGCACGCCCCTGACAGCCCTGAAAGCGCAGCTTCAGCTTCTGTCGCGTCAGACGATGGAGCCCCAGAGGCTGCAACACCTCGCACGCGTGCAGGAGCGTGTCGACCAGTTGTCCCGTCTCGCAAGCCAGTTGCTTAGCCATGCCATGGTCAATCATCGTGCGGGAGCCGTTCCGTTGGAGATCGTCGATGTGGTTGAGGTCGTCCGGCGTGCCATCCGCGAGGCGGTGCCGGAAACACTGGACCGCGACGTCCTGACTTCCCTGGAACTGCCTCCGGATCCGGTGACGATTGAAGGCGATGCGATCAGTCTCAAGGAAGCCGTGAAGAACGTGGTGGACAATGCGGTTCGCCACGGCGCACCGACGCAGCTCACGCTTCGGGTGCGCCGGCAATCCCAGACCGTGGACATCGAGGTGGAGGATGATGGCCCTGGCATCCCGCCTGAGCTGTGGCCGCAGGTGACGGAGCGGTTCGGCGCACCTTCGCCGGGCGGATCCGGGCTCGGGTTATCGATTGCCGCGGACGTGCTGGCTGCACATGGCGGACGTCTGACCTTCCGCCATGCCGACGGGAACGGCTTTGCCATCATCATGAGCCTGCCGAGCAGGATTGGACCCAAATTATGACCCGCCCAAGGAGACTGCCGTGTCGGCCCGTGGTTCTGTGCCTTTGTCTGTTATGGGCTGCGGTCCGACCTCTAGCTGGCCTTGCTCAAGGTATTCCGACCCCGACATTCCCGGCCTTGCAGGCCGAGCAGGAGGTCTTGTCGATCCACGCCGCCACCGACCGTCCGGCCATGGAGCCACTGATCCGCGACTTCCAGCTCCTGAACCCCAACACCCGAGTTGTGTTCGTGGAGTACGTCACGAACGATCTCTTCGCCGCGGCGTCCAAGGCCTGTCGGGATGGCCAAGCCTTGGGCGACGTGCTGCTGTCCTCGGGCGTCGACCAACTGGTGAAACTCGCCAATGACGGCTGCGCAGGCAGTGTCCGCTCACCGGAAACCCAGACGGTTCCACGCTGGGCCAACTGGCGGGACGAGGTGTTCGGATTTACCTTCGAACCCGTGGCGTTCGTCTACAATAGGGACAGGGTCCCCGTCGAGGATGTCCCGAAAACACATCTTGAGATCGCCGACCTTCTGCGGTTGAAGCCTGACACTTACCAAGGCCGCGTCGGCACCTATGACATCCGTCAGTCGGGCATCGGCTATCTGCTGGCCTTTAACGACTCGCAGCAGACGACCACCACCTATGGCCGGCTCCTCGAAAGCCTGGGGCGCGCCCACACGGTCGTACGCTGCTGCACGGGCGAAATCCTCGACGAAATCGAGGCAGGCCGCATCCTCATCGGCTACAACATGCTGGCGTCCTATGCCTATGCCCGTGTCCGTTCCGGAGCCAGACTCGGACTGGTGATGCCCGCAGACTACACTCTTGTGCTCAGCCGGGGGGCGATGATCCCCGTTGGCGCAGGCAATGCCGCCGCGGGAGCCCGTTTCGTGAACTACCTTCTGTCAGCTCGGGGCCAGGCACTGGCACAGCGCGAGGCCTTCTTCTTCGGCTTCGCCGGAGAGGCCCCTGCCGGCATCAAGGGCGCAGCCTCCATCGTACGCGCAGGCATCGCCCGTCCGATCGCGATCGGCCCAGCGCTGCTCGCGGTTCAGGATGAGGAGAGGCGCAGGCGGTTCATTGCCGACTGGAGCCGCTCGCTTGTCGACATGACCCCACGGTGAGCGGCCGTCCTCCTGGAACATGTCGGCAGTCCTTGCGGGTTGAGTGGTCAGGCCTTCGCGTGTTACCCGACGGCCATGCGCGTGCCGCCATGCAGTTGCCGGTTGCCCCAGCTCCGCAGCGCCCGTTGTGTAATGCTGGAGATCTTCCACAGGCCCTCAGCCTTGCCGAACCGGAACTCGTAGGCTCCGCATGAATGGTAGAAGTCCTCACCCTCCCCCTTGAAGTCGCGGTCGAACCTCAGGATCAGATAGTTGCAGCGCCCCCGCACGCCCTCCGGTTCGTTCGACAGCAGCAGGTTGGAGAAGCTGTGATGCTTGGCAAGGGTATCAACCGCATTCCGCCGGCGCTGGACGAACTCGGCGCCGTTCATGGTGTTGGGTGGTTCCCGCCCGGACGAGGCATAGTCAATGAAGACCTCCGTTGCGAGGCAGGCTTCCATGGCTGCCCAGTCCCTCTCGTCGAAGGCTAGGAAGAAGCGGCAGAGGACGTCGTTGATGGCGATGTGGTCGAGTGGATCCAAGGCTTGCATGACGATCGTCCTCTTTGGCGGAGTGGGATCGGTGGGTACGGGCATCATTGATGCAGTCAGTGCTGCCACTGCCATAAAAAGCCGTTCCGGGAAAGAAAAGCCGGGAAGTCCGCAACGGGTCAAACTAAGCCATTAGACGTGGGTTTTTGAAGGTCAGCTTACCCTAGGACTGCGGAAGTTCCGCTTTCGGCAGGCTCCGTAGAGTCGAGGATGGGCGCGGTAGCTTGGGCCATGCGGCAACGCTCCGTTTCCCACCCCCGTTCCTCGATTCGTGCCTTCAGCCACAGCCTGATCAGCCGCAGCGCGGAACTATCTGCGCTCCGACGCGCCACCGATTGCAGGAGTTCGCGGTGCGGGTTCGTATCGAAGGAGAGGCACAAGTTAGCATCAACCACATCGGTTCAGCCCCGGCAGATCAGCCGGTGCACTTCCTTGACCGCACCCATCGCCCCACGCGCGGGGCGATAGCCGTTGGCATTGTCCTCGAAGATCGGCTCCAGCACGAGTTTTTCGGTGGTTTGCACGACCCGATCCCGAAGGGTCGGAATGCCGAGCACTCGCTCGCCGTCACCCGGCTTCGGGATTGTCATCGGCCGCACCGGATCGGCCCGATCGGTCTTCGAGACCAGTTCCTCGCGCAAGCCCGCCAGCTAGGCCTCCAAGCCCTGCGCCTCGATCTGCTCGAAGCTCATCCTGCCCACCCCTGGTGCCTCATGTTGTTTCTTAAATGGGGCACTCGTCTGCGCGGGTCAGCAATATTAGCACTCGACGCATCAGAGTGCTAAACGGAAATAATCACGCGGTCGGGAGGGCTGCAAGCCACCCCTTATGGATAGGTGAACCTGGAGAGAACAGGATCCTCGGGAGCGACGTTGCCCCCGTGGGCTGCTTGGCCGTTCGGAGGTTCAGTCGTGTTGAGCTTTGAAGCCGTTGAAGAGGTCTGTGAGAGCAAGCAGATGACGCTTGTCATCCACCCAGCGACCCGCCGAGCGATCAAAGGATACGAGGAAAGCCTCTACGTCGGGTTGCGCTGCTTTCTGGCGGGAGGGTCAGACGGCCTCTATGTCCTCCCGCTCCAGGGCACTGGCTATGTGCGTCTCATCTTTTCAAAGCGGGTTTCATTTGGAGGGCACAATCTTCTCAGGATTGGACCGCTGACGAAGGAGGGATTGGCACGGATCAAAGCATCCTTGGGCTGGCTGCTCTCAAGGCTGCATTATCGCCTGCCCCCAGTCGAGCATCCACAGCAGACCTTGCGGCGTCAGCGCGGCGGTTACCAATCAGAGATGCGGCGACAGGGTTTAGGGCGGCGCCTGTGCAAAATAACACGTGAGGCCAGCCAGATCTCATGGTGCCATGATCCCTTCATCGATAACCAGAAGCCTGTAATTCGAAGAGTTCGGCGTAGCGCCCGCCTGATGCAACAAGCTCTTCGTGGGAGCCAGCCTCCGCAACCTGCCCATTCTCGAGAACGAGGATGCGGTCGGCCATCCGTACGGTCGAGAAGCGGTGCGAGATGAGAATGGCGGTTCTGCCCGCGCTAAGATCCCGAAACCGCTGGAAAACCTCATACTCGGAGCGGGCGTCGAGAGCGGCGGTTGGCTCGTCCAGGATGAGCACCTCCGCATCCCGCATGTAAGCCCGGGCGATCGCGATCTTCTGCCATTCGCCCCCGGAGAGGTCCGCGCCCTCGTGGAACCGCTTGCCAAGCGGCTGGTCATAGCCCTGAGGCAGGCGTCGAATAATGCAATCGGCGAGACTGCGCTCGGCCGCCTGCTGAATCCGACTGCGATCATCGGTGGCCTCAATGCGGCCTGCTCCGATGTTCTCACCCGCCGTGAAGTGAAACCGCACAAAGTCCTGAAAGATGACGCCGACGTGGCGTCGCAGGTCGGCCAGATCATATTCACGCAGGTCATGGCCATCGAGAAGGATCCGTCCCTCTGTCGGATCGTAGAGCCGGGCAAGGAGCTTCACGACCGTGGTCTTGCCGGCCCCGTTCTCCCCCACCAGAGCCACAACCTCACCAGCCGTCAGCGTTAAGCTCAGGTGCCGGACCGCCCAGCGATCGGAATCTGGATACCGGAAGCCCACATTTTCAAACACGATCCCCGACACCAGCGGCTGCGGGAATGGTCGAGGAATTGGCGGTGACGTGATGCTTGGACGGACATCGAAGAAGGAGAACAGATCCTCCAGGTACAGCGCCTGCCCGGCGATCTGGGAAAAGCCAAGAAGCAATCCTTCAAGCAACCCTCGCAGGCGCAGGAAAGAGCCGGACAGGAACGTCAGGTCACCGATGCTAAAGTCGCCCCGGACAGTTCGCCACACGATCAGAGCGTAGGCCAGGTAATAGGCGCAAGACGCAAGTGCGGCAAAGAGCGTACCCCATGCGGCCCTGCGGATCGCAAGCCGCTGGTTGTCCGCGTACATCCGATCTGCGAAGGCTCTAAATCGATCGACCAGGAAACAGTTGAGACCAAAGAGCTTGATTTCCTTCGCAGTCTCGACGCTTGAACCCAGGTAGCGGATGTAATCGAGTTGGCGTCGTTCCGGCGTGCGGAAGTAGTTGAGCCGATAGCCCTGAGCGTTGAAATGCACCTCGCCGACGAAGGCTGGCAAAAGCGCAAGGATGATTAGGACGATGAGCCAAGGCGCATAGGCGAGCAGGCCGGCAGCGAGCGACAGGACCGTGAGCACGTCCTGGACTTGGCCGAAGATCTGGGTCAGGAGGGTGGTTCTCCCGGTGACCTGACGGCGGGCCCGCTCCAATCGGTCCTGCTGATCACTGCTCTCGAACTGCTCGAGGTCCAGCGTCGTCGCGTGCTCCATCAGGCGCACACTGGCAAAGTTGCTGTAGCGCTCGGACAGGAGGCTGTCGACGAGGGAACTAGCTCGCCCCAGAAGATCGGCCACAATTGCGAGGACCAGCTCCAAAACGAGCAGCCCGCCGAGAGCATCAAGTCGGCCGCTCCCGAACCAATCGCTAAAGCCTCCCCCTGGTGAGGGGATTTGTGTCTGGGCTACAACCTCATCGATGATGAGCTTACCGACAAAAAGTACCAGAATGGGCAGGACTGACCGCGTCAGTCGCAGCCCGAGACTTGCTGTTGTAAGAGCGGGACTGGCCTGCCAGACCAGGCGGAACAGAGACGGAAGGTGACGGAAGGCACCAACCCGCTCACGCAAGGAGCGGCTGGAGGGGAACACTGGAGCGGCCATCCCATTAAAATAGGGGTCCAGGGTTCACTCGTCGAGCCGAGGCACTGCTGCAGTCGGGGCCTTCTCTTTGCGAATAACATCATACCGAAGGCCTGAACCCGCCGTCTTATCCTCGGTCTCCTTGCTCGTGATCTAGGGCTAGGACAAAATGCCATATCGTCGCGGAGAGCGCCATGACAGATCACAGCCACGACAACGTCCACGATCCGCACGAGCACTGGAAGCACCACGGCGTCCAGGTGATCAAGGGCGACCGCCTCGATCCGAACACGGCCCAGACCCCAGGCATGTTTCGCCAAGCTGCCATCAATCACGCCCGGGTGGGCGCGCAGAAAATCTGGGCGGGCACGGTTTCGATCCAGCCGAATGCCAAAACCGGGGTGCACCACCACGGCGAATTGGAGAGCGTCATCTATGTGGTGCGGGGCAAGGCTCGCATGCGCTGGGGCGAGCGGCTGGAGTTCGTTGCAGAAGCCGGACCAGGGGATTTCATCTATGTGCCACCCTTCGTGCCCCATCAGGAGATCAACGCCAGCCCGGATGAGCCCCTCGAATGCGTTCTGGTGCGCAGCGACAACGAAGCCGTTGTCGTGAACATCACCGATGTGGATCCGGTGGAACAGCCGGAGGAGGTGTACTGGGTCGACCCGATCCACAAGCACCCGGGATAAGGCTAGGACAGGGCCTCAGAGGCAGGCTCAAATTCAACCGATGCATCATCGGGAACGGCTGCGGGTTCACACCTCAACCCAAGAACGGGGTTCACGCCCACATGGAAACCTACAAGACGCTGGAAGATCGCTTTGCCCGCATCAGCTCAATCGCGGATGCGGTCGGCATTCTGCAATGGGATGCCGAGACCCTGATGCCGGAGGGCGCCGCCGATAGTCGCTCCAACCAACTCGCGACGCTCAAGGGCATCGCTCATGAGCTTCTCACCGCACCCGATACAGGCGACCTCCTGGGCCAAGCAGGCCAAGACAGCGATCAGCTCGACGATTGGCAACGCGCCAACTTACGCGAGATGCGGCGGGTCTACCTCCATGCGGCTGCGGTTCCGGCCGATCTCGTCGAGGCCAGCTCCAGGGCTGTATCCCGGGCGGAATTGGTGTGGCCCGAAGCCCGGCAGAATGGCGATTTCGCCCTGCTTCTGCCGCACCTGTCCCAGGTCCTCGCCCTCCAGCGGCAGATCGGCCAAGCCAAGGGCGAGGCGTTGGGGCTTTCCCCCTACGATGCTCTCCTCGATAGTTACGACCCGGGTCTCCGCCAAGCCGCCATTGACCCCCTGTTTGCCGAACTCGGCGCCGAACTGCCGGACCTGATCCAGGAGGCACAGGAGCGCCAGAAGGGCTTTCCTGCCATTCAGCCGCTCAACGGCCCCTTCCCTGTCGACGATCAGCGACGCATCGGCGAGCAGTTGATGCAGGCCGTTGGGTTCGATTTCAACCGGGGGCGGCTCGATGTGAGCCTGCATCCCTTCTGCGGTGGATCCACGGGTGATGTCAGGATCACCACCCGGTACGACGAGGCGAACTTCATGAACGCGCTCATGGGAGTGCTCCATGAGACCGGGCATGCGCTCTATGAGCAGGGCCGCCCCGAGGATTGGCATCGCCAGCCGGTTGGGCTCGCGCGCGGCATGAGCCTGCACGAGAGCCAATCGCTGCTCATCGAGATGCAGGCCTGCCGGAGCTGGGAGTTCGTCACATATCTTGCTCCCCTCGTACGGGAGACTTTCCAGGGTGAGGGGCTAGCCTGGAACCCGGAAAACCTCCACCGAATCCTAACCAGAGTGGAGCCGGGCTTCATCCGCGTGGATGCCGACGAGATCACCTATCCGGCCCACATCCTGGTTCGCTACAAACTCGAGAAGGCGCTCATTGCCGGCGTTCTTCAGATTGACGACCTGCCCTCAGCGTTCAATGAGGAGGTCAAAAAGCTTCTCGGTCTCACAGTGCCTAATGACAGCCTGGGATGCTTGCAGGATATCCACTGGCCTGGTGGCGCGTGGGGCTATTTTCCGACCTACACGCTTGGCGCCGTGACGGCAGCCCAACTCTTCGAAGCTGCCTGCCATGCAGATTCCAGCATTCTTCCTGGGCTGACCTCTGGGGATTTCGGACCCCTTCGCGGATGGCTGCGTTCAAATGTCCATTCCAAGGGCAGTTTGGTGACGACCGATGAGCTTCTGATGGGTGCAACCGGACGACCGCTCTCGGCGGATGTCTTCCGCACTCACCTTCGGGAACGGTATCTCGCCCGCTGAAAGGACCTAAGCTGCAAATGATAGCTATCAGCTCCAATCTCGGCCGCTCGCTCTCCCGGGCAATCATCCTGGTGTCCGGGACCCTCATGTCCCTTGGTCTGCCTGCCGGACGACCCGTGGCTCAGGCCGCTAGCGATCCGTGTCGGCCAGTCCAATATGCTGACAGCACCTTCGTGGTCTGCACGGTGGATCTGCAACGATACGAGGTGAGACTGTTCTGGCGTGGGCCGGACGGGGAGGTTCTTGGCTCGTTCGATCGGTTGAGAGGGACGCCGGAGGGTTCACGCCTTGCTGTCGCCATGAATGCAGGCATGTACCATGAGGACCGCTCGCCCGTAGGGCTTTACGTTGAGAATGGAAAGGAGTTGAAGGCGGCCAACACAAGGAACGGCCCTGGGAACTTCCACCTCAAGCCCAACGGCATCTTTTATGTCAAAGGCCGTCAGGCCGGCGTGCTTGAGACCGGAACCTATCTGAAGCGGAGAATCAGGCCCGATTTCGCGACGCAATCGGGCCCAATGCTCGTCATCGACGGGAAGATCCACCCTCAGTTCTCAGAACAAAGCACCTCCCGCAAGATCCGGAATGGCGTCGGCGTGAAAGGCCAGGACACGGTCGTGTTCGCGATTTCAGAAGACCCAGTCACGTTCAGCACATTCGCTCGCTTGTTCCGGGACGAGCTAGGTTGTCCCAATGCCCTGTTCTTGGATGGAAGTGTCTCCAGCCTCTATGCCCCTTCATTGGAGAGGATGGACACGCTCATGCCCATGGGGCCGATTGTCGGGGCCTTACGCCGGCGCTCATAAGAGGGGACTTCAGTGACAGTGCAGACGTTTCAGGTCGAAGCTGGAGGCGTACCAGCGATGCCTTCAGGATCCATGCATAAAGTGGTTATTCGCAAAGCCGGCGGATACGAGCAGCTGAAGCTCGAAACACATCCCTTGCCCGAACCTGGCAAGGGACAGGTTTTGATCCGCACCGAGGCAGTGGGGGTGAACTATGCTGACATCTGTGTTCGTTGGGGCGTGTACGAGTCCGCGCGTCGGTTTGTGGGCTGGCCGATCACGCCCGGATTCGAATATTCAGGCTGGGTGGAAGACGTTGGCCGTGAGGTCGAGCATGTGAAGCCCGGCGACCCGGTGTTTGGAGTCACTCTCTTCAACGGCTATTCCACGCACGTCTGTGCCCCAGCAGATCTGGTGTGGCTTAAGCCTCAGGCTCTTGACTTTGAGGCAGCGGCTGGTTTCCTGGCCGTCCACCTGACCGCGTATCATGGCTTGCTCCAGAATGTGGTGATCCGGCCCGGCATGAGGGTGCTCGTGCATTCGGCCGGCGGCGGAGTGGGCTCGGCGCTCATCCAACTCTGCAAGTTGCACAATCTGCACGTAACCGGCGTGGTGGGACGAAGCCATAAGGTCGAGTATGTGCGCCAGCTCGGCGCAGACGCCGTAATCGACAAATCCACTCAGTTGCTTTGGGATGAAACCAGGCGCCTCTGCCCTGACGGCTACGACTTGATCTTTGACGCGAACGGCCCTGAAACCTTGGCGCAAAGCTATGCGCATCTCAAGCCCACAGGCAAGCTGTTGGTCTATGGCTTTCATAGTTTTCTGCCCAAACAGGGTGGGCGCATCAACTACCTCAAGGCGGCCCTTGGAATGCTGAGGATGCCGCGCTTCAATCCTTTGTCGATGACAAGCGAGAACAAAGGTGTCGTGGCGTTCAATTTGTCGTTCCTCTTTCCGCGTGCCGACCTGTTGCACGCGGCTGTGAACGATCTCACCGCCTGGTTAGAAGCGGGGGACATTCGGGTGCCAAAGGTTCGTTCTCTTGCATTGGAAAATGTGGCTCAAGCTCACCGATTTCTGGAGTCAGGCGAAACCACGGGCAAGTTGGTCTTGCGAACAGCGCCGCGCTTCAGAGCGTCAGCGAACGAGGCAACTGTTCAGGGAGCCTCTGCTCCTGATTAATGAGCGCGAAAGTTGCCTGAGTGCGCTGTGGAAGAGGCTGTCTGATCACCTCGGCATAAATAGAACGGAGATCTTGCTCGATCCGGCGCAGGAGTTCGGTATTGGAGATTGCCACGGGTCGCTCGCCCCGATCCGTTGTCCATCTTCACCTCCAAATCCGCCCTCATCTCCTGAGTATCGCTTCGCTAACCGATGATTGACCACTTTCCTTGTCGGCTGTGGAAACCGAGCAGAACTCTGCGAATGCTCGGGATTGACGCTTGCAAGCTTAGCATCACAACCGGACTCGCGAATTGTCCCTGCGCGCGGTCGTGTCAAGCTGAGTCGCCGCAAAAAAGCCTTGAAACGAACCAAGAACATCCGATGACAATATAGGGATAGCATCCTCGTCAGTGGTGCCATCCAACGATACAGTCGGAGAGCCGAGGAACCTTCCCTGGCAGTCACCATGAACCAAATGATGCGCCCCTCACAAACCGATCAGAGGCCTGCCCTCGAGACACTCGCGGGTTCGGTGGAGCGCATCACCTTCCACAATGCCGAGAACGGCTTCGCTGTCCTGAAAGTTTATACGCGTGGCAAGCGTGACCTTGTGACAGTTGTGGGCCACACCCCGGCGGCGTCGGCCGGGGAGTGGGTCACAGCCAGTGGGCTCTGGATCAGCGACCGCACGCACGGGCTCCAGTTCAGGGCCGAGGTTCTGAAGACCACCCCGCCCACCGGGGCAGAGGGCATCGAGAAGTATCTGGCCTCGGGTCAGATGCGCGGCATCGGACCCGCCATGGCCAAGCGGATCGTGGCAGCCTTTGGCGTGGACACCTTCGAGATCATTGAAGCCGCCCCCGAGCGCCTGACCGAGGTGCCCGGCATCGGCCCGATGCGGGCCTCCCGCATCGTGGCGGGCTGGGCCGAACAGAAGGCCGTGCGGGAGATCATGATCTTCCTTCATGCGCACGGGGTCGGTACCGCCCGGGCGGTCCGCATCTTCAAGACCTACGGCTATGAGGCCATTCAGGTCATGACCGAGGACCCGTACCGGTTGGCGAAGGATGTGCGCGGCATCGGCTTCCGGACAGCGGATGCCATCGCAGCCAAGCTCGGAATGGAGAAGACAGCCCCTCAGCGCATCCGGGCTGGTATCTCGTTCGCGCTCCAGACGGCGACGGATGAGGGGCACTGCGCATTGCCGGTCGAGGCTCTCACCCGGCTGGCCGAGCGACTCCTTGAAGTGGATGAGGCCCTGATTCGTACCGCCATCGTCGAGGAACTGTCCAAGGGCGAGATCGTCTCGGACACCATTGGTGAGGAGACCTGCCTCTTCCTGAAAGGGCTGTACTTGGCCGAGCAGGCGATTGCCTCTCGTTTGATCGAGCGAGCGTCTGGTCCAACACCTTGGCCCGAGATTGACCTCGACAAAGCCATTCCCTGGGTCGAGGGCCGCACGGGCAAAACCCTGGCCGCCTCGCAGCGTGAGGCACTGAAGCTGGTGCTCGGCGCCAAGGTCGCGGTGGTGACCGGCGGTCCCGGTGTCGGCAAGACGACCTTGCTCGACACCATCCTGCGCTTGCTGGTCGCCAAGCGTGTTAGGGTGGCGCTGGCGGCGCCGACAGGACGGGCGGCCAAGCGTATGACCGAGCAGACCGGGCTGGAAGCCAAGACCATCCACCGGCTCCTGGAGATCGATCCTAAGCACGGGGGCTTCTCGCGCAATGAGGAGAACCCGCTCGACTGCGATCTGCTGGTTGTGGACGAGACCTCCATGGTGGATGTGCCGCTGATGAACGCCCTCACCAAGGCCATTCCAGCTCAGACGGGTCTGCTGCTGGTGGGCGATGTTGATCAGTTGCCGTCGGTCGGCTCGGGACAGGTACTGGCCGATATCATCGCCTCAGAGCGCATTCCAGTGGCGCGTCTGACCGAGGTGTTCCGGCAGGCGGCAGAAAGCCGGATCGTGGTGAACGCCCATCGCATTAACAGGGGCCAGATGCTCGAGCCTCTCAGGGCGGGCGAAGAGAGCGACTTCTACTTCGTGGAAATCAACGATCCCGAGGAAGGGGTGCCGAAGATCATCCAGATGATCAAGGACCGCATGCCACATCGCTTCGGGCTCGATCCCATGAAGGACATCCAGGTGCTCTGCCCCATGAATCGGGGGGTGCTGGGTGCCCGCAACCTCAACATCCAGCTCCAGGAGGTGCTCAATCCCAATCCGTCTGCGAAGGTGGAGCGGTTTGGCTGGCGCTTCTCACCCGGTGACCGGGTGATGGAAACCCAGAACGACTACGACCGGGAGGTGTTCAATGGCGATCTCGGTACGGTAGTCAGGATCGACGATGAGGAAGGGGCGCTGATTGCTTCCTTTGATGGCTGGGAGGTGTCATACCCATTTGGCGAGCTCGACACCCTCGTCCCCGCTTATGCGACCACCATTCACAAATCGCAGGGGTCGGAATATCCCGCCGTCATCATCCCGGTCGTAACACAGCACTTCGCGATGCTGGCTCGCAACCTGCTTTACACCGGCGTCACCCGCGGCAAGCGGTTGGTCGTTCTAGTGGGCCAGAAGAAAGCAGTTGGGATTGCAGTTAGAGGCGGGCAGATGAAGAGGCGCTGGACGAAACTGCGGGAATGGTTAGCTGCTCACTGATCGACAGATCAAATTTCCTTTGTCACGACGCGTTCGAGGTATGGTGTTCCAACACCATACGCAAATCTCCAGATAAAATAAGCTAGACCGTTCCGCTGCACGCATACACCCACTCAGGAGAGCCGCATATTGCGCCACCGATGACTGATGAATGGGAGCAACTGCGATCAGCGCGAAATCCAGATGCGCGGATGCCATATGGGAAAGGGCGGGCCGATGTCCTGTTCCTCCGGCCTGGGAAACCCTGGACCGTCGCCATTGAAGCCTAGAGCCTCGGACGTGAGAAGTGGACACCACTTTTGGGATTCATCCGAGGCTCCCTCTCTTGACCGGCGCATCGGTTGACGCGGCCTTATGGATCCGTCCGATGCGCTAGGTTCAGCTCCAGGGGGAGGAAGCTTACCACCAACGGGGGCTTCCCGAACCTCAAACCTCTCTTTGACGAGATCCGCGCTCGCCCGGCCGCTCAGGCCGCTTCCGCGCTGAAGGAGAAGCACAGCTTCAAATCTGAGGTGGAGGACGAAGCACGCCAACATATGTTCCGGCATTTGGCTGCCCCGGTCAGCTGAATTCTCACGCATCCCGCCGTTCCTCCGTCCAGTATGCAGGATGGTCACTGGGCGGAGGCAAAAAGCCGCGGAGAGATTTCGATGTCCAGGGGAGTTCCACGTCTGACGCTGGAGGTGCGGCACCAGATGTGGTGAACAACCCAGGTGCGAAGCGACTGAGGCGGCCGTCTGGCGTTACGTCCCGCAGAATGTCCGATAGACGCGCTGGTGTGGTTCCGGTGGTTCGGAATAGTGGGCGAAAGCTGGTTGGTCCTCATAGGGACGCGAGAGGACCATCAGAAGCTCCTCGAACGGAGCAAAGTCGCCCTGCTCCACTGCAGCTTGTATCATCGCCTCCACGCGATGATTGCGCGGGATAAAGGCTGGATTCGCCGCGCGCATGGCCGCTTGGCGGGTTGCAGCGTCTTGCGGCTCCTGGCTCAACCGCTCGCGCCAGCGGGTGGCCCAAGCATCATAAGCAAGCGGATTGATGAAGAGGTTTCGGGCGGCCTCGTCTCCCTCAGGACCAGCGGCAGCATCGCTCAGCCGCCGGAAGGTCAGGGTGAAGTCAGCCTGGTTCTCGGCCATGGCCTTCAGGAGATCACCGGCAAGCGTCGGGTCCTCCTCGCGCTCCGTCAGCAGCCCGAGCTTGCGCCTGAGCCCCGCGTGATAGGCCGCCTCGAACTTGCCCGCGAAAGCTTCGAGCGTCTCGCTCGCTTCAGCCACGGCCTTCTCCTCGTCCTCAGACAGGAGCGGCAGAAGCGTCTCGGCCAGCCGCGTCAAATTCCAGAGGCCGATGCGCGGCTGGTTGCCATAGGCGTAGCGGCCCTGCCGGTCGATGGAGCTGAAGACTGTCGCGGGATCGTAGGCATCCATGAAGGCGCATGGGCCATAGTCGATCGTCTCGCCGGCGATGGACATGTTGTCGGTGTTCATGACTCCATGGATGAAGCCGATGTGCAGCCAACGGGCAATAAGGTCTGCCTGGGCGGCGATCACCTGGTCGAGGAACGCGCGGTAGGGACGATCGCTTTCGGCAGCGTGCGGGTAGTGTCGGCCGATGACGTAGTCGGCGAGGAGTCGTAGCCCTTCCGTATCCTGCCGGGCTGCAAACAACTGGAACGTGCCGACCCGAATATGGCTCGATGCTACCCGGGTGAGAACCGCACCGGGAAGTGGCGTCTCCCGGACAACGGTCTCTCCGGTCAACACAGCGGCGAGCGCACGCGTTGTCGGCAGGCCGAGCGCCGCCATGGCCTCGCTGAGGAGATACTCACGCAGGACCGGTCCCAGTGCCGCCCGACCATCACCGCGGCGCGAGAAGGGTGTCGGACCTGAGCCTTTGAGCTGAATGTCCCGACGGATGCCATTTTGGTCGACCACTTCACCGAGGAGGATGGCACGGCCATCGCCGAGTTGCGGCACGAATTGCCCAAACTGGTGCCCGGCATAGGCCATGGCGATGGGCTCGGCCGCATCTGGAACGCGGTTGCCGGACAAAAGCTCGACTCCATCAGGGCTGGAGAGGTGATCAGGGTCGAGGCCGAGGTGTAACGCGAGATCCCGGTTCAGCCGGATGAGTCTCGGAGCTGTGACGGCTTCGGGTTCTATGCGCGCATAGAACCGATCAGGCAGGCGCGCGTAGGTGTTGTCGAAGGGAAAATGAATTGTCATGGTCCAGGCTCACCATTAGGACCACGTGAAATCGTATGAAGCGCTTCAGAAAACAAGGGTCGGACCATAAATCCGGACTGGGTTCAAAGCACTCCCGCTGTAACCTTGTATAACAGATCTGCCCCCACGATCGAGACAGACCAACCACTCCACAGTTTGTACGCCCTCCCGCCTATCTTGTGCATTAACGATCTGGCGACCCGCACCCTCTAGTCTGCCCCGCCGGGCCCGACGCGGGGGCCTGTCCTGTTGGCGGGCAGAAGGTGCGGGAATGCGAGGCCAGGCTGACCTTTTCTTGGACTACGATGCACCGCCGGGTCCGATCAAGACGAGTCCCGTCGATGAGATTGTCATCAAGGCCACGCAACGCAGCGAGTCCTTCAAGGCTCCTGACTATGAGACCGCCGCCCGGATGCTGGAGGCCACAGGCGACTACCGCGTTCTGCGCCGATTGACACCGCGCCCCATCGTCGTGTCCCGCACCTCTTTCCACGGCGAGAAGATCGCCGTCATCCTGGACACCGAAACCACAGGTCTGGATCACACAAGAGACGAGGTCATTGAACTCGGCATGGTTGCCTTCACCTATGATGAGGAAGGCCGGATCGGTGATGTGATTGGGACGTTTAATGCCCTGCGTGGGCCGAGCGTACCGATCAGCCCTGAAATCACTCGCCTGACCGGGATCACGCCTGACATGGTCGCCGGCCAGGTGCTCGATCTCGAGGCAGTGGAGAGGTTCATCGCGCCGGCGGAGTTGGTCATCGCGCATAACGCTCGCTTTGATCGGCCCTTCTGTGAGCGCCTGTCCAAGGACTTCCAGCTCAAGGCGTGGGCCTGCTCCCATTCCGAGATCGCCTGGAGCGGGTTCGGCTTTGAAGGATCGAAGCTCGGGTACCTCCTGACGCAATGCGGCTGGTTCCACCAGGGCCACCGGGCGGTCGAGGATTGCCATGCCCTGCTCGAGGTGCTGGCCTCCCCCCTCCCCTCCGGGGCCGGGTTCGCCTTCGAGCATCTGCTGAACTCGGCGCATAAAGCGCTCGTGCGCATCTGGGCCGAGGGCAGTCCGTTCGACATGAAGGATGTGCTGAAGGCGCGCAAGTACCGCTGGAACGATGGCACCGATGGCCGACCGAAGGCTTGGTGGGTGGAGGTCAGCGAGGAGGCCTTTGAGGCTGAACTCGCCTTTCTCCGGCGTGAGGTTTACCGGCGCGAGATCGAGCCCTTCAGCCAGAGGATCACCGCCTTCGAGCGGTTCCGGTCGGCACGCTAAGCGGCATCTGCTAGATTTCTGCGCAGCCGGACTCACCCAAGGCTTTCAGGCTTGAAATCTTGACCGTCCGCAGCCATCTCATCGCCCGCCGGAGCAACAAGGTTCATCTCACGCCATGACGACTGCTGACACCACTCCCGCCCCTGAGAACCACACGTTCGAGGCCGATGTCGCCAAGCTGCTGCACCTGATGGTGCACTCGGTCTATTCCGACAAGGACGTCTTCCTGCGTGAACTGATCTCGAACGCCGCCGATGCCTGCGAGAAGCTGCGCTACGAGGCGATCTCCCACCCCGCCCTGCTCGGCGATGATCCCAAGGCCCGGATCACGCTCCTGATCGATGCCGACAGCCGCCGCCTGACGGTTGAGGACAACGGCATCGGCATGAGCCGGGACGAGATGATCGAGGCGCTCGGCACGATTGCGCGCTCGGGCACCAAGGCGTTCATGGACCGGATCCAGGCGACCCAGGGCGGAGAAGGGGCTCAGCTCATCGGGCAGTTCGGCGTCGGGTTCTACTCGGCCTTCATGGTGGCCGACCGGGTCGATGTCGTCTCGCGCCGAGCCGGCAGTGAGGAGGCCACGACCTGGTCGTCCGACGGCAAGGGCTCCTACACGGTCGCGCCCGCATCCGCCGACGAGGCCCCAGCCCGCGGCACGCGGGTGATCCTCCACCTGATGGAGGACGCAACATCCTGCACGGAGCGCTACCGGCTCGAGCGCATCGTCAAGGAGCAATCCGGCCATGTTCCGGTTCCGATCGCCCTTGTCGAGAAGCCCGGAGCGGAGCCGCAGGAGCTCGCCGACGGCGCCGCACTGTGGGTGAAGCCGCGCTCCGAGATCACACCTGAGGATTACACCGACTTCTACCGCAGCGTGGCCGGCCAGTTCGATGAGCCGGCGCTGACGGTGCATTTCCGGGCCGAGGGCCGCCACGAGTATACGGCGCTTGCCTTCGTGCCGGGCTCCACGCCGTTCGACCTGTTCGATCCCGACCGCCACGGACGGATGAAGCTCTATGTGAAGCGGGTTTTCATCACCGACGAGGCCGAGCTCCTGCCGCGATACCTGCGCTTCGTGCGCGGACTGGTCGACTCGGCCGACCTGCCGCTCAACGTCTCGCGCGAGATGATCCAGGAGAGCCCGCTTCTCGCTGCCATCAAGAAGGGCGTGACCAGCCGGATCTTGAGCGAGCTTGAGAAGCTCGCGCAGAACGATCCGCAGGCGTACACCAAGGTGTGGGAGACCTTCGGCCCGGTGCTGAAGGAAGGGCTCTACGAGGATTTCGAGCGGCGGCAGACTTTGCTCGGACTGGTCCGGTTCAAGACCACTGCGTCCGGTGGCGGCTGGCGCTCGCTCAAGGATTATGTCGGCACCCTCAGGGAGAACCAGACCGCGATCTATTACGTCACCGGAACGGATCTCGGCCGGCTCGAGGCCTCGCCGCAGCTTGAGGGCTTCCAGGCGCGTGGCATCGAGGTGTTGCTGCTGCCCGATCCGGTCGACAGTTTCTGGGTCACGGCCGGCATCGATTTTGAGAACAAGCCGTTCAAGTCGGTCACCCAGGGCACGGCCGACCTTGCGCAGATCCCGCTGACCGAGGCCCAGGAGAACGTGGGCGCGTCGGCGCCGGAAGCGGTGACGCGGTTCATCCAATCCGTGAAAGCGACCCTCGGGGAGGCCGTCGCCGATGTGCGCGCCTCCGAGCGGCTCACCGAAAGCGCCGTCTGTCTGGTGGCAGCAGAAACAGGCATGGATCGGCAACTGGAGCGGCTTCTCGCGCGAGCGGGTCAGCTGACGTCCGCGGCCAAGCCCATTCTGGAGATCAACCCGCGCCATGACCTCGTCGTGGCCCTGGCCAACCTGAGCGAGGATCAGCAGGTTCTGCGCGAAGACGCCGCTCACCTGCTGCTGGACGAGGCGCGGATCCTGGACGGTGAACTCCCGGCTGATGCAAAGGCATTCTCACAGCGGCTCGCTAGGGTAATGCGGCGGTGCGTGCCCTGATGCTCGGCCAAAGCGACTATTAGGCAAGGACGCATGCAAAACCACTTCAAATGTGAGCAGCGCCCTGCTGGGCTCGACGAAGGTACAAAGGTCTGGTACAAAAGCCAGACGATACGGCAGCCGAAAACCCTTGCAAACTAGAGGTTTTCTTGATGTTGGCGGAGAATCTCCCGCTCTCCGCCATCATTTTCCTGAAAAGGTTTGTAAGGTTTAGAGAAAATGATGAGTGGACGAACCGTTCCCCACCTTTGATCCTGGCTTGGATATTGAGCAACTGCGTCTCAGACGCACGGAGAGGTGGTGTGCGGCGGCAAATGCATCTGTCCTAGTGATAACTGGCTGTGAGAGATGCCTTTGCTGGACCGAGGGTCACCCTTCTAACTGAGTTCTCATGTAGCTGTCCTAACCTCAGTCGGCGTCTCCCGCTCCGATGACATGCCTCGGAGGCAGCACCGTTTCCTTCTAGAGTTATCTGCCTCAAAAGCTCCGCGGTGGGTACCTCATCTACCTTAGCGGTTCCTTCAAAGTCGGCACTGGCTTAAAATCCTATCGTCGACTAGGAATCTCAGCGGGGAGGTCCGTGCAGTGCGCATTGAGGCAATGAGTGCTATCGTTCTGGCACTCCGCTGACAATTTCCCACGTGCAAGGCTTAACCGAATTGGAGAAGCGGCGAGCCAATCTTCCATTTGTCCGAGAGGCAACGAAATGAATTGCCGAGCATGTCCGAGCAAATTTGCCTCAGAGGCATGCGCCTAAGGACATCCTCAAAGCCGTCGGCGGAGCCGCCCCCGGTTGCCAGCAGACTGTCAAATGGATGGTTGATGAACACGACAAGATCTACGGCTTGGAACAGGCCAGAAGTTCTTGGCAGGTCCGTACATACAGGATTTGCCTTGCGCCGTGATGGCCCAGAACACGTCGCTAGATGACGTGAATACGGCAGGGGTAGCGTGTGATGCTGGTGAAATCGTCTTCGCTCCCATCAAAGACCCCAAGGCTCCACACTTGTCCATGACCTGAGGAACAAGGAAACGGGGTGGACACTTCGAATTGTGGAAACAAGCGAGACTTTTCAGTTCAGACAATAGCGCAAAAAGAACACTGAACGCGACTTCCTCATCTCCGCTGCGTCATCTGAGCCGCAGAAAGCGTTAGCTGCAGAGGTTCAGCTTTATAGGGACCATAGCGGCAACATCGGCTCCATTAATATTGAGAAGATATGGGAATCGTTTAACCACTACAGAATCGCATGAAGCCAGGAACCGGAAGGATCGGATGTTCGTCAGGATGGGATTGTGAGCAAGCCGCTCGGCGTTAATGAGCATTGTTGCGAGTACCCATAGTTCCCAAGGTTCCAGTCTGTGTTCCATCTCCGACCGAACATGGCAGCTGAGTATCGTCAGCAGGCCGAGAGCATCCGGACCATGGCTCGGCAAATCTCGTTAAGCGACATGAAAAGGCAGCTTCTCGACGCTGCCGTGCATCTCGACGTGTTGGCCGAGCAAGAGGAGCGCAGGGCTCGGCAAGCCGCCTCCCAGGAGCAGCCCAAGACGCTGGACGATTGACTTCGGCCGTAGACCCGACTGGCCTTTTGCAGGATTGCGCCTGGGTCTGACGCGTGTGCGAGCAAAGGCACCAAACAAACAAGGAAGGCTACAGTTCTCTGCATTTTGCGCATTCGCGAGCTTCCGAGTGCGTGCCAGCAGCCGATGCTGCCTAGACTCGGAGTGTCCTGAAACATTCTTATAGCCTCCGTGATGGAATAGATCAGCGTGACCACCGTTTACTGGCCATCTGACGTTATTGAAAAGGCTGGGTCGGCTCATGAACTCCGTACAATCTTCCAAAATTCATCCTGATGATACGGTGGATCCGAAGAGCGTTGCCAACACAGGCCCATCATTTCGGCGGGCATCGATCCTCTTTGTGACTTCTTTCGGCTCTCTCATTGGAGCCAGCCTGTTGATCGCTAGTCTCGCCCAGTACTAGATCCTTACGACCTATCGCATGTGGAGCCGAACAGCGCTCAACGGAGATGCTGGCGATGGATTACAAAATCGAACTCGGGGGCCAAGCACTCCATCGAGCGGAACACAAGGACCATTAGGACAACGGGCCTGCTATCTGTCAGGAGCGCTTCCGTGAGTACGCCCGCAACGCAATGAGGCGACTCGACGACGAAATTGGTGTCCTACGGCTGAACCCTAGAACAGTGTAGGAGCAGGCCCAAAACCGAGTTTTCCAGAGAAAACCCCGACGCCAAGGGGCAAGGAGACCCCGCTCAGCCTGAGCACCCGAGCCGGGCTCTGCGGGCGCAGATTGCCAAGTAGAGGGCGAGAGAGATTGGGGTGACTATCTCCATATTCTTGATTTCTGAATCGAAATCTCCTGGCTAAAGCGGCTCTTTCATTTGCTCCCTTACTCTCATGCGTTTCGAGCATCGGCGCGAAGAGAGACAGAGACGGGAGCTGTCCCAAATCCCAAGTGGAACACTTTCGCCGCCGAAGCGATTCACACTGCGACGGTGTTCACCCGTCAACTTAGCAACATCCATCGAACAAGCCCCGATGACTGGTTTACAGTCACCGGCTAAATTTTTCGCGCCATGATTAGCACAAGCATAAGTCTCTACTTGGTGTACAAGTACGCTCAATTATTTTTGCCTGCACAGTTTTGCATCCTACCTATAAAGGGTTACTCTCCTTTGGATTAGGGAACGGCATTCTACGTGTGAACGTATTTCTAACAACAACACTGCAATTCCGTAGTGCCATATTAAACGTAGATCAGTGTAGGTGAACTATGAAGCGTTCGTACGCTCTTGTTGTGTCCAGCGTAGCCCTGTTCTTGGCTTCCTCTTTTACCGCTTCTGCCCAAATCATCAGAACAGGCCAACAATGCGTGCCTGCGGTTGCCAACCCCTCAATGTATCGCAACTGCCGTCTGCATATTGTCCAGGGTAATGAAGTTTGCCGCTGCGCCATTGCCCCCCAAGCGCTCCGCCAGCGCATGGACCGGCAGAATGAGCCTGATGATCTGAGCACCGGCTCCATCAGTTCCCGTAGAGTGAATGGCGCGGTGGGCAGCATCGGAACAGCCGGTGGGGGCCGCAATGCAGGCCCGAACGGAACCCTCGGGAATATTGGCACTCAGAGCACAGCCGGGACCGGCATTGCAGCCAGCGGAGCAAGCAGCGTCGGTGCGCCCGGTAATGTTGGCGTACGTGGAGCCGCTGGTCCAGTGAGCAACGGAGGCGCAGTCAGCAACACTGGTGTCAGTGGCTCTGTCAGTGGGATCGGCAGTACAGGCGCAGGTGCTGGCGTTGGAACCAGTGGCGCGGCTGGCACCGTCGGAGGCGTGGGGGCTGGCAGCGCCGTCGGAACTGGCAGCACCACTGGAAGCAGCGGCGCTGTTGCCGGCAATAGCGGCACCGGTGGGAACGGCAGCACAAGAGGCTCTGGTAGCTCTACCGCTGGCGGTAGCAGCAACGTTGGAGGTCCGGGCAATCCGGGCAACGACAAAGGCGTTGGCAATGCGGGCGAGAGCCCCAATGGCCGCGACTTTGGTGGTGGCACGCAAGGCCGGAGCGACGCGGGCGGCAATGGCTCCAACGGCCATGGCGGCGGCCACGCTGGCGGAGCCGGCAACCCCGGCAATGACCGGAGCGTCGGCGGGGCTGGCGAGAGCCCGAACGGTGGTGACTTCGGCGGTGGAACGCAGGGCCGCAGCGATGCGGGCGACAAAGGGGGCAACGCGGGTGGAAACGGGAATGGCGGCAACGGCGGTGGACGCGGCGGTAGGGGTTGAAAACCCATGGGGATGAAAACATCCCTTGTTCAGTCGCTTCACTGTCCTGTGTAAGCTGACCTGCTTGAGGCGAGATGGGCCCTTGGCTCGATGATGAGCCAAGGGCCTTCACGCGATGGATCAATGTCCAAGCGGCGGCAGCCGCAGCTTAGAACGCTTAAATCTCGCGCCGACCGATCAAGACGGGGGCGGCGGGGAACTGGCATTGGGCGAGGCTTCCTGCCCTCGTAAGCCAAGAGCCTGTTGCAAATTCGAGCTGAGGCTGTTGAGAGGGACGAACTCATACTGCGAGACCGTTATGCATCGTCCCTCAATGCTTGCCATCACCACGGCGTTGGCAGAAAGCTGTTGGCTTTCGCCTGCTGGGGCGCTCGTTGAACTTCGACGGGCCTCGTCCGGACTACCCTCCTTCGTCACAGCGATGACGTACCAGACGTTTCCGGTTTTCGCCGCTTCGGCCAATAACCGCGCTCGTTGCTTAGTCTCGTTCAACGCCTTGCGACGCTCTTCAATGGACTCACCCCGTGTGAAGGCGAGATTGGGGGGCGTGTCTCCGCTTTCGCCGTAGGGATGAACGAAGTTCAACGTCATCCGCAAGCTGTCAGCCTTAACCTCGGTGACGGGAAGCGCTGCAGCTTCTTTACGCCCCTGGACAAACTCGCGCACGGCCACATCGCAGGACCGGAACTCATCCGGTTCCTGCACAGCTTGCCGAGGCTCTGACTTGGCCTGGGGAGGAGGGTTGCGTTTCCGGGATGGTGCGCCCTCCGCGCCAGCAGAGAAGGCAAGAACACAAGCGACAGCTAACGGGAAAACTCGCACCATGGCTCCTTCCTCCTGACATCAGGAAGAACGTCCCCAACCCAGCCTAAGGCCAAGCTGCTTGGTTCGTAACGAGTCCCCAGCCGAGATGGCTACGCTCAGGAAAACAACGTTCAGGCCGGTTCTTAGTTGCTGAGCGGTCTTTCAACCGCTTAGCGCTGCCGTTCTGGATATCCTGCAACCAGCCAGACAGGATCAACTCTCGCCCTTGTGCTTCAGCGCACTTATGTCGTGGCAAGCTCTCGTGACAACAGGCTTCTCGTCACCAGACAAATCCGGGCCAAGAAGGACGCTATAGCGGGTTCGGGTCCCAAGATGCACTGCCTCACATACTTCTGCAGCTCTCCAATGCGTCGTTCTCGGATTAACGAATGACGGAAGCAATCCTGGCAAAGGCCTTATCTGTCAGTTGCCAGGAAGGACTTGCACTGTCGCCTTCAACTAAGTCGATATACATATGAAATGTTTCACACAGCCTCTCAGCGGGCTCTTGTGGAGTTATCTGAGCCATATCGCTCCTGACCGGTTGGGAAATCGAATCTCGGCGCGCGAAGTTGATTAGTGAATGTGGAAATAATGGATAGAGGTGGGTCTACCGCATTGGCCTACGTTCTTTCTGCAATTGCCCATCGTCTCCATGACCTGCTCAGCGACATCTAGCCAAGCTGGAGCAACTTCGGCTCCATCGTTGTTGGTTGGCCCTCTTGAAGTTGTGTACCAACGAGTTGTTTGTAGATTTCGCAGGTGCAAACGAAACATTGAGTATTTCCCATGTGGTAGCTCGTCATAAGGTGAGCATTCCTATGGACGAGCGCCGTGAGTTATTCAAAACATTGAAAGCATGATCAATGGCTGACATTCTCGGGAACGCCCGTCCCAACGACCTCATAGGCACAATCTTATCGGATCGGATCATTGGATTTGATGGAGACGACATACTACTCGGGTTACTCGGTAATGATACCATCTACGGAGACGGTGGGTTTGATCGCATCGACGGACAAGATGGCAATGATGTAATCAGAGGGGGGGGGAAGCCAGCTCGACTATATCGCCGGTGGTCGCGATAATGATCGCATTTACGGTGATGACGCAAACGACCAGCTTATAGGCGAAGCGGGAAATGACACCATCTTCGGTGGCCGCGGCGACGACTATGCGGCGGGAAATCCAGGGGATGATTCGATCGCTGGCGAGGCAGGCGACGATTTCTTCGTTGGAGAGGCAGGCAATTATGTTGTCCGTGGCGATTCCGGCAATGACTTTGTCGCTGGTGGAGATGGCGACGACCGTGTTCTAGGCGGAACCGGACGTGATCTCGTCGACGGAGATCTCGGAAACGACCTGCTCTACGGCCAAGCCGGAAATGACGTCCTAAACGGCGATGCTGGAGACGATTATCTCAACGGCGGTGCTGGAAACGATAGGCTTGTCGGTGGACCGGGAAGCGACGCATTCCACTTCGGCGATGCATTGTCTCCATCGAACGTTGATCGGATTGTCGACTTCAATGTAGCCGAAGATACGATCCGTCTGGAGGACAGGATCTTCAACCGTGCAGGACCAACCGGCACGTTATCTGCCGAAGCCTTCCAAGTCGGGGCAAGAGCGCAAGATGCTGATGATCGAGTTATCTATGACTCGACGACCGGCGCACTCTATTATGATCGAGACGGTAGCGGTTCATCAAACCAGGTGAAGTTTGCACAGCTCAGCAGCGGCTTGGCATTGACGAGCGACAACTTCCTATTGGTCTAAAGCTCAGACCCAATTACGTGATGGCGGGAAATTCAAAGGGCGGCGGTTGAGCCGCCCCTATTCGCAGCGGTCATCTGATGAGCCTTGAACCATTCACGTCCCATCCCATACATGATCGATGCTCTTCCGGTCGACGCCCTTCCGGCGCTAAACGACGTCCTGCTCCTGCTGGACATCTTCAGGGCGGTCTGGGCCTCGGTGTGTACTCGCGCTCTCAAAAGGTCACTCAAGTTAGAGCTTGATCGCGGGTCCTAGAGGAATAGGAAAACACGGCCTAAACGTCAGTCCAAAAAGGCATGGCTAGGTTGCAGAATGTCTTTCACAGTTGCTTGGCTACGGTTCTACTAATCCAAAAGCGTCGGAGCGGGCGTCTACTGCCGAATTCTGGACTTCTGAAACGCAATCTCTTGGTCAAATCCAAATCTGCTAGAGAAGCAACTTGTCCAATAGAAATGAAACCGCGTGAGAACCAGACAAATCGCGGAAACCAAATACACAGTATTAAGCCGAGTGGCAGGAAAATTTTCGATAGGATAGTTCAATCGCGAAAGGCTGGAATGGTTCAATCTGAGTTCTTGCGCGAGATTTTACGAAAATTCCAATGCCGTTCTATTGCGGAAATACGGCCAAGGTCGGCCCAGTGCCATTTCCAGACTTTCAACAGTTGGCAAATCCAATCCACTCGAGAGACACATGAACGCCAGATGCTCGGATATGGTTATGCCGTCTGGCAAGCGTTCCGGATTCCACAACTCGCGAACAAATCAAGAACATTTCCATAGTATCCCAGCCTTGGAACCAATAACTTCGCTCTTCTTGATGAAGGTGACGATGACTGGCCAGACCCAAACCGTATCCGACCCGAACGAAACGAATGCTCACGTCATAGCGGTGATCGAGGCTTGTAGGGATGTCCCAATCTGGCGATCAGGGCTCTACTTACCAAGCAGGAGATACTGGAGCAGCGGATCGGTCGTCCGGCATCGGCGCTTTCGTTCGGATACGTCCGCGGCCGCACCAGGGTCGCGCCAAGACAGTCCGGCTGACGCGCCGCCCGGCTCCGGAGGTCCGCTCACATGCGGCATGGTCGTTCGAAATGGTCCCGGCGCATGATGTCCCCCGAGATTGCCGGCCGGCTCTGCTGGCATCCCTACGCCGGACCCGGCGCTTGCTCACGAGATCACTGGCCGATATCCCGATCGGGTGCCCCGAGTACAAACAGTCCGACCGTGTGGCAACCGAAATCGACGGACTGGCGAGGATCCTGACGGGCGATGCGACCTATTACTACCGCGACGGTCATCCACCCGATGCGCCGGACGGGACCTGTCGCACGGTGAGGGCCTTGGAACTCGACAAGCGGTCCTGAAGCTTTCCGTCGACGCGGATCGGACTATATCGCTGACACATACACGGTGTCCTGCGTGAATGCTGTTGCAAGGTGGATCATGAGTTTCGACACGTTCGAGGCGTCCTTGTCTTATTCCAGTCCCCCTGAAGGCTGGAGCCGAGCATTGCAGGCCCTCTGGTGGGACGCCCGCGAAGATTGGGAAAGGGCTCACGGCCTTGTCCAGATGGACGAGGCTGACCGTCAATGCGCCTGGGTCCATGCCTATCTGCATCGGAAGGAAGGCGATCTCTCGAATGCAGCCTACTGGTACAGGCGAGCGGGCCAGCCCGTCGCGACCGGTTCCCTCACCCAGGAGCGGCAAGCGATTGCGGACACTTTGATCCGCGACGCGTCACGCGCGGAGTGACCGCGGCCGAGCCGTGCAAGGCAGGCCTGCAAAAGAGCGATCCTGCCACCAGATCAATGTCATTGGGGTCCGAGCCCCTCTGACAATCTCCCAGGAGGTTGCGATGTCGGACTCTCTCACCTGACGAGCGCGTGTGCCGTGCTCCGAACTTGGGAGATATCCATACAGATTCCCATTCGATGACATCGGCCTGACGGCGAGCTTCCTCGTTCGCCCTTCTCACAAACCGACGCAGAGTATGCCGGATGTGCGCGACGATGGCCTCTCGGCCGGACGTCATGGTCATCCAGGGCTGTCAGCACGACGACCGCACATGGGATCTCGAATGTTCAGGAAAATCGCCAAGCTCATCTTCTTCCTCTGGCAGAGCCGGCAACCAGGATCTGGGATACGGCCATGGCAAGCCGTGGAAGTACAAGAAGTGGAAGGGATACAAGGGCGGACGCCACCGGGATCACGGCGGGTATCCTCCCTACGAGCATGGATACCGCCACCCGGGGCACTACCGGCCGCCTAGCGTGCAGGGCCTCATCGTCGATGTCCTCCTGCGTCGAGTGCTGCATCGCCGCTGAGGATCGGTCCCAACGGACGTCGGCCCTTGAGTGTGGAAGCGGAGCATTCGCTTACGTCTCAGGAATGCCAGGAGCAGTCCTTTGTCGCAGGTCTTCAAGTCTATCCGGATTCGTCAGCGAGTTCCCAGAGAAGTCGACGTTCAGTCGGAGAGCATTACAGGAGCGGCCCTCGATGATGGAACGATGCATCTGAGCGGCTACACGCCAGATTGTCACTGATAGAACGTCCAGAGAAGACTTTCACTGAGTTCTTTCAAGGCCTCGACGGCATCGGGTCGCTCCCGGGCCACCGCAGCAACGATGGCATCGGCAAGCGCGAAGGCAGCGGTCGGCGAATTCGGCAGCAGCCGGTTCCTCGCCGGAGCGAAGAGGGTGATGTCGGCGATGGGGACAAGGGGCGAACTCGGCCCGTCCGTCAGGGCCATGATCGTCGCCCCACGGTTCTTGGCGAGTTTCGCTAGATCGACGGTTCCCCGTGAATAACGCGGAAGCGAGATGGCCAGCACGAGGTCATCCGGTCCCACATTCATCAGGTGCCGGACCGCTTTTTCAGCGCCTCCGCGGGACGATGCGAAGATTACGCTCGAATCGAGATAGAGCGTCAATCCTTCATCCAGATGCGCCGCCACATGGTGGCTTGCCCCGGATCCGACGATGAAGATACGACGGGCGCGCAACAGAACGTCCATGGCCCGGGAGCAGGTTTCCTCATCGACGGCCGCGAGGGTCTCGTCCAGGTTGGCGGCCTGATCCTTGAGAGCTGTCACGAAGGTTGCGAAGGCGGAACTTTTCGTGCTGTGGGCATCGGCGAAACTGTCGACGGGAGCCATCGCCAGTCGCAGCGCCTCGGAGAGCGCCGCCCGGAACTCGCCGTAGCCGGCGTAACCCAGAGAGCGGACGAAGCGTGTCACCGTCGCCGTGGAGGCGCCGCTGCGCTCCGCGAAACCCTCGATCGTCATCGTCGCCGTCTCGAGAGGGTTCTGCAGCACGAAGTCCGCCGCGCGCCGATGTGCGTCACTGAGCGCGGCATACACGAGGGCAATGCGGTGAGCCAGATCCGTCGTCGGCTTCAGGACTTGAGACACGGGCACTCCAGACTGATTGACGTCAGGATATTTTCATGATCTTTAATCTGAGAAAATAAATCTGTCAAAAGCAGTCGCCAAGGGAACCGGAGAGATACTCGATGCGCCGTCCACTCATATTTGCCTTCGTCGCCAGCACCTGCCTGCTCAGCGCTCCCGCATGGGCTCAATCCCTCAAGATCGCGCTCAGCTCCGAGCCGACAGCGATCGACCCACACTACCATGATCTGACACCGAACAATGCCCTGGCGGCTCATATCTTCGACGGATTGACCAAACAGGACGAGAAGCAGAAAGTCCTGCCCAATCTCGCGACGTCGTGGGAGAACGACGGCCAGAATCGTTGGACCTTCAAGCTCCGCCAAGGCGTGACGTTCTCGAACGGCCAGCCTTTCACCGCTGACGACGTGATCTTCAGCTTCTGCCGTACCCTGAAGAACGAGACGGCGATCGCAGGTTCGTTCGCCGACATCACGGGCAACTTCACGGCCGTCGAGGCGCCGGATCCGCACACCATCGTCATCACCACGAAGGCGCCGGACCCGCTGCTGCCGAACTTCCTTTCCGGCCTCGCCATCCTGAACTCGTCCATCCTTCCGCATGACAAGCTGACCTTCGATGTCGCGAAGAACTGCGGCGTCACCGGAGCATGGCCCGTCGTCGGCGACTTCAACGACGGCAAGCTCGCCATCGGCACGGGTCCCTACAAGTTCAAGAGCTACACCAAGGGCACGAGCGTCGAGCTCGAGCGCAACGACAAGTACTGGGGCCCGGCGGAGCCTTGGGCCAGCGTGACCTTCGTGCCGGTCCCCAATGCCGGTCCGCGCCTGGCGGGCCTGCTCGCCGGCGACTACGACGTGATCGAGAACCCGGCTGCGCGCGACGTGTCCCGCATCAAGGACGACAAGCGCTTCGGCCATGTGATCACGCCCTCGACCCGCGTCATCTACTTCCAGCTCGACGTGGAGCGCGAGCCGAGCCCGTTCGTGAAGGCGGAGAACGGCAAGAACCCGCTCAAGGATGCGCGCGTGCGCAAGGCGATGTCGCTCGCAATCGACCGCGACGCCATCATCAAGCGCATCATGGACGGGGCCGCCGAGCCGGCCTATCAGTTCCTGCCCAACGGCATGTTCGGCGCGCTGGAGAACCCGCCGAAGCTCGCCTACGATCCGGCCGCGGCCAAGAAGCTCCTGGCGGAGGCCGGCTATCCGAACGGCTTCCAGGTCACGCTCTCGACAACCAACGACCGTTACATCAACGACAGCCAGATCACGCAGGCCGTTGCCCAGTATCTCACGCAGGTCGGCATCCGCTCCGAAGTGGACGCCATGGCCCGCGCCATCTACTTCCCACGTCGCGCCAAGAAGGAATTCAGCGTGGCTCTCGGCGGCTGGGGCTCCACGAGCGGCGAGGCTTCGTCCTTCCTGAAGCAGTGGGCCGCGACCCCGGACGAAGCGAAGACCATCGGCGGCTCGAACTACGGCGGCTATGCCGATCCGGAATTCGACAAGCTGATCCGCACGGCGATCACCACCCTCGATGAGGCCAAGCGGGCCGAGCTTCTCAAGCAGGCCGGAACGAAGGCCATCGAAGGCGGCGCGTTCATCCCGCTGCACTTCGAGAGCACCATCTGGGCCTACAAGGCGAACCTGAACTACATCGGCCGCGCGGACCAATTCACGATGGCCATGCAGGTCAAGCCCGCGAAGTAAGCAAGCCGTGAACGAACCCGCGAGCAGATCGGAACGCCTCCCATGACGGCCTACATCCTGCAACGCCTAATCCAGAGCGTCCTGGTTCTGCTCGCGGTTTCCATCGTGGTCTTCCTCGCCGTCTATGGCATCGGAGACCCGATCGAGCTCCTGGTGCCGCCACAGGTCAGCGCCGCCGAACGCATGGTCATGATCCAGCGCCTCGGGCTCGATCTGCCGGTCTGGCAGCAATATCTCGGCTTCCTGGGCAAGGCCCTGAAAGGCGATCTCGGCTTCTCCTTCGTCCATGGCGTTCCGGCGGTCGATCTGATCCTGGCGCGGCTGCCGGCCACCTTCGAGCTCGTCCTCCTGGCCATGAGCCTTGCCGCAATCATCGGCATTCCGCTCGGTCTCCTGGCCGGGCTCAATCCCGAGAGCCGTCCGAGCCGCGCCATCATGGCTGGAACGATCCTCGGTTTCTCCCTTCCGAGCTTCTGGAAGGGCATGATGCTCATCCTGCTCTTCAGCGTCTTCCTCGGTTGGCTGCCGACGGCGGGGCGCGGAGAGACGGTTTCCGTGTTCGGCATTCCGACGAGCCTGCTGACCCTCGATGGCCTGAAGCATCTTGCCCTGCCCGCCCTGAACCTCGCCATTCCGAACATGGCCCTGATGATCCGCCTCGTGGCGGCGGGCACCACGGAAGCGATGACGCAGGATTACGTGAAATATGCCCGCGCCAAGGGCGTGCGCCGCAAGCGCATCGTCGGGCGGCATGTGCTGCGTAACATCCTCATTCCCGTCGTGACGGTGGCCGGCATGGAATTCGGCAGCCTCGTGGCCTTCTCGACCATCACCGAGACCGTGTTCGCCTGGCCGGGCATGGGCAAGCTCCTCATCGACAGCATCTACCAGCTCGACCGCCCCGTGGTCGTCGCCTATGTGATGCTCGCAACGTTCCTCTTCGTCGCCGTGAACTTCCTCGTCGACATTCTCTACGCGGCACTCGATCCCCGCGTGAAGCTGACGGGAGAAATGGCATGACCGCTTCGAAGACGGCGGCCGTGACGGCCGAGGCCGATACGGCGCTGCGCCACAAGGTCCTGCGCCGGATCAAGAGCCGCCCGACGACGCGGGGCGCGGTCGTCCTCTTGGGAATCCTCCTGCTGCTCGCGCTGCTGGCTCCCTTCATCGCGCCGCAGAACCCGCACGACCTCGCGTCGCTGAGCGTGATGGACAACCGCCTTGAGCCCGGAGCGCGGGGGATGACCGGCATCACCTACTGGCTCGGCACCGACGCGCAGGGCCGCGACATGCTCAGCGCCATTCTCTACGGTCTGCGGACCAGCCTTCTGGTCGGCCTCACATCCACCGCAGGCGCGCTCGCCATCGGCATTCTCGCGGGCCTTGTCGCGGCACAGTTCGGCGGAGCCATCGATGCGGCGATCATGCGCGTCGTCGATTTCATGCTCGGCTTCCCGTCGATCCTGATCGCCCTCGTGCTCCTCGCCTCGATCGGGCGCGGCGTCGACAAGGTGATCATCGCCATCATTCTGGTGCAATGGGCGCAATATGCCCGCCTCATGCGCGCGGCGGCCCTCGTCGAGCGGCGCAAGGAATACATCGAAGCCGCGGTCAATTTCGGCCTGCCTACCCGCCACATCATGCTGGCCCATCTCCTGCCGAACTCCATCAGCGCCGTCCTGGTCGTCTCGACGATCAGCATCGCGGGCGCGATCACGCTGGAAGCCACCCTGTCCTTTCTGGGAGTCGGCGTTCCGGTGACGCAGCCGTCCCTCGGCCTTCTGATCGCCAACGGGTTCGAGTTCCTGCTCTCCGGAGAATACTGGATCGCAGCCTTCCCGGGCATCGCTCTCGTGCTCTTGATCATGTCCCTCAACCTCGTGGGCGAGCGCCTGCGCCGCAGCTTCAATGTGAGGGGCCAATGACCTCCCCGTTGCTCGAAGTGCGTGGACTGAGAACCGTCTTCCACGATCTCGCCGGTGCATGGCCGGCCGTCGACGGCGTCGATCTCGTGGTGCAGCCCGGCGAGATCGTGGGGCTCGTGGGCGAGTCCGGCTCCGGGAAGTCGGTGACCGGGTTCTCCCTGGTCCAATTGATCGACGCTCCCGGCGAGATTGTTTCCGGCGACATCCTGTTCAAGGGAGAGGATTTACGCCAGGCGTCCGAAGAACGCCTGCGCGGTCTGCGGGGCGACCGCATCGCGATGATCTTTCAGGATCCGCTGATGACCCTTAACCCGGTCCTCACCATCGGCGAGCAGATGTGCGAGGCGATCCAGGAGCACCGCCCCTGCGGCACGCACGAGGCCTTGGAAGAGGCGTCCCGGACCTTGTCCCGGGTAGGCATTTCCTCTCCCGAGACGCGATTGAAACAGTATCCGCACGAGTTCTCCGGCGGCATGCGCCAGCGCGTGGCGATTGCCACCGCCCTTCTGAACAGGCCCGACCTGATCATCGCCGATGAGCCGACGACGGCGCTGGACGTCACGATTCAGAGCCAGATCCTGTTCGAAGTTCAGAAGCTCAGCCAGGAGACCGGCACGGCGATCCTGTGGATCACGCACGATCTTGCCGTCGTCGCCGAGCTCGCCGACCGGGTTGCCGTCATGTATGCCGGGCGGATCGTCGAGACGGGAACCGTTGACGACGTTCTTGATCGCCCCCGCCACCCCTACACGCTTGGCCTCCTCGGCTCCTCGGCCGCGATGGTCGCCCCCGGCGAGCGCCTGAGGCAGATCAACGGCGCTGCGCCCAGCATCGACGCGCGCCCGAGCGGATGCCCGTTCCGGCCGCGATGCGAGCGCGCCATGCCCGTCTGCGCGCAGATCGATCCTCCGTCGCGGGTCATGAGCAACGGGCAGAGCTATCGCTGCCACAATCCCGTGCCCGAAGGCGTTGCCCCATGACCGAGCCCTTCTTCGAGCTGCGCGGCCTCAGGAAGTACTTTCGCGGCAAGGCGACCATCGCCCAGCGCATCCTGGCTGCAACCGGAAGCGTCCCGCCACCTCCCGTGCTGAAAGCGGTCGATGGTGTCGATCTCAGCGTCAAGCGGGGCGAGGTGCTTGGCCTCGTCGGCGAATCCGGCTGCGGGAAGTCCACGCTGGCGCGGGCCGCGACCGGGATCACAAAACCCACCGCCGGAGACATCATTTACGAAGGACGGCGCGTCGCCGAACTGCGCGGCAAGGACCGGCTGGATTATCTGCTCAAGGTCCAGATGGTGTTTCAGGACCCCTATGCATCGCTCAATCCGCGAATGCAGGTGCGCACCATCGTCGGAGAGGCCTTGCGGGTTCACGGCCTTTTGCCGAAGAGCGATATCGACGCCGCCGTCGACAAGGCTTTGACCGAAGTCGGCCTCGATGCCGCTTATCGCAACCGTTATCCGCATCAGTTCTCCGGCGGACAGCGCCAGCGTATCGGCATTGCCCGCGCGCTCGCAGTGAAGCCTGGGTTCCTGGTCTGCGACGAACCGGTTTCTGCGCTGGACGTTTCGATCCAGGCCCAGGTCATCAACCTGTTCATGGACATTCGCGAGAAGCATGGCCTGACTTATCTGTTCGTCAGCCACGATCTCGGAGTCGTCCGGCATATCAGCGACCGCGTCGCGGTCATGTATCTCGGGCGCATCGTCGAGATCGGGCCGGCCTCAGCCATCTTCGCTGAACCGGCCCATCCCTACAGCGCGGCGCTCATTGCGGCGAGCCCCTCCACGGCGCAGCGCAAGCGCGTTTTCCAACCACTCAAAGGCGAGCTGCCCTCCCCTCTGGCGCCGCCCGGCGGGTGCCCGTTCCACCCTCGCTGCGAGCACGCGATGGCAATATGCCGTGACGTTCGCCCGGCTCTGAAAGAGATCGCCCCCGGACGTAGCGCAGCCTGCCATCTCCACAATTTGGACAACACATGACGACAACGACTCTTAGCCCTGAAATCGGCCGTAGCTCGCTTACCTTCGTCGATTCTCATCATCCTGACAGGCTGATCGAGGTCAACTTCTATCGCCCGGCCGGCCACGGTCCCGACGATCCGGTCGTCATCGTCCAGCATGGCATGCTTCGCAACGGCGACGAGTATCGGGATTTCTGGATTCCAGCCGCGGAGAAGCATCGCATCCTGATTGCCGCACCCACCTTCTCCGACGCGTCCTTCCCAGGACCGGAATCGTACAACAACGGCTTGGTGATCCAGGACGGCGGAAGCGTGCGTCCTGTCGAGAAGTGGCTCTATGGCATTCCGGCCCGCGTCCTGGCCGCCCTGCAGGAAGGTGGCGTGACGCGTCGCGCGAAGGCGTGGCTCTTCGGTCACTCAGCCGGAGGACAGTTCGCGCACCGGATGCTTGCAACGCAGGATCATGGCTCCTTCGAGGCCGTCATCGCGGGCAATCCGGGCTGGTACACATTGCCAACCCTGGAGCGCAGCTTCCCTGAAGGACTCGGCGGCCTCGGCTTCGATGAAACCAGTATAGCGCGCTGGTTCGCTTATCCGATGCACATCTTCGCGGGCGATCAGGACATCAGCACCGACGATCCGAACCTGCCGGCGCAGGCGGAGGCCCTTAGGCAGGGGCCACATCGCTACGGGCGTGCGCAATTCGTCTACGATTTCGCCCGCCGCGAAGCCGAACGCCTCGGACTTCCCTTCCGTTGGAAGCTGATCCGCGTCGAAGGCGTGGGCCATGACGGTGCCGCCATGTCCCGCGCGGCCGCCGCTTACTGGTTCGAAGGGCGTATTCCACCGGCTGAAGAGCTGATCACGGCTGAAGTGGGCGCCTTGTAAAGCAACGTCGCCTCGCCGACCGTCCACGACCGATTCTGGAGCAAGACATGAACGTCCGAAATGACATCTGGCAGCATGTGGATGCCGCGAAGAGCCGCCTCATTGCCTTGAGCGACCGCATCTGGGGGATGCCGGAGGTCTGCTACACCGAGGTGTGCTCGGCCGCCGAACATGCCGCGGAACTGCGCCACCAGGGCTTTCGTGTCACCGAGGGTGTCGCTGGCATCCCGACCGCGATCATCGGCGAAGCCGGTGAAGGCGGCCCGGTCATCGCATTCCTCGGCGAGTACGACGCGCTTCCGGGGCTCAGCCAGGAATCGGGCGTTGCGGAGCATCGTCCCATCGAGCCCGGCGGCCATGGACATGGATGCGGTCACAATCTCCTCGGATCGGGCGCGATGCTGGCCGCGATTGCCTTGAAGAACTGGCTTGCGGAGAAGGGCATTCCAGGCCGCGTCCGGTATTACGGCTGCCCGGCTGAGGAAGGTGGCGCGGCCAAGACCTTCATGGTTCGCGCCGGAGCCTTCGACGACGCCGATATCGCGATATCATGGCATCCCTACAGTTTCTGGGAGGTCGCGCCCGCACTGTCTCTTGCCAACACGCGCGCCGATTTCGCCTTTACGGGCCGAGCCGCTCACGCGGCCGCTTCGCCCCATCTGGGGCGAAGCGCGCTCGATGCGGTCGAGTTGATGAACGTAGGCGTGAACTACATGCGCGAGCACATGCCGTCCGACGCGCGCGTGCATTACGCCCTGCTCGACACGGGCGGCATCGCGCCGAACGTGGTGCAGGCCTATGCCCGCGTGCGCTATTCGATCCGTGCCATGGACCTTCAGGGTATGCTCGACCTCGTCGAGCGCGTGCATAAGATCGCGCAGGGCGCCGCCCTCATGACGGAAACCAGTGTCGAGATGCGGATCGTCAGCGCCGTCTCGAACACGCTTGGAAACACGCCGCTCGAACATGCTCTGCATAATGCCATGGAGGAACTCGGAGCTCCACCCTTCGACGAGGCCGACCGTGACTTTGCCCGGAAGATCCGCGCAACCCTGTCGGACCAGGAGATTGCATCGGTCTACCGAGCCATCGGCCAGCCGAGGACCGATGCCCCTCTCGCCGATTTCCTGACGCCGCTCGACTCGCCGCGCAAGCCGATGATCGGTTCGACCGATATCGGCGACGTGAGCTGGGTGGTGCCGACCGTCCAGGCGCACGCGCCGACGGTCGCTATCGGCACACCGTTTCACACATGGCAGGTCGTAGCCCAGGGCAAGATGCCGGCGGCGCACAAGGCGATGGTGCATGTTGCCAAGGCCATGGCAGCCACCGGGATGGCCGCGATAACCGATCCATCCCTGATAACCGCCGCCAAGGACGATCTCGCCCAGAGGACACGGGAAACCCCATATGTGAGCCCGCTTCGCGAGGGCGTCGAGCCACCCTTGGATATGTCGCGTATCTGATTGAAGCGCGGATGCCACATGAGCGGCGAATATCGCCCTCTCCTTATCGGGGAAAGTCTCGCACGGGCGGAAGTCAAGGCCTCGAGTACGGCACTCATACGCTCTCACGAACGTGAAACGCGGAAAGCAGCTCGGCTGTGTTTCGACGTATAAGACCGGAAAAGCTGAGCTCTGCCCCAGACACCCTGCAGAAGAGCATTCAGGAGAGAACTCAATGCCCCGTCCGTCCGATAGTCGATTGAACTATAGCCTCGCTTAACCGTTGAACCGGGCAACATGGGCTAAAATGGTCGACCCCAGCCCGTACTGTCTTGGCTTATGATCCTACCACAAAATTGGGCGGTCACTTGCTCGGAACCAAGGTTTCTGGAAGTCCGGGGTGGGTCTTGGTCGTTTAAAGGCGCTTTGGCAGAAGTTGGTTTGCAGCTCCCAACGAGCCAGAGAACTCCGCCATCATCAGTGAGCGCCATTCCGCCAGTCGCCGATGGAATGAGGCTCGAACTCCTTAAGAAGCGGGTGTCCTGTGCGTTCTGAGCTTCAAGACGCGGGCACAGCCCGGCCCTAGGTCTTGAGGGCGGCTATCAACGGCTGGATGCCTAGAATGTTCAGCACCGTCGATGGATACGCTGGCGGTGTTCAGCAGCCCCAGCCCGCGGCTCAGGGTAACGAACTGGGTGCAGACCTGCCGGATTGTGCGGCCGCTGTCTCTGCGGGATTTGGCGATGGTCTTGTGATCAGGGGCCAGGCGGCCGGTGAGCCACATCAGCGCGACATTGCGACTGGCCTCGCGTTCCAAGCGCCGGCTCGATCGCACCCGGTTGAGATAGCCATAGATGTACAGCTTGAGCAGGATAGCGGGATGGTACGACGGGCGTCCGGTGGCTTCGGGCACAACACCGTCAAAGCCAAGTGCCCGCAGATCGAGCGAGTCGACAAAAGAGTCGATGACGCGCACCGGGTTGTTCTCATCAACCCAGTCGTCCAGGCTTTCAAGACAGGGCGGTCTGGCTGCGATCCACGCCTTCAACAATGCGCCTCATCTGACCTCCAAACATGGCTGGGAGATCATATCATCGGCCGCGTTTTGACACACCCAGGGTCAATCTCAAGCATTCAGCGCGACCGTAACAGGGTCAGCTGTCTAGTCGGCTCCTGACGTTCGCTGATTCTGGCAGGGCGCGTCTGCTAGGCTGTCCAGTCGCGGAAGGGCTTGCGCCCGGTCTGGCGCCTGACCGGGCGCAAGGCGATTGAGCATGGATTATCCTCAATCAGGACGAGCGACCCCCTCCAACCAGAAAGGGCCAAGCGCTAACAGGGGTTCGTTCGTGAAGCGTCCGAGAACGCCGTCTATCTGAAGGGCTCGCAGAGCTTTCAGCCGCAGGTCGATGGCCATCTCTCCGAGGGAACGTCAGCATTGGGGATCGTTCATCAGACAAAATGGCGGTCGACTTGAGCAAAGTGACGGCCCATCGCCGAGTCCTGCGTGGCGACTGGCGTTATGAATGAGGCTAATGTGACCTCGCCCGCGGTGTGACATCAGGTCCGTGAAGAAAGAAATAGATATGAGAGAGGCATCGCCGATGTGTCCCGTCCAGGTGGCCAACCAAACATGGTGGGAAAACGTGCTCCTGGAGCACTACGGCATCCAGGCCTCTCTCACTCCCCTGGACGGGGAATACGATCTGAATTTCGCCGTTCACCAGGATGGAAGGAGAACCCATGTCCTGAAGGTGATGCGGCCGGGATGCGAGACCTCGCTCATCGAGGTGCAATGCCAAGCGCTCGACCATATCGCGCAGCATGGCCCGGAGGTGGTCGTGCCCCGTGTCGTGAAGGCGCGTGACGGATCCCGGTTCGTGTCGACACCCGATCAAGATGGTGAGGAACGGTTGGTCTGGCTCATCACGAACCTCCCCGGCCGCGTCTATGCGCAAACGAGCCCGCAGACCCATTCCCTGCTGCGCGAAATCGGCGCCACCCTGGCGATGATGGATCGCGCTCTCGAGGGCTTCACACACCCTGCCCTTGGGCGAGACATCAAATGGGATCTGCGCCGATCCGGATGGATCCAAGATGCGACCGACCTGATCGATGGCGCCGGCAGGCGGGAGATCGTCGAGCGGATTGTCGCCGCATTCGACGATGGCCTGCTGGGCCGCCTCAACGCCCTTCCCACCACGGCGATTCACAACGACATCAACGACTACAACATGCTCGTGGATGCGAGCACGGGGGAGTCGCGGCTGTCGGGAATCATCGACTTCGGCGACATGATCGACGCTCCCGTGATCGCGGAACTCGCAATCGCCGGAGCCTACGCGGTTCTCGGTCAGGAGCGCCCCGTTGCGGCTCTTGCGGCGCTTGTCGCCGGGTACGACAGCGTCCGGCCGTTGAGCGACGAAGAACTAGCCCTGCTCTTTCCCCTTGTCCTGACGCGACTTGCCGTGAGCGTCACGAACTCCGCAATCGTCAAACGGGAGAAGCCCGACGACCCGTATGTCACGATATCCGAGCAGCCGGCCTGGGCTTTCCTGGAGGCGAATTCCAGCCTTGCGCCCGACTTGGTACTCGCGTGCCTTCGAGTCACGTGCGGACGGGCCGGACACCCCCGTTCCGATGCGGTGATGGGCTGGATCGAAAGCCATAGAGGCCGGTTCGCCTCGATGTTCGGCCGGAATCTCGACGGAATTCCGGTCATCGACCTGAGCGTCGCCGGTCCCGCATCCCCCCGCAACCCGTTCGATCTTGACGCCGACGACCTGGACGACGCGGTCGCCGAAGCGATGGGGGGTGCCGACATCGCGCTCGGCCGCTATGGCGAGCCGCGTCTCATCTACACGGGGCCTGAGTTCCGGAAGGCCCCCTATGCGGGATCCCACAGACGCACGGTCCACATCGCCGTGGACGTGTTCGTCGATGCCGGCATCGAGGTCCGGGCACCCCTCGACGGCGTCGTGCATGCCGTCGAGCTCCGCACCTCGCCGCTCGACTATGGTGGCGTGGCAGTCCTGGAACACACGACGCCGGACGGCGACAGGTTCTATACGCTCTACGGTCACTTGGCCGCAGACGTCGTCACACGCCTTGCGCCCGGGCAGACCGTGATCGCCGGGGAGGTCATCGCTCTCATCGGTGATCGGACGGAGAACGGCGGCTGGACTCCTCATGTCCATTTTCAGCTCGGCCTGACCACACTGGGTCGCGGGGCGGATTGGCCCGGCGTCGCCGATCCTGACGAGTCCGCCGGATGGATGGCACTGTACCCCAATGGTGCGGCACTCCTGAACCTGGCCGATGAGGATACCGCCGCCGTCACCATCACGACAGACACCGTCCTGCCTCAGCGCAGGAAGCGCTTCGCCGGCAACCTGAAGCTCTCCTATCGCAGGCCTATCACCTTGCTCCGGGGCTACAAGCAGTTCCTGTTCGATCAAGATGGCCGAACCTACCTCGACGGGTACAACAATGTACCGCACGTGGGTCACTGCCACCCACGGATCGTCGCTGCGGCAGAGCGGCAGAACCGACTGCTCAATACCAACACGCGGTATCTGCACCCAGCGCAGGTTGAGTATGCGGATGCGCTGACGTCGCGGCTTCCGGATGAGCTGAGCGTCTGCTTCTTCGTCAACTCGGGAAGCGAGGCGAACGAACTCGCCCTGCGGCTTGCGCGCGCCCACACCGGAGCCGTCGACACGATCGCGATGGATTCCGGCTACCACGGCAACACCAACACGGCAATCGACATCAGTCCCTACAAGTTCAATGGTCCCGGAGGGCGGGGAGCACCGGACTGGGTTGACGTGGTGCCCGTCGCCGATCCTTACAGGGGTCCATACAAGGGGAGCGACCCAGAGGCAGGGCGGAAGTATGCCGATCACGTCCGCGCGGCCGTCGAACGAATTCAAGCTCGGAACCGGAGGGTCGCCGCCTTCATTTGTGAGATATTCCCAAGCGTCGGCGGGCAGATCATTCCGCCCCCGGACTATTACCGTCAGGCATACTCGGCTATCCGGTCCGTCGGGGGCGTATGCATCGCGGACGAGGTGCAAACCGGTCTCGGACGCATCGGCACCCACCAATGGGGCTTTGAGACTCAAGGGGTTGTGCCCGACATCGTCGTCCTGGGCAAGCCCATGGGGAATGGACATCCCATCGGGGCCGTCGTCACGACCCCGGCAATTGCCGCATCATTCGCAAACGGGATGGAATTCTTCAGCACCTTCGGCGGGAGCACGCTTGCTTGCGTGATCGGCCGCGAGGTCCTTCGCGTCGTCGATGAGGAGGCCCTTCAGGAACAGGCTCTGGACGTCGGCACGTTCATGCTGGATGGACTGCGCGAGCTTCAGAAGGAACACGCGGTGATCGGCGACGTCCGGGGATCTGGCCTCTTCATCGGCGTGGAGTTGATCAAGGACCATGACACCCTCGAGCCGGCGCAAAGGCAGGCGTCGTACATCGTGAACCGCCTTCGCGAGCACCGCATCCTGATCGGCACCGACGGGCCGCTCGACAACGTTCTGAAGATCAGGCCGCCCCTCTGCTTCACCCGCGAGGACGCGTCTCATCTCCTGGGCCGCTTGGCCACCGTGCTCAGAGAAGAACCCTGCCGCATGTAGCGGCGTGGTGCTGCCAGCAGGGATGAGCGTTTCAGGAGAATACGGTTCTGAAGTTCGTTGCTAGAACCATGTGGGTTCGCACATCGGCGACCCCGGACAGTGTCGAAACCCGGTCCCGAACCTTGTTGAGGGTTTCGACCGCGTCGGCGGCAACATCCAGCACGAGGTCGATGTCGCCAGCCACTGACCGGCATTGAATGACCTCGTCGATCTGCCGAATGGCATCGACGATGTCGTAAGCGGGCGTCTTGTCGAGCTTCACGAGCAGGACGGCTTGGTTCGGCCTCGGCAAGAGGCCGGATGACAGGACGGCACAATAGCCTTGAATGAAGCCATTCTTCTCCAGCCGTCGAAGACGAGCCGTCAAGGTGCTGCGGGACAGGCCAACGGCACTCGCCAGTTGCTTCAAGGGTTCGCGACCGGAGCGCGTCAGGATCTTGAGGATCTGGCGGTCTGTTTCGTCGAGAGACATCATGATGTTGCCCTGGCTCTCGTAATCGTACGGGAGGCTTTCAGTCCAAGTGCCAAGTGCAGGAGGCCGACGCCGATGACGGCTGCGGGGAACACGCGAGACGAAGCCATGAGAGGAGTCCTATGGTCGGGAGCGGGAGGGTGGGGAGAAGGAGGACGTTCCCTCCCCTTTTGATATCTCCGGCAGCATGGAAAACGCCGGCGCATGAGGCATGCGGCGTTCTCCGCCCCGGTCGAGCATCTGGTGTCGGCGCAGCGTACGCTGGCCAGGACGCCGACCACACCATTCACACCGGACAATTGGTTCTGCCGATCATGGTTGTGGCCTGCCGCTCCTGGACCTGCCCAACGGGCAGGCCTGCCTCTCCCGCGCGAACAAGGGCCTAGTAGCCCTAGAGACGGGTGATATCCCCAAGCGCCTCAAGCTCCTTGGCTGCTTGCTTGACATTCATGGAACCAAGCTTCCTGGATCGCGGACGATTGTCAATCAGGATGTACGACATCGTCTGCGATCAGGCGACCGGCGATGTGTTCTACGGTCCCGATGGGACAGGCGCAGCCGCCCAAATCAAGTTCGTGGTCGTCGCCAATCATCTGCAGCCGAGCGCTGCCAGCTTCCAGATCGGATGACGCGCCGCTTCAACATCGCCTACCGAAAGGCCGGAAGGCGCGGCCCGAAAGCCGCGCATTTGAAGCTCTTACATTGGGAACGGGGGCGGCCGAACATCCGCGCTTGTCCCCCAAACTTCCCTTCAAAGGCCGAAGCAAGGGCCGCCGAATACCGAGCGGATGCAGGGTGATCCGCCGCGCCTGCTTCCCGAGGATGTGACCGTCACCCCGCCCTGAGGTCCTCGTGGGACTCGGTGATCCCGCACGATCGGAGTCGTGCGATGGTCTCTGATCACGGGTTCGTCCCGATGGTCTCTGACGATCACGGGGGTTCGATGATCACGCACCACGGGTGGCATGCGATGATCGCGAACCACGAAGCCGCTGCCATCATAGCCGCGGTCGCGGGCTGTGGCTCCATCGTGAACAGCAACAAAAGCGAGACTGGCAGAGAGCGCAATGGCAACGCGGGTCAACGTCCTGATATCAGCTTTCATGGAAGGCTCCTCTTCGACACGTGAGGAGCTTACGACGTGCTCCATCCAGCATCTGTGATGGAGATCACAGGCAGAATGTCTCCGCCTGAGCTGTCTGAATCGCGGCCCGTCAGTCGGCGCCTACGGCATTGATCTCGATGACATTGCGGTCAGGGTCGAGAACATAGATCTGCGGGTATCCGACCCGCATCGAAGTCCTGATGCCCATCGGATCATCTGGGCTCATGTCCTCGCGATAGCCTTGGGCTTTGAGCGCTTCCAGAGCTTGCCTGTAGCTGGTAACCCGAAGGGCGAAGTGGATGTCGTTGGTGTCCAGTCCTTTGGAAATCCGGAATGTTGCCTGAGCATCCCCGACGACCAGATGCAGTTCCTGGTTAGCGCCGACCTGGAACCACGCGCCGGCTACAGGCAAGGCGGGCCGGGGGATTTCCGTCAGGCCGAGGATCTCCCGGTAGAAGCGGCGGGAGCGCTCCAGGTCCGCACATGGGAGAGCCACATGATGGAGGCCGTGTATCTCCATGATCCTCTCCTGGCTGACGGTCGTTAGTTCACATTGAGCAACGGCTGGAGCGCATTCGTGTCACTATGGCGAGCCTTAGCGCGCCCCGGCAATTCACCTTGGGAGGTAACTACAGAGCCTAAGCCTCGGCTTGGGTCCTCGCATCCGGCTGAAGCCACCTTCGTGAAGGGTGAGGGATGTTCAGAACCTAATCCAAAGGCGACCTTCCTGAGCATGCCTCCGTGGAAGTCAATGGCTTACCCACTCATCGATAGCGCCTGAATTGGCCATTAGACCTCTATGCATTGTCTTGGAAAAGGGTCTCTTTGGGAGCATCTGCGAACTCCTTGAGCGTCCGCGCGGGCACTGCCGTCGAGCATATCGACGGTCACCTTCATTATGGACGCACTCCTCAGAGGGAAACGCCAAACCGGCCTGCAGCCGAGCGGATATGGCTTTGCATGGCCGATTCTGCCGCGTCAGGATCTTGGCTGGCTATACCCTCCAGAATGGCCTCATGCTCAGACACGGTTTCATTCAGGCGATCGAATTGCGCCATGGGAAGGCGTTGACTTTCGACGAGCATTTCGCGGACCGGCCGATACATGGCGGCGAGAACCGGGTTTCCAGAGAGCTCAAAGATCATGTCGTGGAATTCCGTGTCGTTTACGGCGAGGCTGATCACGTCGCCCGCCTCGAAAGCGGTTCGCATCGCATCGGTGCACCGTCTCAGGCGCTCCTCGGCGGGTTTGTCGATGCGCGCGGCTGCGAGCCTCGCAGCGTACCCTTCCAGCCCCAGGCGTGCCTCGTAAACATCGGCCGGCGTGCAACGATCCGAGTAGCGCCACAGCGGCCGGCGCGCATCGGCTTTTGCGACGAAGACTCCGCTGCCCACCCGTACGGTCACGAGACCCATGGTCTCCAGGACGGTCAGGGCCTCCCGCACGGACGGACGGCTGACGCCCAGCTGCTCCGCCAGTTCCCGCTGAGAAGGAAGCCGCTGACCGGCCTTGAGGCCGCCCTTCAGGATCAGGCGCTGAATATGATCGACGATGCCGCGTGGCACAGGCGTGCGATCGGCGAGTTCCAATTCAGACAGACTCACTGCATCACTCGTCATCAGGCACCCTCATCTCGGTCTCGCATCGAGCGCTCATGGCGCGTCGGGCTTAGCTCATGAGCCTCATTTTTGATCATCTCTGGACCGCATTTTAATCGCCGCGGACTCCGGATTGGCCTTGACCATGCGCCAGGATGGCTGCACGATCAACTGGTCAGATTGGTAAGACCAGTTTGGCCAATACGTCCGGCCAACGCAAGCGTTCAGGGAGCCGGCTACCAGATGGCAGCAGAGAATCGGTCGCCGGCCATGGAGCCGGCGTGCAAGATGGAGGACCAGATGTCAGCGAAATTCACCCGACGCAGCACATTCGTCGCAGGTTTAACGGCCGTGTTCGTCATATCGGGAGGAACGATGGCCTTTGCCGCCGACATGAAGGTCGGAGCGAACGTCGGCAACGTTCCGTGGGAGTTCCAGAACGAGAAGGGCGAGATCGTCGGTTTCGAAATCGACCTTGCTAAAGAAGTCGGCAAGCGCCTGAACATGAACGTGTCCTTCGTGAACATCCCGTTCAACGGATTGTTTGCTGCGGTGCAGTCGGGTCAGGTTGATGCCGCCGTATCCTCGATCACCATCACTAAGAAGCGTCTCGAGTCGGTATCCTTCGCCCAGCCATATTACGATAGCGACCAGTCGCTGGCGGTGCGAGCCAACTCGGGCATCAAGAACCTGGAAGGTATGGCGACCAAGGTGGCCGCAGTCGATACGGGTTCGACCGGCGACATGTGGTCGACTGAGAACCAGCAGAAGTACAAATTCTCGGACATCCGCCGCTACGAGGGCTTGGCTCCGGCGATGCTCGACCTCGCAGCAGGCCGCATCGACGGCTATGTCAGCGACATCCCGGCCGTCCAGTATTACATCAAGGACAAGCCGATCTATCAGGTGGTGGAGCGCATCCCGACCGGCGAGCAGTATTCGATGATGTTCGCGAAGAACAGCCCGTTGGCAGAAAAGGTCAATGCCGAGATCACGAAAATGAAGCAGGACGGAACGCTGGCAAAGATCCACGAGCAGTGGTTCGGCGCCAAGGCCGAGCCGAACTCGGCAACCGTCAAGGTCATGGAGATGCCCAAGCTCTGACAGCAGCTCTCCCCGAGCGTCTGGCATCCGTGCCGGGCGCTCGGCATGGCCACGAAAATTGAGGTGCTGCCCGTCATGTCCATCTTCGACACCTTCCTGAACTGGAAGGTTTTCGTTCAAACGCTCCCGCTCCTGTTATCGGGTTTGACCACCACGCTAACCCTGGGAGTCACAGCCATCGTCCTGGGCTTCATCGGCGGCTTGGTTCTCGCCCTGCTCCGGCTCTATGCCAGATCACCCCTCAGGCAGATCGCCATCGCCTATATCGATGTCTTCCGCTCCATCCCGATCTTGGTCCTGCTCGTCGTTATCTACTATGCCCTGCCTTTCATTGGGCTGCGGCTCTCCCCCTTTGGAGCTGCCGCCTCTGCCCTGAGCCTCGTGTCCGCTGCGTATTCCGCTGAGATCTTCCGGGCCGGCATAGAGGCCGTGCCGAAGGGCCAGTTTGAGGCTGCCCGTGCCTTGGGTCTCAGCCCCTGGCGGCGAATGAGCGACGTGGTGCTGCCGCAGGCGCTTCGGATCGTGATCCCACCGATCACATCCAACTCCATCAACGTGATGAAGGACACGGCTCTCGCATCCGTAGTGGCGATGCCGGACCTGCTCAAGCAGGCAACGCAGGCCCAGGCGCTGGCGGCGAACCCGACGCCTCTCATCAGCGCGGCCGTCATCTACATCCTGCTCCTGATGCCGCTCGTGCGGCTCGTGGGGGTTTTCGAGAAGAGACTTGCGGTGAGGGGACGATGACGCGCCCGATTATCGAGATGAAGAACGTCGTCAAGTCGTTCGGCCTATTCACGGCACTGCATGGCGTCGATCTCCAGGTCAGAGAAGGCGAGATCGTCGTCGTCATCGGTCCGTCCGGGTCTGGCAAGTCCACGTTGATCCGCTGCATCAACCAACTTGAGGAGCACAACGGCGGCGAGATCATCGTCGACGGGGCGCAGGTCGGCCACGGACGCAAGAGCACCGTTCTCACTGAGGTTGGAATGGTGTTCCAGAGCTTCAACCTCTTTCCGCATATGACCGTTCTTCGTAATGTCGCGCTCGGCCCTGTCCGCGTGCGCGGCCTGTCGTGGGCAGCGGCCGAGGAGCGCGCTCAGCGCCTGCTAGCCCGCGTCGGGCTCGAAGGTCACGTGGGGAAATATCCAGCGCAACTCTCCGGCGGGCAACAGCAGCGCGTCGGAATAGCCAGAGCTCTGGCCATGGAGCCGAAGGTCCTGCTCTTCGACGAGCCGACCTCCGCGCTGGATCCAGAAATGGTGGGCGAGGTCTTGGATGTGATGCAGCAACTTGCAAAGACAGGGGTTACCATGGTCGTCGTGACTCACGAGATGGGCTTTGCGCGTAGAGTCGCCGACCGGGTTGTCTTCATGGATGGAGGACGAATCATCGAGGAAGGGCCTCCCGACGAGATTTTCAGTTCGCCACGCGATCCGCGCCTCGGAAGCTTCCTCCAGGCCGTCTTGTCACACTAGGCTTACACAACCGTGCAGACCCTGTTTCCAAAACGCTTGACGCCTTCAGCCTTTCGCCCATTTGGCGAGGTGCTGTCTTTCGACCCGGAACGCAGTCGGCTGGTCAATGACGGACGGGCACTGCGCTTCGACACGGACACGCGCTTCGACCGCGCATCGCCCGACGGAGAGCCTGTGCTCGCCGTGTACCGGGCGAGCGGCGGGCCGCTGCCGATGCGGCTCCTGACCTTCGAACGGCACCCTCTGTCTTCGCAAACGTTCGTGGCTCTTTCTGCTGAACGATTCCTGATCGTTGTCGCTCCCGAGGATCGGGCTGGGCTGCCTGATCTCAAACGCGCCGAAGCGTTCGTCGGCCATCGAAACGAAGGCATCAACTACGCCCGCAACCTCTGGCACGCTCCGATCGCGGCGATCGGCCCAGACGGCGATTTTCTCATGTTCATGTGGGAAAGCGGCTCCCCTGAAGACTGCGTTTTCCACCACCTCCTAGAGCCGCTTGTCGTCAGCTCGTTTCAACCGCCCGCAGAATAGGTTCATCCATGTCTCTTGATCTCGCCTTCGTCCGCTCCCAGTTTCCTGCTCTGGCGGACGGCTTCGCCTATTTCGACAATGCTGGCGGCTCCCTCGTCCTGCGCAATGTTGCCGAACTTATCTCGGAGTATCTTCTGACCACGAGCGTGCAGACCGGCGCCAGCTACGAGCACTCGCAACGGGCCACGAGCCGGCTCATGGAAGCCCGCGCCAAGATTGCACGTCTGCTCGGCGCAGCGCGACCGGAAGAAATCGTGCTGGGACCCTCGACCACTGTTCTGGCCCAGTTTCTGTCACGAGCCATGGAAGGGCGCCTCAAGCCGGGTGACGAGATCGTCGTTACGAATTTCGACCACGAGTCGAATATTGGGCCATGGCGCTCCCTGGAGAAGCGCGGCATCGTCATCAGGGAGTGGTCCATCGACCGCGACAGCTACGAGATCGACCTGGATGAACTCGATCGCCTGATGAGCGGACGGACCCGGCTCGTGGCTGTGACCCATGCCTCGAATATTCTGGGCACGATCAACCCGGTCAAGGAGATCGCGCGCCGTGTGCACGAGCGTGGCGCCGAAATCGTCGTCGACGCCGTTGCCTATGCGCCCCACCGGGCCGTGAATGTGAGCGATCTCGATGTCGATTACTATATCTTCAGCTTCTACAAGACCTACGGCCCCCACTTCGCCGTGATGTACGGCAAATACGACAAGCTGCTCGAACTCGACGGGCTCTATCACTACTTCTACGGTCGCGAGAAGGTGCCGATGAAGCTTGAGCCAGGCAACACCAATTACGAGCTTGCCTGGGGTTCGGCCGGCATCGTGGACTATATTGGCTCCCTCGGCGGCGGCACCGGCGACCGGGCCGCCATCGACCGCGCCTTCGACAGGATCGCGGCGCACGAGACCCTTTTGGGAGAAAAGCTGCTCGCCTACTTGAGAGACCGCAACGACGTGCGCATTGTCGGGCGCCGCGACAGCGCTACGGATCGTCGCGTGCCGACCATCGCTTTCAAGGTGGACGGGCGCGACTCGGCCGAGATCGTACGTTCCGTCGAAGTCGACAGGATCGGCATCCGCTTCGGGGACTTTCACTCCCGCCGCCTGATCGAACACCTCGGCCTCGCCGATGGCAATGGTGTGGTACGCGTCTCCATGGTGCACTACAATACACCAGAGGAGGTCGACCGGCTGATCGGAAGCCTCGACCGCTCGCTCGCCTGAGGAGGACGTCGATGGAGCTCGATCTCGCGATCAAGGGCGGCACTGTCGTCACCGCATCCGACACGATCCGCTGCGACGTGGGTGTCAGGGGTGAGCGCATTGTTGCGCTCGGTGAGAATCTTCGCGCTCAGCGGGAAGTCGATGCTTCCGGGCTCCTCGTGCTGCCCGGGGGCATCGACAGCCATGTTCACATCGCTCAACCCTCAGGGCCCGGCGTGGTGATGGCGGATGATTTCGCCTCGGCCACGGCTTCGGCTGCGGCTGGCGGCAACACGATGGTTCTTCCCTTCGCACTCCAGCAACGGGGCACGTCCCTGCGCGCCTGCGTCGAGGACTACAGGAGGAAGGCCGAGAACGAGTGCTACGTCGACACGGCCTTCCACCTGATCGTCTCGGATCCGACGCCCGAGGTTCTGGGGCAGGAGCTTCCCGCGCTGCTCAAGGACGGCTACACGTCGTTCAAGGTTTTCATGACGTACGATGATCTCGTGCTGAAGGACCGCGAGCTTCTCGACGTGTTCGAGGTGGCGCGTCGGGAGCGCGCCCTTGTGATGGTGCACGCGGAGGGGTATGACGCGATCCGCTACATGACCGAGCGTCTTGAGCGCGAGGGTCGTACTGCTCCCTATTACCATGCTGTTTCGCGCCCGGAAATTGTGGAGCGGGAGGCCACGCATCGGGCGATCAGCCATGCGGAGCTCGTCGATGTGCCGATCATGATCGTGCATGTGTCCGGTCGCGAAGCGATGGAGCAGATCCGCTGGGCACAGTCCCGCGGCCTCAAAATCTATGCCGAGACCTGCCCGCAATACATCACGCTCACCGCCGAGGACCTGCAAGGTCCGGACATGGACATGAGTGGTGCGAAATACGTCTGCTCGCCTCCGCCGCGGGATGAGGAGAGCCAGGCGGCCATTTGGGAGGGATTGCGCAGCGGCGTGTTCCAGACTTTTTCGTCAGATCACTGCCCATTCCGCTACGACAGTCCGTCCGGAAAGCTCCACCCGAACGGCAGGAGCTCCTTCCGGTGGGTGCCGAATGGCATCCCTGGTGTCGAGACACGGCTGCCCATTCTGTTCTCGGAGGGAGTTTCCAAGGGGCGGATCTCCCTCAACCGCTTCGTGGAACTGACCGCCACGAACCACGCGAAGATCTACGGCCTCTATCCACGCAAGGGTTCCATCGGCGTCGGGTTCGACGCCGATATCGTGCTCTGGGATCCGAACCGACGCGAGGTCATCCGCCAGGAGATCCTCCACCATGGTGCCGACTATACACCCTGGGAGGGATTCGAGGTCACAGGATGGCCGATGATGACGCTGCTGCGGGGCCAAATCGTCGCCGAAGGCGGACGTATCGTCGGCGCCAAAGGAGCCGGCCGCATCTTGGCTCGGGACGTATCGGCCTATGCAGCACCCAGCGGCACCTAAAGGTGCCGCTGAAATCCGCCTCCTTGATGGGAACGGAGGTGTGCGGGTGCCGCTGTCCGCAGGCTCAAATCGGCACAGCCCACGGTGATCGGGTTCGTCATTTTCCAGCCCAAGACTAGCAGGCGAGGGATCCAATAAGCCTCGGAAGGAACGCTGATCTGGCGGATGTCTTACGAGAGGCAGAATTCTAGGATGCCGCAATAGACCATGCCCGCAGCCCTGCTGAGGCGGCCGCTTTCACACTTGGCCGGCACGATAAAATTCGGGTCCATTCGAAGACACCGGCCGCTCTTGACAGTCTGTGGTGGCTGGCGAGTTCCGGAATGACGTCGCTCATGAGATGGGGCTCGAGGGTTGGCACCAGCCGGGAGCTGCCGACCACGCCTTTGCACGGCGGCCCGGCTCCGGGCCCATTCCCCTTGCAGACTCGGACGTTCGCTCGTCTTCCCCTCAGTGCTACAGGGGTCCTCTCGAGAGATCACGGCTGTCGAGATGCGATGTCGCTGAAGACGGTTGATCGGCGTGGAGCCACGCCTTACGCGACTGGGGCATCGACCGTGCACACAACCCCTGTCGGCTCGAAAGCGATCTCCACCTGACCGTCCAGATCCTGCGCCAGGCTGCGCTCAATGAGGCGGGATCCGAAGCCGCGGCGAGACGGCGCCTTTACGGGCGGCCCACCACGTTCCGTGAGCTATGACGGAATTTAGGTGACGGGGCCGATCAGGCGGCGCTGTTTGTCGGCACCGGAATGACCTCGCTGCCGTCCTTAAACCTGACACCGGCGATCACCTTCGGCAACTGGTTTTCACCCATCAACCTCCGCCAGCTTTTCGAAGCTGCCATGATGAGCTTGAACACCATCAGTCGCGCCGTTGTCGGCGACAGCGCGCCCTTGGTGCGCACGGTCCGGTGCCGCACCGTCGCGAACACACTTTCGATGGGATTTGTCGTCCGCAAATGGATCCAGTGCTCAGCCGGCCAGTCGTAGAAGGCCAGCAGCGCCCGCTGGTCCTTGCGCACGCACTCCACGGCTTTTGGATAGCGCGCCTGATAGGCTTCGGCGAACAGGTCGATGGCGATCTCGGCTTGGGCTCGGGTCGGCGCGAGATAAATCTCCCGCAGCGCCACCTTCATGCCGGGCTGCACGGATTTCGGCACTTTGTTGAGCACGTTGGTGGTCTTGTGCAGCCAGCAGCGTTGATGGTGCGTGCCGGGAAAGAGTTCGTCGAGCGCCTTCCAGAAGCCGAGAGCCCCATCCCCGACCGCAATCCGGGGCGGAACGGACAAGCCCCGCCGCTTGATCTCGACGAGAAGCTCGCGCCAGCTTTGGGCGCTCTCGCGCACGCCAGCCCGGAAGCCGATCAACTCCTTCTTGCCCTCTGGCGTGGCACCGATCAGCACGAGGATGCACTCGGCTTGATCCTCCATCCGGGCCTGGAGATAGACGCCGTCGGCCCAGACGTAGACGTAGCGGCGCGCCGACAGGTCGCGCGCCTGCCAACGCTCGTATTCGGCCTGCCATTCGCCGGTGAGCCGGGTGATGGCGGACGGCGACAGGTTCGGGGCGTCCTTACCGAGCAAGGCTGAGAGCGCCTCCTGGAAGTCGCCGGTCGAGAGCCCGCGCAGATACAGGACCGGCAGCAGCGCATCCAAGCTCTTTGTCCGCCGGGCCCATTTCGGCAGGATTGCCGAGGTAAAGCGGATGCGGTCGGCATCGTCCGTGGCGCCGCGGTCGCGGATCTTGACCCGGCTGACCTCCACCGGACCGATGCCGGTTTGGATCATGCGCTCGGGGCCATGGCCGTGCCGGACCAGACGCTCACGCCCGTCCGGCAGCTTCAACTCGCGCATGCTGGCGAGATAGGCCTCAGCCTCGATCTCGATGGCCTGGGCCAGCAATTTACGGGCGCCGGCGCGCAGAATATCGGTCAGGGGATCGTCAATCGTATCGGGCTGACGAAGGCGCAAAACATTGGTAGTGTCGTTCATGGCGTATCGCTCTCTCGAAGAGGTTCTGGCAGGCTCGACACCCGCCTCGATACGCCGCCCTTCTCACACCGTCATCACCCAGTTTCCGCCATAGCTCACGTTCCGTCCAGTGCAGGTTCAGCCGGGGTGGCGCTACCCGGTTCTGCACCGTCCATGAGACTTCCACGATGCCAACCTTGTTCGAGAGGGCACCATATTTGACCGCGTTGGTCGCCAGCTCATGCAGGGCCATTGCCAGGGCCAACGACATGCGGGGCGTGAGCCGCACATGCGGCCCGGCAATGTGAAGCCGGCTCCCGTTCACGGTCTCGTATGGCTCAAGCGCTCGCGTGACGACCTCGATCAGGTCGGCGCCCTCCCAGCTCTCGCGGGTGAGCACGTCGTGCGCCCGTGACAGGGCCAGCAGCCGCATCTGAATGGCCTCTTTTGCGTCAGCGGACGTGACGTTCGTGCGCAAGGTCTGCATGACGATGGACTGTACGGTCGCAAGGGTGTTCTTCACGCGGTGGTTCAATTCGCCGATGAGCAAGGTCTGGTGCTCGGCGGCGCGCCTGGCTTGGTCGAGCGCGGCCGTGAGACGCTTTTCCGCCGTATGCATCTCCTCCAGGCGCGCCCTCGCCTCGTATTGCCGCTCCCGGCCGCGCAGGGCCGTCCGCGCCACACTGATCAGCGTCCCCGCGTGAAAGGGACGCTCCAGGAAAGTCACATTGCCGAGAATCTCAGTCAGGCGAGCGAGGGCAGGATTGCGTTCGACGCCTCCTCCGCGCTGGGTCAGCAACACGAAGGCAAAGTCGGACCAGGGCGGCTGGTCCGCCAACCAGCGGGACAGATCGCTCAAATCCGCCGTGCGGAACGTCTCGTCGGTGATGAGCGCGAAGCCTGCTCCCCGTTCGAGCTCTCGGACCAGCCCCGGCAGGTCGGGGCAGACCTCGGTGGCGATCCCCACCGCGCGCAGAAGATCGGCGGCAACAGCAGAATCCCGACCATGTGGGGCAAGGATGAGAGCCCGCATGGAGTGGAGATGAGACACGGCGTCCATGCTCAGCGGTCTTCGAGCAGAGAGGCGCGATCCTCCTCTGCCATCACCGGCACGCCCCGCAGCACACCCTGGAAGCTCCTGAGCGGTGCGCCGATGGCAATCCCGCTGCTGTCGACCCGGATCTCCCGGATAGTGCTCTCATGCGAACCGAATCGCTTCTTGATAACAGACCGAGCCCGCCGCACCTGGCCGAAGGCCTCGAAATAGCGCAGCAGGATCACCGTATCGGCCAGATAGGTGACGTCGACCGGTGCCTTCATGTCGCCGACAAGCCCGTGCTGCGCTACGAGCAGGAAGGTCGAAGCGCCCTGCCGGTTGAGGTATTGCAGCAGCTCATGCATGTGCAGGATCAGAAACTGCTCCTCCGGCATGGCGGCCTGATAGCCGTTGAGGCTGTCGATTACGATGGTCTTGACCCCATGCTCAGCCACCTGGGTCCGCACCCGGTGCGTGAACTCGCCCGGCGAGAGTTCGGCGGCGTCGAGCTGCTCGATGAACAGGTTGCCGGCCACGCACATCGCCTCCAGGTCGATGCCCATCAGCCTGGTACGATCGAGCAGGAGACCGAGCTCTTCGTCAAAAACGAACAATGCCGCCTTCTCACCCCGCTGAACGGCAGAGACTGCAAACTGCACCGCGAGAAGCGACTTGCCGCTGCCGGCTGGACCCATGATCAGAGTGCTGGAGCCCCGCTCGATGCCACCGCCGAGCAAAGCGTCGAGTTCCCTGATCCCGCTCGTCAGCACGGTGCGGGCAAAGCCCGTCTTGTGCTCGCCTGACACCAAGCGCGGGAACACCTGGACTCCACCCTCAACAATCGTGAAGTCGTGAAAGCCGCCTCGGAAGCTCTGGCCGCGATATTTGATCACCCTCAAGCGGCGGCGTTCGGCCCCATAAGTCGGGGTCATCTCCTCCAAGCGGATGACCCCATGGGCGAGACTGTGCACGGTCTTGTCGTTCGTGTCGGTGGTCAGATCATCGAGCATCAGGACGGTTGCGCCCTGCTGGGCGAAGTAGTGCTTCATCGCCAGGATCTGCCGGCGATAGCGCAGCGAGCTTTGCGCCAGGAGGCGGATCTCGGACAGGCTGTCGATCACGATCCGGACTGGACGGGCCCGGTCGATGGCCTCGAACACGGCCTTGGTGGTCTCGCCGAGTTCCAGGTCGGAGGAGTAGAGCAGGCTCTGCTGGTGCTCCTCGTCGAGCAGGCTCTCAGGTGGCACAAGCTCGAACACATGGATGGCATCATCCAAGGACCAGCCATGCGAGGCGGCACCCTCGCGCAGCTCCCGCTCGGTTTCAGACATGGTGATGTAGAGGCCTGTCTCGCCCACCTTGGCACCTTCCAGCAAGAACTGGAGGGCAATGGTGGTCTTGCCGGTGGCCGGGGCTGCCCTCCAGGAGATAGACATGGCCTGGAGCGAGGCCGCCGACGAGAATGTCATCGAGGCCCTCGACCCCGATCTTCGCTTTGGGGACGGGCTTGGATGGAGCGGTCATGCAAAAGTCCGATCTCGGCCTGAATGGCCGGAGGCAGGATGTGGGACGGGATCATGGTCAACACCCCGGCAAGAGCCTGTTCGGCATGCCAGAGGTCATAGCGCTGCTGGAGATCGAGCCAGAGCCGCGGGGCGGTTCCTGACAGGCGGGCCAAGCGGGTGGCCATCTCGGGGCTGACCGCGGCCGTGCCGGCGAGAACCCGATGGAGCGTCTGGCGAGCGATGCGAAGTTCGCGGGCGGCTTGGCTCACGGAAAGGCCGAGCCCGGGCAGCACCTGATCGCGCAGCATGCCACCGGGATGGAGCGGGGCCTGAGGGCAGGCATCGCGGGGTGAGGCCATGATCCTGCTTTCGGTAAGGCGGATTGTAGCGTTATGGGTGACAGCGTCCAGAAAGCAAGAGGAAGCCCTCCACGACTGGGCCGCGATACCGAACGCTCGGACCATAAGTCTGGCTGTCCAGGGTCGCCCTACCTGAGCATCGGCCAAGTGTCGGACAGCTTGTACCCTCCAGGGAATGGGTCGGACGGGTCGAGCATGAGCTGGGAGGTTCCGGCGATCCATGCGCGTCCGGAAATCGACGGAATGATCGCCTTCTGTCCTGCCACCGTCGTCTCGCGCACGATCCTGCCGATGAATTGGGTATCGATGATCGAGACGCCGGTCAGCGTCTCACCTTCCTTGAGCAGGCCGCGGGCGTTCAGGATTGCCATCCGGGCCGACACCGCCGTGCCGGTCGGCGACCGATCGACTTTGCCCGGCTGAATGGCGACCGCCGAGCGCGACATCAGCCGTCCCTCCTCCCGGTAAAGGGGCCCCCCGAAGGCGCAGAAGGAGATGTGGTTCCATCCTGTGTCCTCAGGATGGGAGAAGCCCAGTTGCTCGTTGGCCGCATTGGTGATCCTGATGCCGATCTCGGCCAGCGCGCGGGCCTCATCCGCAACGAGCCTGAAGCCGAGCGTCTGGGCCTCGACGACGACGAAACTGTCGCCGCCATAGGCGGTATCGACCGTCATCGTCCCCAGCCCCGGCACTTCGAGCGTCGCGTCGAGCCTGGCGGCGAAGCTCGGCACGTTCGTGACTGTGATCCGCTCAGCCTTGCCATTGCGGCACTCCGCGACGACCTCCACCAACCCAGCGGGAGCCTCCAGGACCATGCGGGTTTCCGGTTCGGTCATTGGAATGATGCCGCTGTCCAGCAGCACGGTCGACACGCAGATCGAGTTCGAGCCTGACATGGGAGGCGTGTCCTCCGGCTCCATGATGATCCAGCCCATTTGCGCCCTGGGGTTCTTTGGGGGAACGAGCAGATTTACGTGGCGGAAGACGCCCCCGCGCGGCTCGTTGAGAACGAAATTCCGCAGCGTCTTGTCCTGTGCGATCCACCGCGACTGTTCCCACACGGTCTCTCCGGGCGGAGGCGCGACACCACCGACGATCACGTCACCCACCTCGCCTTCGGCATGGCAACTGACCACATGGATGATTTTCGAGGAACGCATCGTTCGGTTTCCTTAAAAGATGGCATAAGCTCAGGGGCTGAGTAGCAGGGCTTCGGGACTCCGGTTTTGTGCGGCCTCTATGAAAGGAGCACGGTCGGCTCCACTGTCATGAGGAAAGGAATGCGGCGCCCTTTTTGTGGGCGCCGCTGATGGGACCGACCGATCGGGATTAGGTTCCCGGGGCATAGTCCGCCTTGCCGCCCTTCCATTGATAGACCACGAAACCCGGTTGCTTGTTGTCGCCCTTGGCATCGAAGCCGATCGGCCCAGCCACCGTTGGGACGGTGTTCGCCGCAATGGCCTTGGCCACCGCCGGGCCATCGACCTTGCCGGCCTTCTTGAGCGCGTCGGCAAGGACCTGGACGGCCGCATAGGCATAAAGCACATAGCCCTCCGGCTCGATGTTCTTGGCCCGCATCTCCTTCACCACGTCGGTCGCGGCCGGGTCCTTGCGCGGATCGGGGCCGAAGGTGAACAACGTGCCCTCGGCGGCCGGTCCGGCAATCGAGAGGAGTTCCTGGGTCGAGATCGGATCGCCGCCGATAAGTTGGAGCTTGAGGCCCTGGTCGGCCGCCTGGCGCAGGATCAAACCGGCCTCGGCATGATAGCCGCCGAAGAACAGCACCTCGACGCCGGCCGTCTTCAGGCGGGTGATCAGCGCGGTGTAGTCCTTCTCGCCAGGATTGATGCCGGCCTCCACCACGACCGACTGCTTCCCCTCGGCAAGCTTCTTCTTGACCTCTCCGACAAGGCCGGTGCCGAACGGGCTCTTGTCGTGCACAAGGGCGATCTTCTTGCCGGACAGATTCTTGATCACGTAATCGGCTGCGGTCGGTCCCTGCTGATCATCGCGTCCGGTGATCCGGAAGATCGTCTTCATGCCCCGCTCGGTAACCTTGGGGTTGCTGGATACCGTGATGCTGGTGATGCCGGCCTCGTCATAGACTTCCGAGGCCGGGAGGGTCGAGCCGGAGCAGAAGTGCCCGAAGACGAGCTTGATGCCCTCGCCGACGACCTTGTTGGCGACTGAGACCGCCTGCTTGGGATCGCAGGCGTCGTCCATGGCGACGATCTCCAGCTGTTGTCCGAGCACGCCGCCGGACGCATTGACGGCATCGGCGGCTGCCTGGGCGCCGTTCTTCATCTGGTCGCCGAAAGTGGCCGAGCTCCCGGTCATCGGACCGGCGACGGCGATCCTGATCTGGGCGAAAGCCGGGGCGGAGCCGATCAGCAGGGCGGTAGAGAGCAGGAGCATCCGAAGGTGTTTGATGGCCATTGGAACTTTCCTCCTTGGGGCTGCGTGCCAGACACTGGGCAAGGTCCCGCCACTCAAAGCAGAGAAATCCGCGCTTTCTAAGGAGAGACGGCCTGATCCGGAAGCCGTTGACCTGTTCGAGCATCGAAAATGTGGAGCTTGGCCGCGGGCAGGCTACAGGCAACGTCCGTGCCGATCTGGTAATGCGCCCGCTCCAGCACGAATGCCTTCAGAGCGGAACAGGCGGTTCTGATATGGAGGATTGTCCCCAGCCCCATCGGCTCCACCAGCTCGATTTGGCCCATGTGATCGCCGTCCCCCCCTGTCGAAACCTGAACGTCCTCAGGGCGCACCCCGACCCTCACGGCTTGGCCATGTCGACCCTGTAGATGATCGGAGACCGGCATCTTCTCGCCTGATCCAAGGGTGATGAACCGACGTTCGCCGTCGCAATGCAGGGTGCCGTCGAGCACGTTGATGGCAGGCGACCCGATGAAGCTGGCAACGAAGAGGTTCGCGGGGCGCTCGTAAAGATCGAGCGGCGTTCCGACCTGCTGGACGGCGCCTGCGTTCATCGCAACGATACGGTCCGCAAGCGTCATGGCCTCCACTTGATCGTGGGTCACATAGATCGATGTCGTGCCGAGCTCCCGGTGGAGCTTCTTGATCTCCACGCGCATCTGTTCGCGAAGACGCGCATCGAGATTGGACAAGGGCTCATCAAACAGGAACGCCTTAGGCTTGCGCACGATGGAGCGCCCCATCGCGACGCGCTGCCGCTGTCCTCCCGACAGGGTACGAGGTTTTCGATCAAGGAAGGACTCGAGCCCCAGCTTGGAGGCGGCCGCATTCACGACCTCGGCCATTCGCTCCGAAGGCGTTCCTCGCAACTTGAGGCTATAGCTCATATTGTCGCGAACCGTCATGTGCGGGTAGAGGGCATAGGACTGGAACACCATGGCGATGTCCCGGTCCTTCGGCGCCAGTTCATTGACAACCTTCCCGGCAATGCGGATGTCCCCGCGGGTGATGCCCTCCAGTCCTGCGATCATGCGCAGGAGCGTGGACTTGCCGCATCCCGAAGGCCCGACCAGCACAACGAACTCCCCATCCTGGATCGACAGGTCAACCTCGTGAAGGACAGGCACGGCCCCATAGGACTTGCCGACACCCTGGATATCGATGGAAGCCATGATGGTAACCCTCAGCCTTTGACCGCGCCCGCTGTCAGACCCCGGACGAGATAGCGTTGAACGAGAAGGAAGAAGAGACATGCGGGGATCAGGGCCAGGATGCCGGCCGCCATCATCTGCCCGAAATCGACGGAGAACTTCGATACGAAGCTGAGCAGACCGACCGGAAACGTGCTCGCATCGGCCTTCGACACGAGCATGAGCGCGAAGAGCAGTTCGCTCCAGGCTGCCGTGAAAACGAAGCCCAGGGTTGCGGCAATGCCCGGCAGGGTGAGCGGGAGGATGATCTGTCGGAAGGCGCGGAAGCGCGAAGCACCGTCGATCATCGCAGCCTCCTCCAGATCCTTCGGGATCCCGTCGAAGAACGACTGCATCAGGAAGGTCGCAAACGGCACGTTGAAGGCCGTGTAGACGATGACGAGACCGGTGAGGCTGTTGGTGAGCCCGAACGGCGAGAAAAGCTTGAAGATCGGAGCCACCAGCATCACGAGCGGGAACATCTGGGTGATGAGCATCAGCCCGACGAGCCACATCTTGCCGCGGAAATCGAAGCGCGACATGGCATAGCCCGAAAGAGCAGCGATCAGCGTTACCACGACGGCCGTGCTGCCCGAGACGATCAGGCTGTTCTTGAAGAACAGCGGAAAGTCACTATGCGCGAGCACGAAAGTGTAATGTGCCAGGGAGGAACGGGATGGCCAGAGCCGAATACCCTCGCTGTAGAGGAGATCGTTCGGTGTGACAGATACCTTGAGCAGCCAGTAGAGGGGAAACAGCGCAAAAGCGACGTAGAGGGCAAGCAGCCCATAGTGAAGGATCCAGTACGGAGTGCTGCGGGCGGAGGATGTCATAGGGCTCCCCTCATCGTCTCAGCAGGGACTGCCGCATCAGGATGATGACGAAGGAATAGGCCAGCAGAATCCCAAGCAGCACCATCGCGATCGCGGATGCATAGCCGAAATCGAGGCGCCGGAATGCCTGTGTGAAGATGTAGCTCGAAACAATCTGCGTCTGATCAGCGGGTCCGCCATTGGTCATCACGATGATGAGATCGGCGAAGTTCGCAATCCAGATGGTCCGCAACATGACCGTAATCGCGATTGTGGGCGCCAGGAACGGCAGGGTGATGTCGATGAAGCGCCGCCAGGCGCCGGCGCCATCGATGGCAGCCGCTTCATAAATGTCTTGCGGGATCGACTGCAAGGCCGCGAGCAACGTGATGGCGAAGAACGGGATACCCCACCAGACATTGGCGACGATCGGTCCCCAGATCGCGAGATGGGGATCCGACAGAATGTTCTCGGGAGCAGGCAGGACTCCGAGGGCCGCCATCCAGTGCGGCAGGGGGCCGACGACAGGATTGAACAGCCAGGCCCAGTTCAGGCCCGATAGGAACGTCGGCACCGCCCAGGGCAGAAAGACCAATGCCTGGATGACGCCACGCCCCGGAAAAGCATTGTTGAGGAGGAGTGCCAATACGAGGCCGAAAGAAAATTGCAGAACGACCGAAGCCAAGGTCCAAACAAGCGTGTTCCTCATAGACAGCCAGAACGCCGCATCCGTCCAAAGCGTTTGGAAATGCTCAAGACCGACGAAGCCGCCGCTGAAAGGGTTGATCAGCTGCATGTCCCGGAAGGCGTAGGACAAACCGATGATCAGCGGCACGAGCATGATGACCGCAATCAGGATGACGGAGGGAGCGATATACAGGTAAGGCTCGAGGCCTGCCACGAACCGACTCAGAGGCGCGCGCCGGCGGCCTGCAGCCTCCTCGTATAAGGGCATCGTTGACATGCGGCGCTCCTTGGCGGGACAAATCAGGTGGACGGCGCGGCTCAGAAGCCGCGCCGATCCGGATTACTTGCTCGAGGCGAGGTGTTTTTTCTGCGCCTTCGTCATGTAATCGGCCCACTGTGCCGCCATGTCCTTTGGAGCGAGTTGGCCAAGAAGAGCCTGCTGGCTGGTCTTCACCGCAAGCGAGTCGGCGAAAAAGGCGAATTCCTGCAGATAGGTTGGCATGATGGTCGGCACGACGTTCTTGTCTGCCAGTTCCTCGAACCACCCCTTGAACTGTGGGCCGGAATAGAACGGATCGTTCTCGGCCGACTTGTAGATCGGCAGCGCACCCGTTTTTTTGTTCCAGGCGATATTGCCTTCGGGGCCAGCGAGCGCAGCAAGCAGCTTCCAGGAGAGCTCCTTGTTCTTGCTGTTCGCGAACATAGACCAACCGGCATAACCCAGTGTCGGGAAGGCCTTGCCTGCCGGGCCCTTCGGGAAAGGCGCGACTCCATATTCCTCCGGCTTCATGCGCTCGGCAATAGCGATCAGCGCATCAGGATCCTGGTCGAGCATGGCGCAGGTGCTGGAATAGAACCCTGCGACGATCTCGTTGAAGCCCCAGTTCACGCTGTCCTTCGGAGCGTAACCCTTCTTGTAGAGATCAGTGACATAGGCGAGGCCCTTCACCCATCCGTCATCTGCGAAGGTCGAGGTTCCATCCTGCTTGAAGAACGAGTTGTCGCCGGCCATCGTGGCGCCGAACATCACCCAACCGTTCAGGCCGCCGGGGCCACCCCGCAGGCAGTACCCGTACTTGCCCGGAATGGCCGAAACCTTCTTGGAGACCTCTTCGAACTCCGCGAGGGTCTTCGGTGGCTCCTTCACGCCGGCCTGCTCGAAGAGCTTCTTGTTGTAGAACATGGCCCTCAAATAGAAGCCGTAGGGTATCGTGTAGGCGGTATTCTTGACGCTGCGACCGACCTCCAGGGCTCTCTCGTTCAGACCGCCCGTATGGGGCCAAGCCTTCAGGTAAGGCTCGAGGCTCTCCAGGGCGCTGTTGTTGGCGTAGAGTGAAAGCCACCGATCCGGCATCTCGACAACATCAGGCGTATCGCCGGCGGACACCATGGTGGCGAATTTCTCGAAGGCTTGGCTCCAGGGCAGAGACGTGATTTCCACCTTCACGCCGGGATTCGCTTCCTCGAAGCCCTTCACGATACCCTTGAGCGTTTCTGTCCGCTCAGGACTCGTGATGACTTCGGTGAGCTTCAGGGTGGTTTGGGCAAGAGCGCTGCCGGCGAAGGTCGTGGCGAGCGCAGTAGCGAGCAGTAGGCGTTGGATCATGGTCTTCCCTCTGTTTTGATCTTGTCTCGAACGTGTTCGACCGCTCCTGACGACAGTTTGGTTAGCTCATCTTCGCCTCCCTGATGGCTTGTGAGAGATCGGCCACGAGGACATCCTGGCCTTCAAGGCCCACATGAAGCCGCACGACACGAGCGGAGACGCCGAAATCGATCGCCGAATTGGGCCCTGCGGCCTGGGCACGGACCACCTGAGCAGGCACCACAAGGCTCTCATGTCCGCCCCAGCTCACGCCGAGCTTGAAAAACCGGAGTGAGTCCGCGAACCGGGCGATATCGACGCTGCCGTCGAACTCGAAAGAGAACAGGCCGGATGTGCCTTGCAGTCCGTCGAGCAGCCCATTGCTCAGGCCGGGATGATAGACCGCCACCACGTCCGATCGCTTCGCGAGTTCACGCGCCACGTGCAGACCCGCTGCCTCATGCGCTCTCATGCGGATCGGCAAGGTGCGAAGACCACGCAGCAGGAGCCATGCATCGAACGGGGATAGCTTGCCGCCGAGGTAGGGATAAATGCGGGATCGGATCTCTCCGATGAGCCCTCCCGAGCCCACGACGACGCCTGCCACCACGTCGCTGTGGCCGCCGATGTATTTCGACGCGGAGTGGACCACGAGGTCGACTCCGAGGGTCAGCGGCTGCTGGAAGATGGGACTCGCCCAGCTGTTGTCGATGATCGAGATCGCGCCGTTCTCGCGGGCTACCCTGGCAAGCGTTGCCACATCATGGACATGCATGAGCCAACTCGTCGGGCTCTCCATGTAGAAGAGCCTTGCCCCGGGCAGAGCGCGTCGCACCGCGTCGTGGTCACGACCATCCACATAGTCGACCGTCACGTTCATCCGCTTGAGGTAGGTCTGGAAGAGCCGGTACGCGTCGGGATACACATGCTCCACGCATACGATCCGGTCGCCCGGTTGGACGAATGCCAGGACGGCTGACGCAATGGCCGCCATGCCGCTGGCGAATCCGATCGCATCCTCCCCACATTCCAGAGCGGCCACTTTCTCCTCGAACAGACGAACCGTGGGATTGAGGCCACGGGTGTAGGTGGGGCGCACCTTCTGTCCGCGATAGGTTTCTTCCATCTCGGCATAGGAGCTGAAGGTAAAGAGAGAGGTTTGCGCGATCGGCGGCACGACAGCCTCGTAGGCGTGCTCGCTATCATGGGCAAGGATGGCCATGGCGCGGGCCAACGGATCCACGGAGGTGTTCATCTGATCATGTCCTTGATGTCCTCCTCAACGATGGCGAGGATTGAAAGCGTCTTGGAGCGGGCTGCGTCCGGATCCTTGGCCGCGATGGCCTCGAACAGCTCGCGATGAACCGGAAAGGAACGGGCGGCGAAATCGACACGAACGCGCGACATGCCGAACAGCATCTGCACACTTTCCCGCATCTGCGACAGGAGTTGGTTGAAGATGGGATTGCCGCTGGCGTCATAGATCGAGAGATGAAATGCCAGGTCCTCGGGACCAGCGCAGCCCTTCTCGCGGTGAACGGACTCCATGATCAGCAGCTTAGACTCGATCCGCTCGAGATCGGCAGCTCCAGACCGTACCGCCGCGAGGGCGCTTGCCTCGACTTCCAGGCCACGGCGAACCTCCAGCATCTGGAGAAGGCCGTTCTGCCCGCTGTCAACCGCCAGTGGAAGGTGCATGGTCTCGGGTGAGATTCGACGCAGGAGGTAGGTGCCACTGCCCCTGCGGCTCTCGACGACTCCGAGAGCCTGCCAATGACGGATAACCTCTCGGATTGTGGAACGCCCGACCGAGAGCTCAGCCATCAACTCACGCTCCGGAGGCAAACAATCTCCGGGCTGCAGGTCCGAATGGCCGATGTACTCGGCGATCGCCTGCATCGCGCCTGACGTGCGGGCAGATGTGGTGCGACGCACCTGAGTTCCCCATTCCGAGTCCATTCTGCTCCGACCTCGCATGTTCTGGTGAACTGCCCGAAGGCGATACCCTTCGGAATTGGTCTGACAACTTCGAAGCTGGATCAGGGCCAGCCTATTGTCAAGGCGTGACGGGACTGCTCCGCGTTGCAATGGGCGACATATGGATGATCCGGAGTTCGTCTCGCGACCTGGTGTAAGGGACATTGAGCGGGACGGTGATTGTTCGATGTCGCGTGCCAGGCAAAGCGCTTCGGGTACACGACGGCGCACGATGGGTGCCGGCCTCGAAGGCATGTTCGTTTCGACAGGTGAGCGGCACGCGTCAGGCGTTCGAGCCCAAACGTTCCGCGGCTCAGATGATCCGCTCTGTCGATTGAAACAGTGTATCGCAGCGCGTCGAAGGATTAACAGGGTTTTCCAATCAGATCCGCCGACATCGCTCGGCGCTCGGCAGATCGAAAGTGTGATCGGCTGTCGGTGTGCATCAGATTACAAACATCAACTCCGGCGGGCGTCGGTGCTGACGTCTGACCAGTCGATCATAACGCGCCAAATCCATGCTTCTGCGGTCCTGCGGCGCAACAGTCCGGCCAAGTTTCGAAGATCTCCCCGGTTCGCGCAGAGCATAAGTTAATTGGTCCAGTCGCTTACTCCATGTTCGGATATTTTTCGCTTCCGAGTTCCATCTCGACGGTCACATGCCATGAATGTCTGCCGACGTTCGCTAGCCTAAAATGTGTAACCCCTTGGGGGTAGACAACACAAAAATTCCGGACACATTATCTGCCAAGCGTGAAAGCGCTGACGGGCAGGCGCCAACCTGCCTGGGGGGAATTGATAACTTCAAACCAGTGTCGCGGAAACAGCGCACAGTCGTGAGAGAGGAACCCCAAGATGCCGAATCCCAGCCAAGCGAGCGATCAGTGGTGGGTCAACGATCAGACACCGGACAACCCCTATGGCAAGAGCGAGGACTATGAGTCCTTTCTTAGCTATCTAGGCGCATTGAACCGCAGTCTCACGCCGGCGATCGCTGCAGGAACGCTGAGGATCAACGTCTACGAGCTCAATGATCACCCTGACTACAAGGCTGCCGCCATCGGCGCCTTGCAAGCGTGGTCCTCTGTCACTCCCCTGAAATTCGAGATCGTCGACGACGCGCCATTCAACAGAGCCACAGACTGGATTGAAGTCGTCAGTCCAGAGCTGGGACAGCCGGACGAAGGCAGCGCCTATTCGAGCAATCGCTATGTCAGCATCGGTCAGCGCTTCCATGACACGGAACCCAACAAAACGGATGTCGGCGGTTACGTCTTCGACTCCTTCATCCATGAGTTCGGCCATGAATTCGGCCTCAATCATCCCGGGCTCTACAATTACAGCGGCCCAGGCGGCGTGCAGATCAACTATCTGAACAACGCGACCTGGACTTATGATCGCCAGCAATACAGTGTCATGTCCTATTTCGATGGGATCGATGTCGGCGAGACCAGCCGCTGGTCCGCCTCGACGCCGCTGATGGCTGACATCGAAGCCGTCATTCGCCGCTTTTTCTCGACGGTCGATGCCAATGGAGTGCGCACCTACCAGCAGATCGATCTCAACACGGGCGACAACGTCTACGGCTTCGGCAGCACGCAACTCTCCTATCAACTGACCTCCTCGGGCATGCGCCATGACATCGGCTTCGCGATCCATGACACTGGCGGGACCGATACGGTCGACTTCTCCGGCTCGACAGCGGGGACGATCCTCGACTTGCGTGCCGGACACTTCTCGAGCGTCAACGGCCACAGCAACAATGTGTCGATCTTCGCAGGGCACAACGCGGATAGAACCGACTATTACATCGAGAACGGCGTTGGCAGTGCGTATGACGACATCTTGATCGGCAATGACGGCGCCAACGTTCTGGACGGACGAGGCGGCAGCGACCGAATGGCAGGCAACGGAGGCGACGACATCTATTTCGTTGATTCTCTCGACGACATCGTCCGGGAGGAGCTCAATGGAGGCAATGACACGGTCATCCTCCTCTCCAGGGATCTGAGAATCAGGAAGATCGCTAACGTCGAAAGCATCATCTACGCCGACGTGTCGACCACTCAGCCCGGTAGCGGCAGCGAGACCCCGCCCAGCGCCGGCGACAACACGCTGACCAGCATTACCTTCGGCGACAATGGAAACAATACCCTCGATGGAGGCGCCGGGGACGACACGATTTTTGGCCAAGGAGGCGACGACCTGATCATCGGCGGCCGCGATTCGCTCGCCAGCCGCGATATCAACAACACGATCGATGTCGAAGATCTCGAAGACCGGACCGAAAGCGACGACGGCAACGATGCCCTTTACGGCGGCCGCGGCAACGACACCCTTCTCGGTGGCCAGGGCAATGACATCCTCGATGGCGGCGACGGCGACGACACGCTGAGCGGCCAGGACGGCGTGGATGTGTTCAGGGGCGGCGCGGGCATCGACACGGTCGATTACAGCAAGGAAAGCCCTTTCCAGCTGCTCGTCAATCTGGCGACGAATACCGCCAGCGGCGGCACCGCGTCGGGTGACACGTTCGACAGTATCGAGAACCTGATCGGCTCCGACGATCGCATCGATCGGTTCATCGGAACATCCGCGGCAAACCACTTCTGGGGACGTGGCGGCGGCGATTACTTCAACGGCGGCGGCGGCAACGACATCCTGGATGGTGGCAACGACGGTGACATCCTGTATGGAGAAGCCGGGGACGATACGATCATCGGCGGCGCCGGTCAGGATTACCTGGATGGCGGCTCTGGCAACGACACGGTCGTCTACACAGGCAGCTCCGATGGCGTCACGATCGATCTTGCGAATGGCACGGCCAGCGGCGGCGACGCTGACGGTCCGGTGCAGATCGTCGGCCGGGGCACGACGATCCGGCACGATATTCTTGCCGGCTTCGAGAATGCCGTCGGCTCGTCCTTCGACGACCATCTCATCGGCACTGCGCAGGCCAATGAGCTCTCGGGTGGTGCCGGCAACGACACGCTGACCGGTGGCGGCGGTGCCGACAGATTGATCGGCGGAGCCGGCAGCGACACGGCGGATTACGCCGGCGCGTCCAGCGGCGTCAGGCTCACCCTCGCGGGAGGCAGATCGGGTGGCGATACCTATGTGTCCGTCGAGAACCTCGCAGGTTCCGGCCATAACGACCGGCTAACCGGCAACGGCGCGGCCAACGTCCTGACCGGCCAGGGCGGGAACGACGTGATCGACGGCGGCCGGGGCGACGACACACTGCTCGGCGATTTCGCATATCAGGGCGACGCGCCCCCTCGCCCGGGACTCGGAACCGGCTACGCCACGCTGGGACCTGATGCGACGAACAACTCGTTCGCCACCGCGTTCGACATCTCCAACAACTTCTCCCTCGCGAGCGATCCCGACATCTTCGATTCGACCACGACCCTCCACACGACTGTCAATGCGACCGGAAACGGCCAGGGTGGATTCTACAAGATCGAGCTGGCGGCCGGCACCGTCATCACGATCGACATCGACGGAATCGCCGATCCGAATGTCCATGACAGTTGGCTCAGGCTGCTCGACAGCAACGGCGAAATCGTCGCTCAGAACGATGACGGCGGCAGCGACCCCGGCTCTACGACCGGCCGAGACTCGAGTCTGGTGTACGTCGTCGAAGAGACCGGAATCTATTACATCCTGGAAGGCAGCTGGTCAGATACGGTGCCGGGAGACGGCTGGGCCGAATCTGTGCCGCAAGGCTCGACCTATAAGGTGAACGTATCGGTCGAGCTTCCCCCTGCACCGGCTCAGCCGGGCGTTGCAGGGTCGGACCGGCTCGACGGCGGCAGCGGCAGCGATCTGCTGGACGGCGGTCTGGGAGCCGACACGCTCACCGGCGGCGCGGGAGAGGACAGCTTCCGCTTCTCGACGGCGCTCGGGAACGGCAACGTCGACCGGATCAAGGACTTCAAGGTCAGCGATGATACGTTCCTGCTGGACAACCTCGTCTTCGGGAACGTGGGTGGCGATGGCGCTCTCGCCCTGGGGGCGTTCCACAAAAGCAAGGCGGGCGTTGCTCATGACGCCGACGATCGGATCATCTACGATACCGATAGCGGGGCTTTGTTCTACGACGCCGACGGGTCGGGACAGGGTGCAGCCGTTCAGTTTGCGCGGCTGAGCAAGAATCTGAATGTTGCGGCGACCGACTTCGTCATCATCTAACCCATACCCTGGTGGGGCGCTTCCAGGCGCCCCGCCTTCTCGTTGGATGGCAATCCGTCTCTCGTGTCCGAACCACACGCGGAGCGGCAAAAGCGCCAATGCGCCAGTCCTTCGGGGCGATCATGGAGTCTGTGATGAAACGCCCGACCGACAGCCGCACTTTATGGATGGCCGCCGGCGTTGCGGCCGTCGCTGCCGCGGCAGGGCCCGCCGCAGCACAATCGCAAGAGATCCGCGGCGCTGTCACGTTCGAGGGAGGCACGGTGATTCCCCAAGGCCAGCTCAAGATTTATCTCGAGGACCGGTCGATTCGAGACGAAGCGCGCCGTCGCGCGGCCATAACGCGCATCCAGAGCGACGGCAAGTCGACGACGCTCGCCTTTTCCCTATCGGCGCCGGCAACCCTGCCTCCTTCGCCCACGCTGCAGATCGTTGCACGCCTCGAGCGTGCGGATGGTTGGCTGCTCGCGCGGGGCAGCACACCGTTCGAGTCCGGTCCGCCTGTTTCTGTCAAGCTCAACGCCGCTACGTACTGAAGCGCTGTCGGCTGGAGTGACGTCCTAAGCGCTGCAAGCAGGCCTGAAATCCCGGCACCCTTCACGCCGTGCAGAGAGGACATCTCTGTCCCGCAGTTTGTGCCGTCAACGGCGCGCGAGGGAGGATCGTCGCTACTCGATGATCCTCCAGCGGCGTCCATCGCGGGCCAACAGGAATCCTGCCTCCTCCGGCCCTGACGAGCCCGCAGGGTAGTATTCGAGCCCCCTGGCCCCTGCCTTCGCCCAGGCATCGAGGAACGGTTGGACTATGGCCCATCCCGCTTCAACTCCGTCGGCCCTTTGAAAGTGCAGGGCGTCGCCCGTCATGCAGTCGTAGATCAGGGTCTCGTATCCAGTGCTCGGAGCGACATCGAAGTGATCCTTGTACTTGAACGTCATGTCGACGCTCTCCGCTGCAAGCACAGGTCCGGGCACCTTCGCGTTGAAACGCAATGTGATCCCTTCGTTGGGCTGAATGCGCAGGACGAGGAAGTTCTGCCCTAATCGGTCGACGGAGGTCTGCTCGAACATCGAGATCGGCGCCTGCTTGAACTTGATCGCCACCTCCGTCCGGCGGGCCGTGAGGGCCTTGCCGGTTCTCAGGTAGAACGGCACTCCAGCCCACCGCCAGTTATCGATCTCAAGCCGGAGAGCCGCATATGTTTCCGTGGTGCTGCCGGGCGCCACGTGCTCGGCGTCCCGGTAGGCCACGACGGCTTCGTCATTGACGCGGCCGGCGCGGTACTGACCGCGCACCGAGTTTGCGAGCGCTTCGGCCTCGCTCGGGATCCTGATGGCCGCCAGGGCTTCAGCTTTCGCATTGCGAACGCGCTCCGCCTCGAACCGGGCCGGCGGCTCCATGGCGATCAGGGCCAGCAGCTGGAACAGGTGGTTGGGCACCATGTCCCGCAGGGCTCCCGTCCTGTCGTAGAAGCGCCCTCGCCTCCCGACGTTGACGGTTTCGGCCACCGTAATCTGCACATGATCGATGTGATCCCGGTTCCAGATCGGCTCGAACAGCCCATTGGCAAAGCGAAGAAGCAGGATGTTCTGGACCGTCTCTTTGCCGAGATAGTGGTCGATGCGGTAGATTTGATCTTCCACGAGCACTTCCAGAAGGGCTTGGTTGAGAGCCCGGGCCGAGGCCAGGTCCGTCCCGAAGGGCTTCTCGACCACGACCCGGCGCCAGGGAGTACCTGATGGACCCTCCTCGGACAGACTGGCCCTCGCCAGATGGCGCGCAATCGGCTCGAACGTATCCGGTGGCATGGCCAGGTAGAACAGGCGATTGCCGTCCGTGCCTGCCGTTGCCTCAAGCTCCTCCAGGACCGCCTTGAGTTGGAGAAAGGTCCCGCCGTCGTCGATGCTGCCAGACACGTAGGCGACATGGGCGACAAGCCTTTGGGCCAAGTCTGGGTCCACCTCACGGGTGGCATGCCCCTTCAACGCCGTCAGAAGATCCTCCCGGAACTCGTCGGCCGTTCGGACGCTGCGCGCTACGCCCACGATAGCGAAGCGCTCCGGGAGCAGGCCCGTGGCGGCGAGATTGTAGAGAGCCGGCAGGAGCAAGCGGCTTGTCAGATCTCCGGAGGCACCGAAGATCACGAAACAGCACGGGTCGGCGGCAGGTGCGGGAGATTGCGTCATGCCCCGTCTCCTTTCGGCTTCTTCCCCTCGATATGGCCGCCGAAACCTTTACGCATGGCCGAGAGGATCTTTTCGGCGAAGGTGTGGTCCTGGCGCGAGCGGAAGCGGGCATAGAGGGCGGCTGTCAGAACCTCGGCCGGGACCGCTTCATCGATTGCAGCCTCGACGGTCCAGCGACCCTCCCCGGAATCCTCGACGTACCCTGAATAGGTGCTGAGGTGCTCGTCTGCGGACAGGGCAGTGGCGGTGAGATCAAGCAGCCAGGAGGTGATGACGCTTCCTCTGCGCCACACTTCCGCAATGTCGGCGACATCGAAGTCGAAGCGATGCTCGGGAGGCAGAGCTGGGCTCGACGCATTGCGCAGGATATCGAAGCCTTCGGCATAGGCCTGCATCAAGCCGTACTCGATGCCATTATGGATCATCTTGACGAAGTGCCCGGCGCCGTTCGGCCCGGCATGGATATAGCCCTGCTCTGCCCGGGGATCTCTGCCCTCCCGTCCCGGGGTGACCGGCAGGTCGCCCTGTCCAGGAGCCAACGCGGCGAAGATCGGATTAAGGCGCTCGACCGCCTCGGGCTCGCCCCCGATCATCAGGCAGTACCCGCGCTCGAGCCCCCACACCCCGCCACTGGTACCCACATCGATATAGTGGAGGGCGCGGCTGCGGAGTTGGCGGGCTCGACGCACATCGTCCTGCCAGAAGGTATTGCCGCCATCGATGATGGTGTCCCCCGCCTCGAGCAGTCCGGCAAGCTGCTGGACCGTCGCTTCGGTCACCCTGCCGGCGGGCAGCATGAGCCAGACGGTCCGTGGCGCCTCCAGCTTTGCCACAAGATCCTCCAGGGTCTCACCTCCCATAGCGCCTTCACGGACAAGACCGCTGACGGCTTCCGGGTCGCGGTCATACACGACTCCTGTGTGCCCTGCCTGCATGAGCCGTCGGACGATGTTGCCGCCCATCCGGCCGAGGCCAACCATTCCCAGCTGCATCTTCAGTCTCCAGCTCTGTGTCGTAGGCCGCGATGCTGCGCGTTGATGTCTCCGGTGCACGCAGCGCGTGGCAAAGCAGATGGGCCGGCACCTATCGGCTTAGCTCAAGACTTAGGATCATCAGCCGGATCGTCCATATACCACAGCCCTCGGATGAGACGACCTCCGTGGTGCTCCACGCTTCGCCGCGGGTTCAGGCGGAGAGATCCCCGGCAGGGCTTGCCCAACCCAGCGGCGAAGGCAATAGCCTTGGGGATGAGCGTCAAGAGCTTGAACGAGCATTACCGTCACGAGTGGACGCGACAGGAACACGTCCACCAATGCCGATAATCGTCTCTCGCCATAAAGGAACATCGATGTGCGTCGTGCGCCAACAAGCAGGCGCGTCTTCACTCATCAGCCCCGAGGGCGATTCTGGGAAAGCCAGCCGCCAGGTGGTCGATGAGTGTTCGAACGGCCGGGGGTAGCCCACGCCGGGTCGTGAACACCAGGTGAACGATCCCCCGCTGCCCTCTCCAATCCTGCAGAACATGCACAAGCCGGCCGCGAGCAAGGTGTTCGGCACACACGTGATCTGGCAGGAGCGCGATGCCCAACCCATTGGCTGCTGCGTCCCGGACCGCCGCGAAGTCCCCGCATGTCATGCGCGGCTCGTGCCGCAGCACATGGATGGCACGGTCGTCGCGCTCCAGCGTCCACTCGATTTCTCCAGGATCGTCGCTCGTTCCGAGCGTCGGCAGAGCTGCGAGCGAGGTAATGTCCGCATGGAGCCGGCTGGCGAGTTGCGGGCTGGCTACGAGGATGCGGCGGGAGGTGCCCAATGAGCGCATGGTCAGCGCCGCGTCGCTCGTCAGGGCCGTTCTCACCCGGAGCGCTACGTCGATCCGCTCCCCGATGAGATCAACCGGGCGATCGACTGCGAGAAGCTGCAGCTTCACCTTCGGGTAGCGCGTCAGGAAGCTTTGGATCGTACCGGAGATGACTTCGACGAGGCCGGTTGGGCAGCTCATACGAATGCGTCCATGCGGCTCCGCCTTGGCCTCGGCGACTAGGGCTTCGGCCTGCTCGGCCTCCAGGAGCAGGGTGCGACACCGTTCATAGAAGGCCTGCCCCACCTCGGTCACCCGGAACCGGCGGCTCGAGCGCTCAATGAGCCGAACGCCCAATCGTACCTCGAGCCCGGCAATACGGCGGCTGAGCTTCGATTTCGGCTCCTTCAGCGCCCGGCCCGCGGCAGCAAAGCCGCCATGAGCCACTACCTCGGCAAAATAGGCGTAATCGTTGAGGTCAGTTCGCATGATCGTTCCTCTGATGGAACGCTATGTGCCATGAAATCCGTCTATTCGCATCATCGTTCTCGGCACATCTCTGTCGGCAGCGGCCAATCACGGCCAAGCATGGAGAAGACAGTGACGAACAGGTTCGACAACAAGGTCGTGGTGGTCACCGGAGGGACGAGCGGCATCGGGCTGGCGACGGCCAAAGCGTTTTCGGCGGAAGGCGCTTCGGTCTTCATCACCGGCCGCCGGCAGGAGGCGCTCGACGAGGCCGTGAAAACGATCGGCGGCCGTGTGACTGCAATCCGGGGAGACATGAGCAGGCTGGCCGATGTCGACCGGCTCTATGACACGGTCCAGCAGAAGCATGGGCAGATCGACGTTGTCTTCGCCAATGCAGGCGGTGGTGAGTTCGCCCCTCTCGGCGCGATCACCGAGGAACACTACGAACGCACCTTCGACACGAACGTGAAAGGCGTGCTGTTCACGGCCCAGAAGGCGCTGCCCCTTCTGAAGGACGGCGGGTCGGTCGTTCTCACCTCGTCGACGACCAGTATTTCCGGCACGCCAGGGTTCAGCGTCTATTCGGCGTCCAAGGCGGCGGTGCGCAACTTCGCCCGCAACTGGATCCTCGATTTGAAGGACCGGCACATCCGGGTGAATGCGGTCAGTCCCGGCGTCACTGAGACCGCGGGCCTGAACGAACTCTTCGGCGGCGGTGACCAGGCACAGGGGACCAAGGACTATCTCGCCGGCCTCATTCCGGCCGGGCGGATCGGCCAGCCTGACGAGATCGCCAGGGCCGTGCTGTTCCTCGCCTCCGACGAGGCGAGCTTCGTCAATGGAATCGAGCTCTTCGTCGATGGTGGGCAGGTTCAAATCTGAGATGAGAACGACCTGATTCCGAACCGGAGCGGCCGAGGTCACCAAACGCCCTCGGCCCTCATACCACACCCCTCGCCAGATATCGCCGACCCGGCGGAGCTGGGCTTGCGGGGAAAGCCTCTGCACGAACAGCCGACCGACCTGCTATCGTGGCGAATCGATCGAAGGCACTCGCATAGGACTGCATCATGAAGAAGATCGGATTCCTCTCGTTTGGGCACTGGTCGCCCTCGCCGCAGTCACAGACGCGTTCGGCGCGCGATACGCTCCTCCAGTCCATCGATCTTACCATGGCGGCCGAGGAGCTTGGAGCGGATGGCGCTTACTTCCGCGTCCATCATTTCGCACGCCAGCTCGCCTCGCCCTTCCCGCTTCTGGCGGCGATCGGGGCGAGGACGAAGCGGATCGAGATCGGCACCGCCGTGATCGACATGCGCTACGAGAACCCTCTCTACATGGCCGAGGATGCAGGTGCGGCCGATCTGATCAGCGGCGGGCGTCTGCAGCTCGGCATCAGCCGCGGCTCGCCCGAGCAGGTGATCGATGGCTGGCGGTATTTCGGATACGCGCCCGAAGAAGGTCAAAGCGATGCCGACATGGCCCGTCACCACACGGAAATGTTCCTGAACGTCATCAAAGGAGAAGGCTTCGCCGAGCCGAACCCGCGGCCGATGTTTCCGAACCCTCCCGGCCTGCTGCGCCTCGAGCCGCATTCGGAGGGCCTGCGCCAGCGCATCTGGTGGGGATCCGCCTCGAACGCGACCGCTGTATGGGCCGCGCAGCAGGGCATGAATCTCCAGAGTTCGACCCTGAAGGAGGACGAGACGGGCGAGCCCTTCCACATCCAGCAGGCCAAGCAGATCCGCCGTTACAGGCAAGCATGGACAGAGGCAGGGCACGCCCGCGCGCCTCGCGTGTCCGTCTCGCGCTCGATCTTCGCACTCGTGAGCGACCGTGACCGGGCTTATTTCGGTCGCGGCAAGGATAGCGATCAGATCGGCGTCATCGACGACATGCGGGCAATCTTCGGTCGCTCTTATGCAGCCGAGCCGGACAGGCTCGTGGAGGAGCTCAAGGCCGATGAGGCCATTGCCGAGGCCGACACGCTCCTTTTGACGGTGCCGAACCAGCTCGGTGTCGACTATAACGCCCATGTCATCGAGGCCATCCTGCAGCACGTCGCTCCGGCGCTGGGCTGGCGATGACACCGACGCCACGCCCGCACCGGCACCTTGACGGGCGTCTCACGACTTGAATGACAAGGAAGTTGAGAGGGCGATGGGGATAGTCGCCGAGGCCCTGGCCTCACGGCCTGTTGGCATTCTTCAGCCAGCGCTCGGCTGGTGTCGCCAGCATGGTGGTGAGAACCACGATCGCGGCGCCGGCACACACGGACAGGGACGGGATCTCGCCGAAATAGAGCCATCCTGCCGATCCCGAGAAGAGGATTGACAGATATCCGATGGGCGCAAGGAGGTGAGCCTCCTGTTTCTGGTAAGCCTGCAGCCAGCAATATTGGCCAAGCTGCGCCAGAACGCCGACGAGGATGATGCGGGGCGCTTCGTCCCACGGAATCGGCACCCAGACGACGGCTGCAGGAACGGATGTCAGGAGCGTCAGGCCAACCGTGTAGAAGAGCATCAAAACGACTGTGTCCTCCCCGGCAAGACGCCTCGTCTGAACGACCGCGAGAGAGCCGAAGAACACCGATCCGAAAGAAGCCAGCAGACCGAAGTTCCACGGGATCGCGTCGGGCCGCACCATGACGATAACGCCAAGGAATCCGAGCGCCGTGAAAGCGTAGCGTATCCGGCTCACATGCTCTCCCAGCATGAGGGCTGCCATCGCGAGGAGTACGAGCGGTCGCGTGAATCCGATGGCGGTCACCAGCGCCAGCGGCAAGACGGCGAAGGCTGCGAAATTGAGGGTCAGAGCCGCCGAGTTGAAAGCCACACGAGCGAGATGCCCGCGAATGTTCGAGAGGTCGGTCAGCTTCTGGCGGTGGCGCCAAACGAGCGGCGTCACCGACAAAAAGCCGACCAGCGAACGCAGAAAGACAAGTTGAACCGCTGGGTAGATCGCGCCCTCGGCTTTGACGATGGCCTGCATGGTCGTGACCAGCGCCATGTCGAGCAAGAGCCACCCTGCGCTGATCCATAATGGAACAGGAGGCGTACTCGCACTGCCTTCCGACTCGGTCGCCATGTCCTCTCAGGCTGGTTGAACCAGGTTCGCCAGGAGGCGGAAGGCCCCAGGAACGAGCCTGTCGAGCTGATGGTGCAACACCAGCGCCACATGCGTGTGCCGCCCGCGGCCGACGGGAGCCGAGATCAGAGAACCCGTGAGCGGTTCCTCGCCAGGATCGTGGAGGGACAGAAGCCTTTCATAGGCCGGGTCGTAATGGGCGGCGAAGTAGAGACCTCTCTCCTTATCCCAGCCTTGCCAATCCTCCAGCCCAATCCTATTCGGGGCTGTGAGCAGGCGATGTTCCGGTTGCAGAACCGTCACAGGGGCGGCAGGGTCCGTCACGCGCCACCGCAGGGACGGCGAACCGATAGACAGGCGGCGGGGCGGCGTCCGATCCGGATCCCAGCCATCCGTCGGACGATGGTAGAGCGTCACGAGATGACCACCCTCCTCCACGAAGCGATGCACTCGAGCAGTCGCGGACTGTAGGTCGCGTCTCAACCCGAATGCAAAGATGCCGATGACGATGGTGGTAAACGTCGAGAGAGAACCGTCCTTCAGGTCGGCTTCCGCCAGATCCGTCACATCGAGCCCGAGACGGCGCATATGCGTGCCGACATTGTCGCTTCCGCCACCGACATATCCAATACGAGCATCTCTCGGCAACGCTACATCGAGCATCAGAACCTTGAACTCCACCGGCGCCACGTACGCGGTCGGCCGCACATGAGGATAGGCAATGGCTCTCACCGTGCTCGCTGGTCTGCCCTCGACGATCGGGATGAAACTCACAAGACCGGGCTCTGCCCGATGGGGCGGCACGATCATCCAATCATCGTCGTGGCGCCGAATGCTCCAGCCTGGCGGCACCTGCCAGTCTGAAGGGTTCGCTCCGGCAACCCGCACCCGTACACCGGACGCCGGTCTTTGGGCGCTCACCACCGCGAAGCCTGGCTCAAGCGAGAGGGATTGGGATGGCCTGATCGACAATGGCTCTTCGGCATCCAGATCAATCCGGACGATGCGATCGTGAAGCTCACCCGCGATGCGAATGCCGGCCTGACCATTGCCGCCCAGGGGGTCGAACGCTTCCGGGTAGTTTCCCGTGTGCGGGGCTGTTTCAGGAATGCTGATCGCATAACGGACGAGCCCCGCCTCACGGGATACTTCCGTCGCTCGGATCCCGGTCGGAAGTCGCGGTGTGACCGAGAGCTTCGCGAGGCCAGGCACATCGATGGCAACATCCAGACCGATCTCGGCACCCGGATGAGCCATCCCCTGGAAGGTCGCTCTCGCCGTTTTCACATTGGCTTCGAAGAGCGCGGCATCGATCTCGCGCAACTTCCGGTCGAGGCGGTGCCCCCATTGGTCGAGCGCAGGCCCGTCCAGGCGGTTCCGCGTGTCCTCGATCAGTTTTGCCGCATTGCTGAGTGTTCTTCCGACCATTGTGCGATCGGGGAATGCCGCCAGCGCGGCATCAATGCGCTCCTGCGCCTCCCGCAGAGCGGCGCCAAGCGCTTCCGCCGCTCCCATCACGGTGCCGAGATCACCGAGGCTTGCAGGCAGGTGATCGCGGATATCATGTTCTGCACCCGGCGTGCCGCCGGCCTGGATCTTCAGATGAAGCTCCCATTGATCGACCGGGTTGTTCCGCCACACCCCCATTCCCTGAGACGCATGCGCGGCGCGAGACCACTCCCCCAGTTGCCGATAGGCTAAGCCAGTGACAGGATCGCCACTGGCGACCTGAACGCCGAGCGTTGCAGGCGGCGGCGGCACCTCATCGTCGTAGGCGTAGCCCGCTCCCGACCATGCCGGGAGATAGAACTTGGAAACCTGCCACGGTGCGAGCCCCATTGCGGCATGCTCGGGAAACGCCGCCGGGTCGGCGGCCATAGCCAGCGCCGCTTCGGCGGCACGCGTCATGGCCCTGTGATGGCCATGCTGCCCCGGCACATCCAGGAATGTAGGGATCACGATGTCGGGTCGATACTGTCGATAGGCCCGGACAAGCCGTTCGATGATCCGCTCCTCGCCCCATCGCCGTAACGTGTCGTCGCCATTCTTGGAGAATCCGAAATCGTGAACCGGATCGTCGGGTCCATGACCCAGCCATGCCACGTCGGCATCGATGCGACGCGCCGCTTCCTCCATCTCGGCCGTCCGCAGAACGCCGAGCGCTCCGCCCCGCTCCGGGCCGAGAGCGTTCTGTCCTCCCTCACCTCGCGTCGAGCATGCGACCACGATCCTCATCCCATAAGCAAGGCGGAAAGCCGCCAGCATCCCGTTGATCTCGTCGTCCGGATGTGCGCCCGTGTTCATCACGGTCAGCACGGAGGTGAGCCGGCTCAGGGCACGGTGCAGGCGAACGAGGGCTGGCTGATGAACGGCACGGGCGAGACGGCTGTGGTCATCCGGCAAGGGAGATCTCCTCGGTCGGTTGTTCGCGGCGGGCAGCGTGAGCCTTATCGAGACGCGGGGTCATGGTCTCCAGAAGCGGCAATGCGGCTGCGCCGAGCGCCGCCGTCGAGCGGCCGGTCCGCCCGTGGATCAGGCGTGCCTCGCTCCGGTTCCTGCGCCGTGCGACCGACAGAGGCAGGGGCTGCATGGCCTCCACGAGTTCCTCCAGCAATCCGGGTGGAAGAACGCCGCCCAGGACGATGGCTTCTGGATCGAAGAGATTTTCGAGCATTGCGACCTGCGGAGCTAGATATCCGGCAGCTTCCCTGATCCATCCGAGAACGACGGGATGCCTCTCGCGGTGCAGGCGCTCAAGATCCGCATCGTCGATGGGGTCAACTCCGGCCGCTGCCAATTGTTGAGCGAGCGCGTGGAAGGAGGCATAGGCTTCAAGACAGCCCTTCTGACCGCAAGAGCAAAGGCGCCCTCCCTTCTCCACCAGCACATGCCCGATCTCGCCCGCGTTGCCGTTCGCCCCGCGATACGGGCGACCGTCGATCATGATGCCGAGGCCCAGTCCTTGTCCGAAATATATCAGGCAGAAGTTCTTCAGATCCTTGGCCACGCCATGAAGGCGCTCGCCCACGGCAGCAGCGGTGGCATCGTTCTCCAGCGTGACAGGCACCCCCAGCATGCCGCCAATATGGGCGACCGCATCGAAGTCCAGCCACCCGGACAGCGTCGTGGGTCCGACAGATGTCATGCCATCCACGTTGAACGGACCCGGCATCACGACCCCGACACCGAGGAGTTGCGGTACGGGAGGCTGTAATTGCGTCTGCGCCGCGTCGATCTCGGCCTTGATGACGGGAAGCACGGCCTCGGGGTCGTTCTGCGGAATGGGGATGTGGCGCTGGGCTCGAACGTGTCCGCCGATATCGATCAGAAGCGTGCAGATATGATCGGCCGCGATTTCGACCCCGGCCGTCATCCCGCCGTTCGGATTGACGGCAAACTGGATCGGCGGCAGGCCGCGCCCCGCTCTGAGCCGGCCTGTTCTGATCAACAGCCCGTCGGCGACAAGATCCTCAACAATGTTCGAGACGGCTTGAGTGCTCAGATGCGCATGGCGCGAGATCTCCATCCTCCCAACCGGTCCCAGTTGCCGCACCACGTCCAGCACCACGCGTCGGTTGTGGAAGCGGTTCCGCTCCGGATTGCTTCCGATCGTCGATGGCGCACCTGATTTTGGTTTTCTCGGCATCTCGACCACTCCACCAAAGGGACGATGACCTGAAGCAATGAATAACTCAAGTTAATTATCTTATTGACAGGCCGACCACTCTGGAGGAGCCTTGAATCTGGAATGGCCCGTTCGAAGGCCGCCGCCAGAGATTTTTCGGCGCCCACGCGCCTGCAGAATGGAGAGGGATATGAGTTTTCGTCACATGCTCGCGAGCGTCGCTCTAGGCGTCGTCACCTTGGCTGCCTCAGGGGCAAAAGCGGTCGAGATCGAATATTGGCAGTATGTCTTCGACACGCGTGTCAAGGCGATGACTCAGCTGATCGCGAAGTTCCAGGAGGCCAATCCGGACATAAAGGTCAAGCAGACGACGTTTCCCTACGCCGATTACCAGACGAAGGTCGCCGCAGCGATTCTTGCGGGTCAAGGACCGGATGTCGTGCAGCTCTTCTACGGTTGGACCGACAACTTCATCGCCGGCAAGATGATCCGTCCCCTCCGCGCCGAGGCCTTTCCGGCTGCGGAAATCGAACGTGATTTCTTCCCGATCATCAGCGCTATGAAGCGCGGCAACGAGTATTATGGCCTACCGACTGCCGTTCGCTCCCTCGCGCTCTTCTACAACAAGAAGATCTTCAAGGATGCGGGTCTCGACCCCAACAACCCGCCCAAGACGCTTGAGGAGCTTGTTGCTGCCGCTGAGAAAACTACCAAGCGCGATGGCAGCGGCAACATCACCTCCGCGGGCATGACTCTCGACATGGGTGGGCAGGACCACCAATGGTGGCGGGAAGTCCTGATCCGACAGTTCGGCGGTGTGCCCTACACGGACAACGACACCAAGGTCGCCTACAACGACGAGGCGGGCCTGAAGGCGCTCACCTTCTACACGGACCTGCAAAAGAAGCATAAGGTCGGCCAGACGGGCTTCATGGACGAAGGGCAGGCCGCCTTTCGCGCGGGCCTCGCCGCCATGACCATCGACGGCACCTTCCGCCTCGGCTCGTTCGGCGCCATCAAGAGCTTCGAGTGGGGTGTGACCGAACTTCCCGCCAATGCACAGGGCGTGCGCAGCAACTACGCCAGCTACTTCGCCAACGCGATCACTGCCAAGGCGGAGGGCGAAAAGCTCGCGGCGGCCGAGAAGTTCCTGAAGTACGTCTCCTCTCCTGACGCCATGAAGATCTGGATGGAGGTCGTGGGCGAACTGCCGGCGCGGCGTGCCGCCGCTCTCACGCCCGAGAACACCGGGCATCCCATCTATGGGCCATTCCTCAAGGGCTTGGAATACTCCCACACGACCCTGTTCAAGGATGAGACTGCCCAGCGGCAGGGAGCCATCGATATGGTGAACCGAATCCTGATCGGCGGGGAGGACCCGAAGACCTCGCTCGCCAAGGCGGCCGAAGCCGAGCAGGCGATCATCGATCGCGCCAAGCGCTGACTATCGAGACCGCAGGGAACAGCCCATGTCCAGCATCGCACATCAGGAGGTCGCCACCGGCGGCCTTTGGTCGAGGATGAGCCTTGGCCAGAAGCAGCGGATCTGGGCGTGGGGCTTCCTTGCGGTTCCCCTTCTCTTCTACGTGGTGATCCGCTTCTGGCCGACATTCCAGGCCTTCTATCTGTCCGTCACAGATTGGACCATCACGCGACCTGCCTCCTTCGTGGGGCTTGAGAATTACAAGAGACTCTTTGCCGACGCGCTCTTCTGGCAGGTGTTCCGCAACACCTTCCTTTACCTGATCCTCGGCACACCGATCAGCCTGCTGATCTCGTTCACCGTGGCCTACTATCTCGACCGGGTGCGCTTCATGCACTCCTTCATCCGCGCCTTGTATTTCCTGCCGTTTCTCACCACGGCGGCCGCGATGGCATGGGTCTGGCGCTGGTTCTACCAGCCCGTTCCCATTGGCGTGATCAACGACATCCTTGCGAGTTTCGGGATCCCTCAGCAGCCGTTCCTCCGCTCGACCACACAGGCGCTTCCGGCCGTCCTCGCACCGGCCGTCTGGGCCGGCCTCGGCTTCCAGATCATCATCTTCCTGGCTGGATTGCGCGCCATCCCGGTGACCTATTACGAAGCGGCGCGGATCGACGGGCTGTCTGAGAGCGCGATCCTGCGCAGGATCACGATCCCCTTGCTCAAGCCGACCCTCGTGTTCCTGGTCGTATTCTCGTCCATCGGGTTTCTGCGGATCTTCGACCAGGTCTACAACATCAACACGAACGATCCCGGCGGGCCATTGAACTCGACCAAGCCGCTCGTGCTGATGATCTACCAGACCGCCTTCAGCTCCTACGAGATGGGCTACGCGGCTGCCCAAACCGTGGTTCTGTTCGTGATCCTCCTCGTAATCTCCCTTGTCCAGCTGCGCATCATGAGAGATCGCTGATGACCCCTGTCGCATCCTCCCGCGGGTCTCTGCCCATGTCGCGGATCAGGCCCGGACGGATCGTCGCCTGGACGCTCCTGTTCATCGGCGGCATCATCATGGTGACGCCCCTGCTCTTCATGCTGTCGACATCCCTCAAAGACGCTTCGCAGGTCTACGATCTGCGCGTCGTTCCGGCAGCGCCGACCCTCGACAACTACATCGAGATCCTGGGCGACGGACGCTTCACACGTTGGCTGATCAATTCCACGATCGTGGCCGTGATCGTCACTCTCTCTAATGTATTTTTCGACAGTCTGGTCGGCTACACCCTGGCGAAATTCAGGTTTCGGGGTCGCTACATCGTGTTCATCGCCATACTGTCCACACTGATGATCCCGACCGAAATGCTGGTCTTGCCCTGGTACCTCATGGCGAGTCGGTTCGGATGGCTCGACAGCTATTGGGGCATCATGTTCCCGGGCATGATGACGGCATTCGGGACCTTCCTGATGAAGCAGTTCTTCGAAGGCGTACCTGACGACTTCCTGGAGGCCGCGAGGATTGACGGCCTGAACGAGTTCACCATCTGGTGGAAGATCGCCATGCCTCTCGTGACCCCTGCCCTGTCGGCGCTCGCGATCTTCACTTTCCTCGGCAACTGGACGGCCTTCTTCTGGCCGCTCATCGTGACGACCAGTGCAGAGCTCTACACGCTGCCGGTCGGGCTCTCCAGCTTCGCGGTAGAGCAGTCCATCCAGTGGGAGAAGATCATGACGGGGGCAAGCATCGCCACCCTTCCTACGCTCGTTATCTTCCTGTTTCTTCAACGCTACATCGTCCGAGGCGTGATGCTGGCCGGACTTAAAGGCTGAAGCCGATGACCTCAGGCACGTTCAACGACACATCCACCTTTCCGGATCCGATCTACAAGGAGACGGTGCTGCGTCCTCTTTTCGACGGCGCCAAGGATCACCATGTCGAGGGCTTCCGTCTCATCGACAGGGCGCATCTCGTGATGCTCCACGAGACGGGAATCCTGACGTTGGAGCAGGCTCGGCCGATCGCTCAAGCGCTCGAAGCCATCGATCGCGAGGTTGACGTCAGCTCCCTGACCTATACCGGCGAGGTCGAAGACTTCTTCTTCCTCATCGAAAAGCAGCTGCGCGCCCGCCTCGGGCCGGACCTCGCCGGGCGCCTGCATACCGCACGCTCGCGCAACGATATCGACCACACGCTGTTCAAACTCGGCCTCAAGCACCGCATCGATCCGCTGTTGAAGCGCTTGGTTCGGCTGGCCGAGATCCTCGCATCCGTGGCGGAGCGGGAAAGCGGAACGCTGATCGTTGCCTATACCCACGGTCAGCCAGCGCAGCCGACCGTCTTCGGTCATTACCTGTCCGCCGTTCTTGAGACCCTGCTGCGCGACATCGCCCGACTTGAGGCGGCACGGGACATCGTCGACCGGAGTCCGATGGGCGCCGCCGCCATCACGACGAGCGGCTTCCCCATCGATCGCGAGCTGATGGCTCACTTGCTCGGCTTCCGCCGTCCTCTGCAGAACTCCTACGGCTGCATCGCCTCGATCGACTATATCACGTCCACTTATTCCGCCATCGAGTTGATCTTCCTGCATCTCGGCCGCTTCATCCAGGACCTTCAGTTCTGGACGAGCTTCGAGGTCGGGCAGGTTTACGTTCCCAATGCCTTCGTGCAGATCTCATCGATCATGCCGCAGAAGCGTAACCCTGTCCCGATCGAGCATATGAGACATCTATCGTCCCAGACCGTCGGGCGGGCGCAGGCGATGCTCACGATCATGCACAACACGCCCTTCACCGACATGAACGACAGCGAAGGGGAAAGCCAGGGCTTCGGCTATGGTGCCTTCGAAAGCGGCGGGCGGGTCCTTGATCTCCTCGCAGTCCTCGTCCCGTCCCTGCGGATCGACGCCGATCGAGTTCGACAGAACATCCGTCGCAGCTGCATCACTGTGACGGAGCTCGCCGACAGCCTCGTTCGCCTAGAGGGTCTGTCCTTCCGCGAAGCCCATGAGATCGCGGCGGAGGTCGCGCGATCCGTCGTCGCCGTCGGCGGAGATATTGCCGGCGATGGCTACGGGCCATTCCAGATGGCCTTCAGTCGCTGTGCGGGTCGTGAGACACGTATCACTCCGGTGCAATTCGGCGAAATAGTCTCGCCCGAGAACTTCGTTGCCGTCCGCAACCGATTCGGGGGACCAGCCCCGGGTGCACTGGCTCAAGCGATTGCAGGGTACAATCTCGAAATCACACAGATCCGCAGCCGGCTGACGGACACCGAGACCCGTGCTCGTGCCGCGGCGCAGGATCTTCAAAGCCGCTTCAATGCACTTCTCGGAGCTCGCTGATGGCGACCATCGAAATAGACCGCCTCGTCAAGAGATACGGGCAGACGGCCGTTGTCCATGGCATCGACCTCGCGATCCAGGATGGCGAATTCGTCGTTCTGGTCGGCCCCTCGGGATGCGGCAAATCCACGACGCTGCGGATGATCGCGGGGCTTGAGGAGATCAGCGACGGGCAGATCAGAATCGACGGTCGCGTCGTCAACGACCTGCAGCCCAAGGACCGGAACATCGCCATGGTGTTCCAGAACTATGCCATCTATCCGCATGTGACCGTTGCCGACAACATCGCCTTCGGCCTCTACCGATCGAATCTCTCGAAGAGCGAGAAGCGTGCGCGGGTGGAACAGGTCGCGCAGACCCTTGGCCTCTCGCATCTTCTGGAGCGCCGCCCGTCAGCCCTGTCGGGCGGTCAGCGCCAGCGGGTCGCCATCGGGCGGGCCATGGTCCGCGATCCTGCGGCGTTCCTATTCGACGAACCTCTCTCCAACCTTGATGCTCAGCTGCGCACCCAGATGCGCATCGAAATCAAACGGCTTCATCATCGGCTCGGCACCACGTCCGTGTTCGTGACCCACGACCAGGTCGAAGCCATGACCATGGCGGACAGGATCGTCGTGATGAGGGATGGCAGGATCCTGCAGGTCGGCTCGCCCCTCGAGCTCTACGAGAAGCCTGTCGACGTCTTCACCGCACGCTTCATCGGCAGCCCGACCATGAATCTAATCCCCGCATCGTTGAAGGAAGGTCGGGCCGATCTGACGATCGGCGGCTCTGTGAAGGTACCATCCTTGCCGGCCTCGACATCCGATATCTTGGTCGGCGTTCGTCCGCAGGATTTCACCCCGACCAATGCCGGAGCATCATGCATGTCCGTATCGGGCGCGGTCGTCGTTGTGGAAACCCTGGGCTCCGAGACACTCGTCCACATCGAGAGCGGAGACCAGACTGTCATCGGCTCCGCGCCGGGGCGGGATGTTCCGAGAATTGGTGAGCAACTCACTCTGCACGCTCCGGCAGAGAGGCTCTATTACTTCGACAAGACGACAGAGAGAACATTGGCCGTCCAATGACTGGAAGAGCCTCCGATCGGACCAAGGTTCTGTGCCTTGGAAGAACATATTGCGACATCATCTTCACGGGCCTGCACGAGATGCCCGTCCTCGGGCGGGAGCGATTTGCGGAAGCCGTGACTATTGTCGCGGGCGGCGGCGCTTACATCACGGCAGCTCATATTGCATCTCTCGGCCGGCCGGTCGCGCTGCTCACACGCCTTGGAACAGATCCTTTGTCGGAAAGCCTCAGAACTGAGCTTGAATTTAGCGGTGTCGACCTCTCGTTCGTCGAGCGGTCGGACGATGCCGGGCCCCAGCCGACTGTTGCTCTGATCAAAGACGGCGAACGAGCTTTCGTCTCCCGACGTGCCGGAACGTCGCGACCAGCCGCCCTGGAGGAGGCGCTTTCCGCGCCTGACATGGCCCATCTGCACATCGCGGAGTTCGCGACCCTCAAGGAAAATCCCGACGTGATCGCCATGGCAAAGGGGCGCGGACTGACGGTCTCGCTTGATCCGAGCTGGGACGACCAGTTGATCCGTCGCGATACAGGTTTTTTCGAGCTATGTGCAGGGATCGACGTCTTCCTCCCGAATGTGGAGGAGGGAGGCGCGTTGACCGGCGGGACATCGGCGGAAGCCATCCTGCTCGATCTGCAGAAGCATTTTCCCTTGGTCGTGCTGAAGCGCGGTGAACATGGCGCTGTCGCATCCCAGGACTCCACCTGCGTCTCTGTGCCGGCCCCCTCGGTGACAGTGGTCGACACCACCGGAGCCGGCGACGCGTTCAATGCGGGCTTCCTGCACACATGGCTCGCCACCTCCGCTCTTGAGAAAAGCGTGGCGGCCGGGATCGAGGCCGGCAGCCTTTCCGTTCAGTCTGCGGGAGGAGCCCCGCCGCAGCTGCGGTGAGAGGAACCTTCGAATACCCGTCTCACCGGTGCGGAAGCGATGCAGGGTCTCGAAAGGCTCTCCCCACGCAAGAAGCGCTCGATCTAGGCCATGGCGGCCGATGCTTCCCGCACCTTGCGCGTTGCGGTGCTGACGAGCTCGGCGGAGCGGACAATCTCGTTCATGCTGCCGCTAATCGACGAGACACGATGCGATGCCATCTGCATGCTGATCGACATCTCGCGTGTCACTGCCGACTGCTCTTCGATCGCAACTGAAACGGCGACCGAGATTTCGTTGATCTTCACGACCGTGGCCGTAATCAGTTCGATGGCATCGACGACCTGACGGGTCGCGATCTGCGTTTGTTCGATCTGTCCGCTGATCTCCTCGGTGGCCTTCGCCGTCTGCGTGGCCAGGTCCTTGACCTCCGACGCAACGACGGCAAACCCTCGGCCGGCCTCACCGGCACGAGCCGCCTCGATCGTAGCATTCAGGGCCAGAAGGTTCGTCTGAGAGGCAATCTTGTCAATGAGCGTAACGATTTCGCCGATCTTCTGAGCGGACGTTGTCAATCCCGACACAATGGCGCTGGTCTGCTGACCTTGGCCGACGGCTTCTGTAGAGATTGCAAGCGCATGACCAACCTGCTGACTGATCTCGTGCACGGAGGCTGCGAGCTCTTCCGCACCGGCCGCCACAGCCTGGACATTCAGGGAGGTTTCACCAGAAGCATAGGCCGCGGTCGAAGTCTGCTCTGTGACATTCGCAACAGCGTCCGTGATCTCGCTCAGATCAACAGCAATGGACTTCTGCAGTTCGACGCGCCGGAGCCGCTCCGTCACCTGCGCGGTGATGTCGGTTGCAAACTTTATCACCTTGTACGGACGGCCGCTCATGTCGAAGATCGGGTTGTACGACGCCTGGATCCAGACTTTTTTGCCGCCTCGCCCCACGCGCTTGTATTCGCCGGCGTGGAACTTTCCATGGCCCAGGGAAGCCCAGAACTGACGGTATTCGGGGCTTTCCCTATACGGCGCCTCGACAAACATGCCGTGGTGACGGCCTTTGATTTCGTCCAATTGGTAGCCTAAGGCAGCCAGGAAGTTCTCGTTTGCGGCCAAGATGGTTCCATCAAGATTGAACTCGATGACCGCCTGCGAACGAACGATCGCGTTGATCTGGCTCTCGAACTCGGCATTCCGAAGTTTCGCTTGTGTGATGTCTGTTGCGAACTTCACCACCTTGGTTGGCTTACCGTCGCGTCCCAGAATTGGATTGTAGGACGCCTGAATCCATACCTCGCGGCCTTCTTTGGTAACTCGCCTGTATTCGCCGGATTGGAACTCGCCTCGGCTGAGCGAGGCCCAGAACTCCCGATACTCTCGGCTCTCACGAGTGGCCTGATCGACGAAGAGGCTGTGGTGCCTGCCCTGAATCTCCGCCAGGCTGTACCCCAAGACCGACAGGAAGTTGTTGTTGGCAGCCAGGATAGTGCCATCGAGCTTGAACTCGATGATGGCTTGCGACCGGTCCAGGGCAGACAGCTTGGCATTCGTCTCATTGGTTAGGCGGAACATGAACATCGTCGGCCCCAATCGTCATTGGGCGCTCACACGATCCCCCTCAGTGGAGGTCGATGGCGCCGATTGGCAGAATCGAAAGCTCTTTCTTCGACTGCACTGAGCCCAGAGTGATCAGAAAGCTTTAATGAGACGTGAAGATTAAGGCTTAAAGCTTAGGATGGTTCATGGATCTGGTGATCGACGCGCCGATTGGCCTGGAACCCTACTCCGCACCGGAAATGAGAAGAGGACCGGAACGATATGCCGGCCTGGTTTAGAGCCTGCTCGACAGCCTTCAGGCTTTCCCTGCGAACCGTGTCACCTCCTTGCGCCTCGATGCGTTTGACCGTCATCGGCGACACGCCGGAAGCCTCCGCCAACTCCCGGACGGACCAGTTCAGCAGGGCACGGCCTGCTCTCACCTGGGCACCCGTGAGAGGCATTTCAAACGTAAAGGCAGGCTCAGGCTGCTCATGGGAAAGCGACGCAGGATCAGGATCAATGCGACCGCTTTGCTCCAGGTGATGAAGCCAGATTTCATCGACAACAAGACGGCTGAGGCCGCGCAACATTCCTGTCTGCTCAGGCGTGAACTGGCGCGGTTTGGTATCAAGAACACACAGGGAGCCGAGCCGGGTGCCGGGCTCGGTGATCAGGGGCGCTCCAGCGTAAAACCGGATCTGCGGTTCACCGTCGACATAAGGGTAGGACGCGAACTGGCGATCCGCCTTCGCGTCAGGCACTACGAAAGCCACGTCGTGCAGGATCGTGTAGGTGCAGAATGCATGCTCCCGGGGCAACTCAGCCAAGTCGCCGAGGCCGAGCCGGGCCTTGAACCGGACGCACTCCGCATCAACCAAGGTTACGAGGACGATCGGGATCTCAAAAAGGTTCTGGGCGACACGACAGATCCGCTCTAAGGCCGGGGACGCGGGCATGTCGAGGATTGAGAGCCGGCGAAGGGCTTCTAAACGTGCACTTTCATTGGGAGGAAAAGGATAGTGCAATAGATCGTCTCGGAATGGTGTTGAACGGCATCTGGCAAACCTGCCCTCTAGCAGAGACTTCGCCCTAAATCACTCCCCCGGGCCTGTTTGCCGCACCGCCTGCTTGTCATAGCGAATCGGTTTTTAGGCCAGATCGGGGCGCAATGGCGGCTGAAGCTCCCGAAGAAACCTCCCTTCCACCTAGTGAGTAACGCTGGAACGGGGCTCCGACATGGCCTCCCAGGCGAGTTCAGCTAGAACACTGTAACGCCCACGGTACTCGGAATTGCGCCAGATTACCTTGAGGCTTCCTTTAGAATCTCTGAGAGCCACGATGGAACCGTCCCATCGGTACTGCTTGGAATTGTTTGGAGACATCCAGCTCGGTTCCTCACGCCAGATTGGGCGGGCGATGGAGCACATGATCCCGAAGGCTTCGTGCAGCCGATGGATGCGATCCAGTTGTGTGTCCCCATCGCAGGCCGACATCTTGGGATCATGTCAAGGGGCCCCTCCACGACGGCGGACAGAGTTTGCGGGTTTCGATAGTCCTTACCCAAACTTGCAGCCACGGACCATAGCTTATGTGAAGGACTGAACCATCATGTCTGCTAAGACCTTTCCGTTCTGATCCCAGAGCAATTGTGAGTCCGATCGTGCAAGTGAGAATGGACCTAGAGCAGGAAGCCCCGCCGGACCTGTGCCGCCTCATCTACCGGAGCCAGATGACGATCGACGGTGAACCGCAAGCGGTGGCCGACGAAATCCGGCGGATTTTGACGTGGTCGCGGGACTGGAACAGACGCACCGGGATCTCGGGGGCATTGCTGTTCGACCTTCGCCGTTTTGCGCAGGTCCTGGAGGGGCCGCCCCATGCCGTCAAAAGCCTGTTCGGGCATATAGCCTGTGATGAGCGCCACACGAATGTGACGTTGCTCGACTGTGTCCCGGTCCGGGCGCGGGAGTTCTCGACTTGGTCCATGGCTTATGTGGAGTCGACGCCCGAGGAGTTGGAGCCCCGTTTCGATGCGAATGCACTTCGAAGCGACACTTCAGAGGCCGAGGCGATCCTTGCCCTTCTGCGGTTCGTCCTTCAGGACCATCGTACGACCTAGTGGAACGCGTCTGGCGGTGCCGGGCGATGGACGACGTCCCCGAGACCACACGCTCCTGATAGGGTTGTGAGGGGCACCGCCAAGCCGCACCGGATGCGTCCGCATCAAGAGCATTGCCACGGCCGCGGCCACCGTTTCGGACGCCCCGTCGCTGGGGCTACTCCACCTGCCGCTCGCGATAGAACAGCATTCCGCCATGATGAAGGACATCGTTGATGAACTCACCGTCCGCCGTAAACCCAGTATCATCCCAGTATTCGATTCGGTCGCCGCGTATCTCGTAGCGCCCCTGATAGGCGCCCCTGCGACTGCCCCGCGCCTCATCGTAGCGTCCGTTCGGGAGGAGTTCCTGGCGAATGAGGCCATCCCGGGTGACCCACATGCCGAGATAAGGGTGATCTGTCATATCCTTCAACGTTCTGACCTGAGATTGACCTTCGAATTCTGCCTGTCCGGCTCCGGTCGAGGCGACGACCAGCAAAACCGAGAAGGCGAGGCAGGGAGCCTTCCAAGCCATCGTTGCCCCTCCGTTATCAGTGAGGGCTTGCCGTCGGACGGACGACAATCTCGCTGACATCCACGTCGGATGGCTGCTCGATCGCGTAGAGAACCGCTCGGCCGATTGCATCCGGCTCGATAGCGACCTTTCGAAATTCCCGCATGGCATCACGTGCGGTGTCGTTCGAAATCGTCTCCGCCAGTTCGCTCGTGACAACGCCTGGAGAGATCACCGTGACCCGCAGGCGGTCCGTCTCTTGGCGCAGGCCATCCGAGATCGCCCAGACCGCATGCTTGGTGGCGCAATAGACCGCAGCCGTCGGCGAGACACGATGCGCCCCGATCGACGCAACGTTGATGACATGACCGGAGCCCCGGGCTTCCATGTGGGGCAGCACGGCCGCGATCCCGTTCAGGACGCCCTTGATGTTGACGTCGACCATCTGGTTCCACTCACTCACCTTGAGGGCCCTGAGGGGGGACAGCGGCATGACACCCGCATTGTTGACGATGACATCGACCCGGCCGAACTCCTCAAGGGTCGCGGACAGGATACGATCAAAATCATCCCGCGAGGTCACGTCGAGCCGGTGGGCGCGGGCGGTGCCGCCGGATGCCTCGATCCGGCTGGCCAGATCGTGAAGGCGATCAGTCCGTCGGGCACCCACCACGACGACATGACCGGCTTTGGACAGTTCCAGCGCAACGGCTTCGCCGATCCCACTGGAGGCGCCTGTAATGATGATGATTTTTGTCTCAGACATCATCTGATCCTTCTATTTCCGTCTGTGTCCATACCGTCGATGCCCCCTCGGCATCGGGCTTGCGGACACAACGTAGTGCGAGCCGCCGGCATGATCGACTTGCCAGTTCTGCATGAGCTGGTAAGTTTTTGTCACCAATGGCTATGGACCTTGCTGGAATCACCGTCTTTGTGACCGTTGCGGAGGCGCAGAGCTTTCGGGCCGCGAGCGAACGCCTGGGCGTTACCCGCTCGGCCGTGAGCCAGGCTGTCCGGCGGCTCGAGGAGCGCATGGGCATGGCGCTTGTTCAGCGCACGACCCGAAGCGTCCGTCTGACGGAAGCCGGCGAGCGGCTTTACGAGTCTGTGCGTCCTGCCCTCGCCGATCTCGGTGCGGCGGTCGAGGCCATGGGCGAGATGCGCGAGCAGCCCAGCGGCATGCTGCGCCTGACGGTTTCCTCCATTGCAGAGAGATTCCTGAGTGGCTCACTGCTGGCGGGATTCGTTGCTGCCTATCCCGACATCCGCCTTGATATCACCGTGACCGACGAGGAGTTCGACATCGTCGCCGAAGGTTTCGACGCCGGCGTCAGGCTAGGCGAGGTGATCGAGCAGGACATGATCGCCGTTGCGGTATCGGCCGAGCAACGGCAGATCGTCGTGGGCTCGCCTGATTACTTGGCCCGGCATGGCGCCCCCGCCCACCCGCGGGATCTGACCGGACATTGCTGCATCGGCTGGCGTCCAAGTCCTCAGGTCGCACCTTATCGGTGGGAGTTCACGGAGAGCGGGCGCGACTTCGATGTGGCGGTTGATCCGCGCGTGACCACCAACGAGATGCGGGTGATGATCCAGCTGGCCCGAGCAGGAGCAGGTCTGACCTTCGGCATGGAAGAGACCTTCCGCCCCTATATCTCTCAGGCTGAACTCGTGCCGCTCCTCGAGGAGTTCTGCCCACCCTTTCCGGGTTTTTACCTCTATTATCCCAATCGCCGAAACCTGCCGCTCAAGCTGCGTGTTCTCGTGGACTACCTACGCAAGCAGCGCCGTTGACCATCGGCCCGGCCGGACTGCCGTGAGGCTCACGTACATCCATCCAGGAGTTTGTTCAGATGCCGTCAGGCACTCGGACAACTCAGCGCAACGTGTAGAGATAGGCCGCGACATGCCGCGCCTCAGCGCGGGATATGCCCGTGGCGGGCATGGCCGTTTTGGGATCGATGGTGCGCGGGTTCTCGATCCATTGGATGAGACTATCCGGTGAGTTGGTGGCCACGCCGCCAATATAGACCCGAGCGGCAAACCCCTGGAGCGTCGGCCCGACCTTGCCCTGAGCGCCGGGAACGCCGGGGATCGTGTGACACCCGGCGCAGCCATAGCGCTGCGCAAGATACCTCCCCAGGTCCGGATCGCCCATGGTGAGCGCTACAGCACGGGTCCGGGCCTCCCGGTCGAACTTCATCTGATATCCGGCATAGATGCCGGCTCCGATCAGCACAAGCAGACAGAGCACGAGATAGACCGCGCGAGTGCGGAAGCGGGTCGGTCCGGCAACCCGGACGCCCCGCAGGTGAGCCTCGGGATTGAACGGGGCCGGCTCTCTCCGCCTTGGGCGCGATGCCGATCCGGTGCGCCGGGGGCTGAGAAAGATCCATGCCGTTCCAAGGGCCAGCGCTGCCGCCAGCGGGGTGAGGATCCTAGCGCGCTGCATGAGCATGCCTTCCTCCGAGGTGCCGCGGTCCGGATCGGGCGATCCACAGGCCGGCCAGGATCAGCGCCGCGCCGGCATAGACCATTCCGGCGGGGATCCACATGAACAGGCCAGCCAGTTGCTGATCCTCGAGCGGGGTGAGACCCCACTCCGCCGCCTGGGAGGTCTGCGCCGGATAGATCGGCCTGCGGAACAGGGCCAGCAGGATGCCGAGGAACCCGGTATGGAGCGAAGTCACGAAGAGGTAGAACACCGACGCGCCATAGGTGCGCTGTCGGCCCATGAGGAGTGCGCGCCAGAACAGGAGGGCCGTGACGAAGAAGCTGAGATGCTGCAGCCAGTGGATCCACGGATCGGCGAGGGCCGCCTCGTAAAGTCCGGGTGCGTGCCAGATCCAGAGCGCCAAGCCATGGAGCAGAGTGGCCGTCGGCGGAGTGGTGAGCCAGAGCCATGTTGTCGTCACAGAGGGTGACTGGCCCCACCCGCCGATGCGGGCGCGCAGGCTTGTCGGAAAAGCCCAGAGCATCGCCACCGGACGGCCTATGACGAGGAGCGGGGCTGCGGCAGTCATGAGGATCTCATGCTCGATCATGTGAGCGACGAACAGGCGCTCTCCCAGCCAGTGGAGCGGCGCAACGAGCGCTGAGACGAGCAGCAGCCAGCCGGCGGCGAAGCACAGGGCCTGCCAGATCCTGACGCCCCGCCCGATGCCGGCCCGGCGCCAGAGATGCGCCGTGCCCATCGCGTACAGGGAGCCGGATACAATCAATGGAACGGTAACCCAGGGATTCCAGGTCCAAGTAGTGTCGGTGTCGGTCCAGTGCACATGGCCGGAATGGGCCTGCGCCTCGCCGACGCATACAAGCAGCAGCAGAACGGCAAGCGCTCTCATCGCTCGCACCCGTGGAAGACGAGTCCGGCCACGCCGTGGAGCAGGATGACGATCGTGAACAGAAGCGCGATCGCGATGCCCATGAGGGCCACGAAACGATGCGGCCGCCCGGCCCCGGTGGAATCCGGCACCGGCTTCGGCGCCGCGCTGGCATATCCGCGCCAGGAGAGGAAGCCGCCGACAAGGCTGATGGCCGCCATGGCCAGGGCGAAGAGGGGGATGAGCGGCACCTGATGGGCGCAGACCCAGGGCACGGCCGCGTAGTTGAATTGCGTGTCGGCCAGCCAGGCGATCGGTCCGGCAAAGACGCCAGCAGATGGCAGGCCGCGTGAGATCAGTCCTGCCATGGCGTCACCACCATCTCGGGAACCAGTAGAGGATGACATAGATCGGCAGCCACGAGGCCACGACGAAATACCAGTAGAAAGCGTTGTCACCCACATCGGAGAAGCGCTTGCCGTGGCCGTGTCGGGTGAACATCAGCACCGTGAGCACGATGGTGTCGCCCAGATCCGTGAGCAGGTGCAGCGTATGCAGGCCGAGAAGGAGCCACACCACAGACCCGTAGGCATTCTGGTCCCATCGCACGTGGAGCGTCCCAAACTCGAATACGCGGATGCCCAGAAGCGCCACGCCGAGCAGGCTCATGATCACGAGATTGCGGCGCGACCCCGCAAGGTCCTCGCGCTCCCCGTCCCGCTTGGCCCGCTGGTTCGGCCAGACACTGATGAGGAGGACGATCGTGAAGATGCTCGACCAGAGGAGGTCCGGCGGCGGCGCGCTCAGCGGCCAGCTGCCATTGATGAAGACGAGATAGAAATACATGCCGCCGGCAAGAGCGAAACCCATGCCCTCGGCAGCCGCGAAGCCCACCGTCCCCCACCAGATTGGGCTGCGCGGGCCATAAGCATAGGCCGGCAAGCCCCTGGCGTTCAGCACGATCCGATGCGGCAGCATGGCGTCGCGGGATTGAGCGTCCATCGTCATCGCTCGTCCTCCATGCTCGGCTTCGGCCAGAACCACCCCATGAGCGTCACTGCAAGCGGAATGCTGCCCCACACCAAAGCCCAGGGGGTGAACATGGAGCCGACGAAGAGAATCGTCGTCGCAATCGCCGCCATGAAGGGCCAGATCGATGGCTCCGGCGTGGACTCCCGCAAGTCCGCGCGGCCATGGGTGATCGTGGAGACGATCTGTTCCCGGTTCTCGACGCTCAATCCTGCGACGACGGGAAGGCTGTCGCGGTGCGCCCAGAGCGGCTCGCGATTGGTCACGACGGGGATGCGGTCAAAATTCTGTGGCATGGGCGGCGAGGCTGCCGCCCATTCGAGGGTTCCGGCATCCCAGGGATTGGGTCCTGCCAGAGGGCCGCGGCGGGCGCTAGACACGATGTTGTAGAGAAAGAGGACGAAGCTTCCGAAGAACAGGACCGCCCCGGCGGAGGAGAGGAGGTTCAGGTTCGCCCAGCCCATTTCCGGCAGATAGGTGTAGACCCGGCGCGGCATGCCCATCAGGCCCGTGATGTGCATGGGAAAGAAGGTGACGTTGAAGCCGATGAAGGCGAGCCAGAAATGCCACTTGCCGAGCCGCTCGCTCATCATGCGGCCGGTGAATTTAGGGAACCAGTAATACACCGCAGCGATGAGCGGGAAAACGTTGCCGCCGATCAGTACGTAGTGGAAATGGGCGACCACGAAGAACGTGTCGTGGACCTGGGTGTCGAGCGGCACTGAGGCCAGCATGATGCCCGACAGTCCTCCGGCCACGAAGATGAAGAAGAACCCGATGATGAACAGAAGCGGCGCGCGGAACACAGGCCTCCCGTCCCACAGGGTCGCGATCCAGCAGAAGATCTGAATGCCATTCGGGATGGCGATCAGCATGCTGGACGCAGTGAAGAAGCTGGCGCCGAGCTGCGGCAGCCCGGTCGTGAACATGTGGTGCACCCACAGACCGAACGACAGGAAGCCGGTCGCGATGAGCGACAGCACGAGAGCGATGTAGCCGAAGGCCTGCCGTCGGGCGAAGGTGACCACGATGGCCGAGACCCAGCCCGTGGCCGGCAGGAAGATGATGTAGACCTCCGGATGGCCGAAAAACCAGAACAGGTGCTGGTAGAGCAGCGCGTCGCCGCCTTCCGCCGGGTTGAAGAAATGCGTTCCAACGAGCCGATCCATCATCAGGGTGGCCGAAGCCGTCACCACCGCAGGCAGAGCGAAGATGATGACGAAGGAATTGACGAGTTCAGCCCAGACGAAGAGCGGAATGCGATCCAGCGTCATGCCGGGCGCGCGCAATTTGAACACCGTCACGATGATGGAAATCGCCACCGCGATTCCAGACACCTCCGTGAAGGTGATCATCTGCGCCCAGAAATCCGCCCGCTTGCCGGGAGAGAACTCAGGACCCGAGAGCGGAACATAGGCGAACCATCCGACATCCGGGCCGATATTGAGCATGAACGCGACCCAGATCATAAGGCCGCCAAAGAGATAGACATAGTAGGAATAGGCGTTCAGGCGCGGGAACGCGATGTTGCGGGTGCCCACCATGAGCGGCACCAGATAGACCGCGAAGGCCTCGCCGATCGGCACGCCGAAGAGGAACATCATCGTGGTGCCGTGCATGGTGAAGAGCTGGTTGTAAAGATCCGGCCCGACGAGCCTGTTCTCAGGGACGGCCAGCTGCATGCGCATGACGACAGCGGACAGGCCGCCCAGGAACAGGAAAAGGATCGCCGTGATGATGTAGCGGCGGCCAATGATCTTGTGGTCCACCGTGGAGAGAGTGCCGACGAGTCCCTTGTCGGTGCCCCAGGTCTTGGCGAGCCGTGCCGTCAGCTCCGCGCCGTCCACCTGATCGTCGCGCAGTTCATCGGGGCTCGGAGGCGCATCCGCCTCGCTCTGCACGCCGGGAATGCCGCCACGCTCCCCCGTCGCAAGGCGCGAGATCTCGGGAACGGCATCGAGATCGTGGGATGTGATCGCCCGGGTCACTTCAGCCCCTCCAGATAGGTTGCGAGAGGCTGAACCTCGTCGGGATCGAGCTGAATCGTTGGCATGTTCACGCCCGGCTTGACGCCGTGCGGGTCCACGATCCACGCGGCGATATTCCCCCGCGTCGTCTCCAGGGTTCCGGCGCCGATAGTGCGACGGCTTCCCACATGCGTGAGGTCCGGGGCGACCTTGCCGCCGGCATCCGTTCCCCGGATCTGGTGGCACATGATGCAGGGCTTCGACATGAAGATCTCCATGCCGCGCTGCCGCTCGTCATCGTTCGGCGGAATGGCGGAGGAGATCTGCTGCTCGCGCCACCGCTCGAAGTCCTCCCTGCTCTCCGCGACCACGAGCAGACCCATATGCGCATGCTGCAGGCCGCAATACTCCGCACATTGTCCGCGGTACAAGCCCGGACGGTCCGCCTGGATCTGGATCTGGTTCTGCCGGCCGGTAATTGCATCCATCTTGCCGGTGAGGCTCGGAACCCAGAAGGAGTGGATCACGTCGGAGGATTCGAGCTTGATCAGCACGGGCTCGCCGACCGGGATGTGGATTTCGTTGGCCGTGGTGAAGACACGGTTCGGCTGTGGATCCTCGTAGGTCACCTGCCACCACCATTGCTGCCCCTTGACCAGGAGTGTCAGCCCTCCCTCCTTGTGGGCGAACAGCACTTTCTGGGCCGCATAGCTGAGGCCCGTCAGGGAAACGACCGTCACGAGCGTCAGGGCGATGGCGATCGAGACCGTGATGGTCATACGCCGCTCGGTTGCGGGGTCCGTGGCCAGCGGGTCGGCACCGGCAGGGCGCCGTCTGCGCAGCGACAGGAGAAGGGCGATCATGGTCAGGACCCACACCGTGGCGAGCACGGCGACGAAGGTCCAGAACATGCGTGCCAAGACGCCTGCGGCAGGCCCGTGCGCGTCGAGCGCCGATTGCCAGCCCTGACAGCCTCCGAGAGGCAGAGTGGAGAACAGAAGAATGGGGCCGAGCCTTCTCATCCCCGCCTCATTGCGGCATTTGGGCGGAGGGTGGAATCTGCCCGCCGTCGATCACCTCGCCCGGCGGGCGGCGCTGCTCGGCAGGCCCGGGACTCATATCGTCCTTGCGGCTCGGCGCCGCCGGCTTCGGCACGTTGCGGCCCATGGAGCGGATATAGGCCGCAATCTGCCAGATCTGATCGTCGGGAATCTTCCCGCGGAACGACGGCATGCCGTTCGGCCGCCCTTCCCGGATCGTTTGGACGATGTTCTCGATCTGCCCGCCATAGATCCAGCGGTCATCCATGAGCGCCGGTCCGGAATCGCCGCCGCCATTGGCGTGGCAGCCATTGCAGTTGAACCAGGTATACAGGCGTTGCCCCTGCGAGATGTGATAGGCGTTCTCCTCGTAGTCCTTGCCAATGCCCGACCTCTGCTCGGTTGGCCCACCGGGACCAGCCGACAAGGGGACCAGGGCGATCTTCTCGTTCGTCTCGGCCGTGACCGGGTTGGACCGGTACTCGCGATCCTCCCTCTCGCAGGCCACGAGGGCTAAGGCGGCAATGGACAGGATCAGAAGCGTTCTCATGGCGTGCGCCCTGCCTGCTTCATGCCGGTGTCGAGACGCGGGACCCTGAAGGCTGCAAGAATGGCATCCACCTCGGGCCGGCGCCGGGCGAGCGCTGCATCGACCTCCTGGCGCAGCGTCTCATCGTCCTTTCGGACGGCCATTGAAATATCGAACGCCATGGGAAGCTGCGGACCGTCGAAGATCGGGCGCACGGGGTTTACTGTCAGCGGAACGCCCTCGCGCTCTGCGAAGTAGCCTCCGAGAGGCCCCCAGACGACGGCGACGTCGATGTCGCCGTTCGCCAGGGCCCTGAGGATGCGCGCCGGCGGATCGGGTTCGTTGTAGTCGCCATAAATCATGAAGCCGCGCACGTTCTCCACGATGCCGCGGCGGGAGAGGGCGTGCGCCGGCGGCGTGTTCGAGCCGTCGTCGCCGATGAGATGGACGCCGATCCTCACGGCACGAAGAGCCGGATCGTTGAAGGACTGGATTTCGGGACCACCCGTACGGGTGACGAAGACATAGGAGGACCGGTAATAGGGCGCGGTCGTTCGCACGCCTTCCAGATTGGCAGGAAGACCGGGCACCAGGTCGCAGATCTCGGCCTTGAGCGTGTTGCGCAGGAAGCCGCGGCGCTGCGCCCACCAGGTATAGCGAACCTCCGCGCCGAGTTCCTGGGCGATCAGGGAAACGATCTTGTTCTCGAAGCCCTCGCCGGCTTCATTGGAGAACGGGAGATTGTTGGGATCGGCGCAGACGCGAAGTTCCCGCGCATGAACACCGCCGGCCATCACCAGCAATGCGGCAAGAGCGGCACCTTTAAGGAAGCTTGAACACATAGAGCGCTCCTCCCTTGGTGGTGACGTTCTTCAGGTCCCGCATGGCGTTGACGAACCCTTTGGCGGCCGAGCCGTCCCGCGGGTCGAGATCCCCGGAGACGATCGCCCCGGCCCAGCCGCCGACGCCGGAGAGAATGGCGACATATTGCTTGCCGTCGGGCCCGCGATAGGTGGTCGGCTGACCGATGATTCCGGAATCGACTTTGAATTGCCACAGCACCTCGCCGGTGCGCGCATGCACGGCTTTGAACCAGCCCTCCATGGTGCCGTAGAACACCACGTCGCCGGCGGTGGCGAGCGCACCGCTCCAGAGCGGGAAGCGCTCGTTGATCGTCCAGAGCTCTTTGCCCGCCTGAAGATCCCACGCGGAGAACTCGCCCATGTGGCCGCCGGGCCCGGGATACATGCGGACCTCCGCGCCGACATAGGGCGTTCCGGCGATGTAGTTCGGCTCGACGCTCTCCCAGTCCATGCACATGTTCATGTGCGGGATATAGAGAAGACCGGTCCTGTGGGAGAACGCGCTCGGGTTCCAGTCCTTCGCGCCGGGAGCGGTGGGGCAGATGTCGCGCACCACGCGGTTGTTCACAGGCTCCTTCTCAGCATTATACTGGATGCGGCCCGTCTTGAGGTCGACGCCCGTCACGGCTGTCAGCGCATGAAACGGTTTCGCAGACAGAACCTCACCGGTGGTGCGGTCGATCACGTAGAGAAAACCCGTCCGCCCCGGATGAACGAGCACCTTGCGGGGCTGTCCCTCCCAATCCATGTCGAGGAGGATCAACTCGTTGATGTTGTCCCAGTCATGGAGATCGTGTGGTGCGGTCTGGTAGAACCACCGCGCCTCGCCGGTGTCGGGATCCCGGGCGAAGATGCCCGCCGTCCATTTGTTGTCGCCGGGGCGCTGGTTGGGGTTCCAGGGACCCGGATTGCCGGTTCCATGATAGAGGAGGTTGAGCTCGGGATCGTAGGACAGCCATCCCCACACTGTGCCGCCGCCCTGCTGCCAGGCGTCTGCCGGCCAAGTGGTGACACCGAGATCCTTGCCCTTATCGCTGTCGTAGAAGGGCTTGAAGGTCGGTCCGATCTTCACGTCCTGATCCGGGCCGGTGTTGTAGGCCTTCCAGACGCTCTTCCCGGAATTGATGTCGAGGGCCTGAATCCAGCCCCTCACCCCGTACTCGCCCCCCGAGATGCCGACGATCACCTTGTCCTTCACGACCAGAGGCGCCATGGTCATGGTCTCGCCCCGGTTGATGTCGCCAAGCTTGGTCTTCCACACCTCCTCGCCGGTCTCGGCGTTCACGGACACCACATGGGCGTCAAGCGTCGTGAAGACGATCCGGCCGTTGGCGAAGGTGGGGCCACGGTTGACCACGTCGCAGCAGGCGACACCCTGGGCGGCGGCGGCCGGCTTCGGGTTGTACTGCCATTTCATCGGCGCGCCGGGCTGCGTGAGATCCAGGGCATAGAGGATGTTGGGATAGGGAGAGAGAACGTACATCGTGCCGCCGACGACGAGCGGGGCTGATTCCTGTCCCTTGTTGACGCCTGTCGAGAAGGTGAAGGCCACCTGGAGATTTTTCACCGTCTCGGTGTTGATCTCGGACAGATCGCTATAGCGGGTCGATGCGTAGTTCTTCTGCGGGATCGTCCACTGCCCGTCTTCGGGAGTGGCTGCAAAAGGGGGAGCCGCGGGCGGTGGTGAGGCAGGCTGAGCCAGAACAGAGGAGACCGGCTGAAGGATCAGCGAGATCGCAAGAACGAGGGCAAGTCGAGCTCCACCCAAGATAGCTCTCCGGAACGCTTGACGCGCCGCGTCGGTCGCGGCTCGACTCTAACCGCACAGCTTCCGGTATGTTCCCGAAAATGTGATCATTCCGTAAGGGAACTTTGATCAGGAGCTCAACGCCAGTACTCGCGTACTGGTATCCCGTAATCATTGGACGCGGCAACGAGAATGTAGGCGCCCACGGCTGCCAGGAGCCCGATCAGGAGAAGCGTCACCAGAAAGCCCGGCTCACGAAAAACCCGAAAATCCTTCCGCAATGAGCTGGTCTGCGGCTCTGTCATGATCGATCACCGGTGCGGTTACTGCCGTGAATGCAACTGGGAATCGACGCCCCTGTTCCACTCGCTACAGTCAAGATCCCTCGGCGACCCGACGCGCCCAGAAGCCGCGGCCGGGATCATAGCCCCAGACCCCGAGCCCGAAGAAGCCCGCGAGGGCGGCAATACAGACGGCCAATGCCACCGGCTCAAACCGCAGATAGAGGGCGAAGCGGATCAGCTCGACCGCGTGGGAGAACGGGTTGAGCCAGGCGATCGCGGCGAGGATCGGGCTCACCTCTTCCAGCCGCCAGAGCGGGTAAAGCGCCGTCGAGGCGAAGAAGAGCGGAAAGATGACGAAGTTCATCACCCCGGCGAAATTCTCGAGCTGACGGATCATGGACGATAAGGCCAGGCCGAACGCCGCCAGCATGAGGCCGGCGAGGCCGAGGGCCGGCAACGTTGCCAGATAGCCGAGTGCGGGCGGCCGGACGTCCCAGAACCGGGCGAGGACGAGAAACAGGTAGACGATGGGCAACACCGTCACGGTATTGGCAAGCAGGCGGGCGCCCAGCAGCCACCAGCGCGGCAACGGGGCGGTCAGGAGCACCCGCATCGATCCCATCTCCCGGTCGTAGACCATGGACAGCGAGCTCTGCATGCCATGGAACAGCAGCATCATCCCGGCCAGCCCAGGGACAATGTAGACCTCGTACAGAATGTAGGTCTGGTACGGCGGAATGATCGAGAGCCCGAGCACCGAGCGGAACCCCACGGCGAAGATTCCGAGCCAGACCAAAGGCCGCACGACCGCCGCAGCCAATCGCCCGCGCTGTCCGACGAGACGCAACATTTCCCGATGCATGATGCCGGTCAGGGCTCGCACGGCATAGCGCATCGTCATGACGGCCCACCCGTGATCCGCAGAAAGGCTGCTTCGAGACCTTCATTCGGGGCGAGGTCGCCGGCCCTTCCGTCCCAGCGCACCGTCCCCTGATGCAGGATCACGAGCCGATCCGAAGGCTCGACCTCCCCGAGCATGTGAGTGGCCCAAAGAACACTCAAGCCGCCGCGGCAGAGGGAGCGCACGTGAGACAGGAGCAGCTGGCGGGCGGCAATGTCGAGACCGGCCGTCGCCTCATCGACGATCAGGAGCTTGGGCCGATGCAGAAGCGCCCGTGCGATTTCCACACGCCGGCGCAGTCCGCCCGAAAGGGATCGCACCTTGTCGTCCCGCCGGTCGTTGATGCCGAAGCGTCCCAGTTCCTCTCCTGCACGCTCCCGAGCCTCCCCGCGCGAGAGCCCGTGCAGGGCGCCATGATAGGCCATGTTCTGACCGACTGTGAGATCCAGATCCAGTGTCGGCATCTGGAACACGACGCCGAGGCGGGCGAGAGCCCGGATAGGGTCGCGGCGGATTGAGTGGCCGAAGATGCGGATATCGCCGTGCTGCGCGTTGTAGAGTCCGGTCGCGAGAGCGATGAGCGTCGTCTTGCCCGCACCGTTGGGTCCCAGGAGCACCGCGAAGGAGCCGGGTTCCACCGACAGGTTCACCTCGGACAACGCACGACGCGTGCCGAAGCCGTGGCTCAGATTGTCGATGGCAAGGGCCGTCATGGCGCGACGACGAGGCCCCAGGGCGAACGGCCGACCCCGATGGTCTTCACCACCTGCCTGTCGTCGAGATCGATCACCGAGACGTCGCTCGAATTTCCGTTGGCCGTGTAGAGGCGCTTTCCATCCAGTGAGAGGGCGACGTGCCAGACACGCTGGCCGACGAGATAGGTGCGCAGCACCTTGAAGGATTTCGCGTCGATCTCGGCGACCCGGTTCGCGGGACCCAGCGCCACATAGGCACGGGAGCCGTCGGACGTCAGCTGAATGCCGACGGCTTGCACGAGCTCGCGTGGAACACCCGGCACCTCGAAGGCGATCCTGGCCAAAGGCTCACGCGTCTCGGCATCGAACACCTCCACGGTCCCGCGCAATTCGGACGAAACCCAGATCTGACGGCTGTCGCCCGAGACTTGCGCCACCCGCGGACGCGTGCCGACAAGTACGTTGTCGACGAGCTCCAGCGTCTGCGCATCGATCACGTGGAGCATGCTCGTGGTCTCTGAGGTATTCACGACGAAGCGTCCGTCCGGGCTCACGCCCATTCCCTCCGGCTCGACGCCCACCTGCACTTCGGCCACGATGCGACGTCCGGGGATGTCCAGGACGGAGACGAGGTTGTCATTCTCGTTTGCCACGAACAGACGGCGCCCGTCCGGATGCAGCACGAAGAATTCCGGGTCCTCGCCGGACGGCAGCGAGCCTTCCACTCTTCGGGATTTGAGATCCACCACATCGATCCGGTTGTCGTCGCCCACCGCCACATAGAGCTTCTGCCTGTCCGCGCTCAGCCCGATGCCTCGCGGTCGGCGCCCGACAGGAATCGTACCCGTCTGGTCCAAGGTGGTTCCATCGATGACCGAGATGGTGTTGTCCTGCTCGTTCGATACATACACCGTCTCGGCGAAAACCACCTGGAGGCTGAGCGCGATTGACAGCAACGCTAAGATCAAAGCTTGCATCGGCTCTCCTCCCGGTCTGTTCCCAGCGTATCGAGTTCGGATCCGCGGTGCAGATAACCCGCCTGCGGTGAGACGGAGACGAGAAGCCGAGGCCCCGCGATGAGGATCGGCTGTCGCATCTGCCCGTCCCAGGCACGGAAGCTCTGCCCCTGCCCTTTGAAGCCGGAGAGGATGAAATCCGGGCCGCGCAGGAACGATGCAATCCCGGCCGGGTCGGCACTGCGGGATCTGACAGCGGCTTCCCCGATGGCGCGCACCGCCGCCCAGGCAGCGTAGTCGACGGGGCTCATCCGGCGGCCGGCGGATTTCTCGAAACGGGACTGAAGCTGCGTTGCCCCCCATTGCTCCGACACCGGACTCCAGCCCGTGGTGACGAGCCCGTGCGTGCCGGCGACGGGACGAGGCCGCGCCGTGCGGTAGGAGAGGAACTCGCCGAACTCGTTCGCCTCATCGGCGACGACGAGCACGTCGTGATCCGTAACCTGAGTCAAAGCCGGGATTTCGGTCTGCAACGTCACATGGCCGGTATCCGAGCGCGCATGACCCGGCTTGAAGGTCCAGTCCTTCTCGACAGCGATCTCGGCTCCGAATCGCGCAGCCGCCCGGCGGAAGGCGTCGGCCTGCAGCCTGTCGCCGGACGTGCCGCCGGTCACGAGAAACCAGCGCCGCCAACGCTTGGACATCAGATATTGCGCGAGCGCGTCGGCCAGCATGGCGCGGCTCGGGATGGTATGAAGCACGTTGGCGCGGCAGGACTCGTTGCGAAGCGCATCATCCGGTGCGCGGGCATTGATGAGCAGCATCTCACGGGCGTCGGGCGCGGAAGCCGCGGCCAACAGGAGCGACGCATCGAGATCCGAGACAACAAGCCGGACGCCTTCCCGCACCAGTTCCCGGATGAGGTCCTCGGGCTTGCCGTCATTCTTGACGGTCCGCTCCACGAGCGTGAAGCTCTGTCCGGTGAACCGGCCGGTGGTCGCGTTGTCGGAGAGACCCAGCCGAGCCCCTGCGATCCCCTCGTCCCGGATCGGCCGGTCGATCGGAGAGACCGGCTCGACCGGATCGCGCTCCTGCGTGATGACTGCGATGGTGATGACGCCTTCCTCGGCCAGAGCAGGCGCGGACAGGACCATCGCGATCAGGACCAGAATGATCTTCATTCAGCGGCTCTCGCCTCGTGAAGGGGCCGGTCCTCGACGATCCGGGCCGGGGACCCGCCCAAGGTGATGGCGCGATGAGCGAGGGCCGCCTCGTGCCAGTGATGTGTGACGAGCAGTGTCGTTGGGCGCAGACGGCGCACATGGGACGCCACAAGATCCTGCATCTCGCGAGACGTATCGTCGTCGAGAGACGCGAAGGGCTCGTCCAGGAGGAGCAGCTTCGGCTCCACCGCCAGCGCACGGGCCAGGGCCACGCGCCGCGCCATGCCGAGCGAAAGCTGATGCGGGTAGACGTCTTCCGAGCCTGCCAAACCGATCTGACGCAGCCAGTCTCCGGCCTTTGCGGGCTGGTCTGGAAGAGCAAGCTCGAGATTCCTGCGCGCGGTTCGCCACGGGAGAAGGCGCGGCGTCTGGAAGAGATAGCCGACGGGCTGCCGCAAGCCCGTGATGGATCCCTCGAAATCCGTGTCCAGCCCGGCCACGATCTGCAGGAGGCTGGACTTGCCGATGCCCGATGGCCCCACGATGGCACAAACCTCGCCGTCGGCGAGTTCGAGGGTCAGGTTGTCGAACAGCACGCGAGGGGGAGCACCGCCTCGCGCCGGATGAATCTTCCGGTCGATCATGATCCGAATCGTCATCGACGCCACCGCCCAGAGCGGCGTTCGAGCGGCGCGAACAGCACGGCCTCGATGAGCATGACACACAGGACGAAGGCAGCCGCGTAGGCCATGACCCGCGGCACGTCGAAGAGCTGAAAATAGCTCTGCAGCTGGAACCCGACCCCGTTGGAGCGTCCGAGCAACTCGACCACGAGAACGATCTTCCACACCAGCGCGAGTCCGTTGCGGGCTGCGGCCAGGGCATAGGGCGCCAGCTGAGGCGCAATGACCTCGCGCAGCGTCGTCCATGGGCCGAAGCGGTAGACCTGCGCGACGTCCATGTAGTCCCGGTCGAGGGCTCTCGCACCTTCCCGAAGCGTCACGGCGACGTTGGGGATCTTGTTGAGCGCCACTGCCACCAGAAGCGCGGTCTCGACCAGGCCGAGCCACACATAGGTCAGGATGATGATCACCAGCGCCGGCACATTGAGCAGGATGACGAGCCACGGATTGAGCCAGCGGTCGAGCCATCCCAGGCGTCCGAGGGCGACGCCCAGGGCCGTGCCGGCGACCATGGCGATCGCAAAGCTGATGCCGACCCGCGCCATGGTGATTCCGAGATGATGAAGCAAGGGTCCGTCGACCGCCTCATGGACGAGGCCCTGCAGCACCGCGAGGGGACCGGGAAACAGCCTGCTCCCGACCCAGCTGGCCCCAATCTGCCACAGGCACAGGAAGAGCAGGACAGAGGCAATGCCCTGCCACGCCCCCCTGCCCTCGACCTCAGCAGCACGCATCGGCGGCCTCAATAGGAGATTGCGGGCCAGAAGGTCTTCGCATCCAGCACGCTCGACGATCCGACCAGCTTGTCGCCCCCTATCTTTGCAAGAATAGCATACAGTTCGGCGCAAGCCTGTCTCTCGGCTTCAGACCACCGATCCGGAATTCCGCTGCGAAAACCATGCTGGAGGGCCGCCAGGGCTACCGGGTCGTCGGTTCCGATCTGCGGGGCCAGACGGATCCACTCGTCCTTCGCGCCGGCAAGCAGCGCCTTCGCATCCCGGGAAGCTGCGACGAAACCCTGAAGGGTCGCATCCGCACGGACGGCCCAGCTCTCCCGAAAGGCATAGCCCAGCATCGGCACCTCGTGATCGATGCCGAGGCCGCGGATCATGTCGTCGACAGACAGGAGCGCTCTGGCCCCGTCGGCCTCCAGACGGGCCGCATAATGCCAATAGGTCAAGACGGCGTCGATGCGGCCGCGGGACAGCTCCTCGTTGAGCAGCGGCGGGGCTCCGAAGACGGGCTCGACGGACTCCGCGACATCGACACCGAGTTCCTGCTGGGCAAAGGCCCGGAGGAGAAGCCAGCTCTTGTCGAGAGGTCCGCCTGCAACGCCGATGCGCTTGCCCTTGAGGTCACGGAGGCTCCCGACCTTGGAAGCGGGCGGAAGCATGAGCGCGCCGACGGCCCGTGAATAGGGAACGAAGCTGAAGTCGGCTCCCTCGCTCCGCTGGCGGGCCACCCAGGGCCAGTCCGTGACGATCACGTCCACCGCGCCCGCCTGCAGGGCGACCTTGGCCGCTTCGTTGGATGCAAACTCGACCGGCACCACGGTGATCCCGTGCTTCCGGTCGAGCCCGTAATGGCGGAGGGTGTCGATTTCCCAGGCGACGGTGCCGAACCTGAGCAGTCCGGCCCGGACCGTGCGGTCTTCCTGGGCCTGCGCGGGTCCGAGGGCGAGCAGGACGAGGATGAACCAGGCAATTCTGACACGCATGGCCGAACTCGGGGCAAACGACAGCCCCAGTCAACGGTCAAGCTTTGGATTGGTTCCGAATCCAATCCGATGCGCGGGCCGCCCGCCGGGTCGACAGGGCCAGGGCCTTCAATCAACGATGCATCGCCCGGCGCCATTTTCCGGGGCTCGCGCCAACGCAGCGCGTGAAGACGCGGGTGAAATAGCTCTGATCGCCGAAGCCGCAGATGAGCGCGATGTCGGCCAAGGGCAAGGTCGAGGACATGAGGAGGCTTTTGGCTTCCTGCACGCGGATATGCGTCAGATAGTGATGCGGGCTCATTCCTGTCGTGCGGCGGAAGGCCTTGGCGAAATAGCTTGGCGTGAGACGGCATTCGCGCGCGATGTCGGCGATGGTCAGACGGGCTGCAAGACGGGAGTGCATGATTTCCTTGGCGCGTCGCTCCTGCCACGATGCGAGCTTGCCGTTGTCGGGAATAGCCGGGAGATGCATGCCCCCATAGCCTTCTGCGAAATAGGTCAGCAGGCTCAGAGCCATCTGATCGACGAACAGCGGATTGGTCTGTGACAGTTCCGGCGGTGCCGAGAGAAGGAATGCGCACATCGATCCCAGGATGGGATCATTGGCATCGGGCAGGGCGCGCAGAGTCGATATCGGCGACGCGCCGCGCTCATAGGCGAGATCGTCCAGAGCCTCCTTGCGCATGTAGAACTGCACGCCGTCGAACGGCCCACGAATTCGGCTGCGAGGATCTTCCGACAGGTCGGCCGCGCTGACCGTCCCTGCCGCGAAGCCTCGCGCGTACCGCATGCGGCCGTTGAGCCAGAACTCGTGCTCCTCCACGTCCTTCAATTTGTAGGTCGCGCTGAAGGCGGCCTCGGGCTCGATCAGAACCGTCCGATCCCGATCCTGGCGCATGCAGGTCAGCCGCGTGACGGCGAGGGAGAGACGGTTGTCCTTCGAGACCTGCAGGATGCTCTGGCTGACCATCTCGACATGACGTCCGAGCCGCCGGCCGAACAACCCGGATTGTGTGTTTTCCTGAACGGCTGGCATGTCAACTCGCTTCAATCGATGGAGATCCTGGCCTTACGGTTGAATCCTTCGCTCTTCACGTTCCTCGTACGACGGAGGCATCCGGGTTTATGTTATCTCCTCGGATTCATGTCGCCTGGATGTCGGAAGCGGCAGAGACGGCAGAAGCAGTTCGAGCTCGCCGCGCCTCTCCTCGAGGGAGGGAGGAAGCTTCAAGCTCATGCCCAGTCTTTCAGAATTTTCATCGATATCGAACCCCGGCCCGTCCGTCGCGAGTTCCAGGAGAAGGCCGCAGGTCGAACGGAAATTGACAGACCGGTAATAGATTCGGTCTTTGGACTCAGTTGCAACGATTCCGTACCTGTCGTGAAGCGCGCGCACAAGGGAATCCTGGTCGAGGGCGTCGCGGGCCCGGATGGCAACATGATGAATGCTCCCTGCTCCAAGCTGACCTCGCGGGAGAAGGCCGGCCTCGTCGAGCGTGATGGTGCCGCCCGGTTGGTCATGCGCCGCGAGGCGGACAAGTTGGCCCCGGCGGCCAATCTCGTTAAAGTCCAGGATCTCTCGAAACAACTCGCTCAGCGGATCGGCCAAGCGCACCTTCAACACAAGATCGTGAAGTCCCTGGATTGCATAGGCCGCGGGAACGTCGGAACGATTCCGAGGTTCAGGCGCCACGGGCGCGGCCGCCTCCACGAGGGCCAGCATCGCGCCGTCGGGATCTTCGAACATGAGGCACGGCTCACCGAATCCCGTCCATCCGATCCCGCAGGGAACATCGGCCTCCTGAAAGCGACGCTTCCACCAGTCCAGCGCTCCCAGGGGAATGCGGAACGCCGTCTGCCATGCCTCGCAGGCCCCGCGCCTGCCGCGAGGCACCCGCTGCCACGGGAACAGGGTAAACAGGGTGCCTGGCCGGCCGACCTCGTCACCGAAGCAGAGGTGGAACGTCCCTGGATCCTCGTGAGACACCGTCCGCTTGACGAGCCTCATGCCGAGAAGACACGCGTAGAAGCGGCAGCTCCGCTCAGCGTCGCTCGAGATCAGCGTCACGTGATGAAGGCCGCGTCCGGCCATGGCTGCACTCCGGTGTATCGTTTCCGCCACCCTATCGGCTGGAAATCGCGTTTGTCTCGTCCTCTTTTGCCAGAGACCGACACTTTCCCGAACGCCAAGCCCAGATCGTCCAAGTTCGTTTCATTTTCGACAAGATTCTCAAGACCAATGGCTCGATTGTTCCCCCGCCAGCCCTCACCCGAACAGGATCGACCATGTCCGTCAAAGCATCCCCTACGCCCGGCTCGAACCTCATCAACCCCGCCGATCACGCTTTGATCCTCATCGACTTCCAGTCGCAGATGTCGTTTGCGACGAAGTCGATCGATGCCGTGAACCTGCGCAACAATGCAGCCATGATCGCCCAGGCTGCGGCCGGCTTCAGGGTTCCGACGATCCTGACGACCGTCGCGGAGAAGAGCTTCTCGGGCCCGATGTTCTCCGAGGTCACGGACGCCTTTCCGGGCCAGAGCCTTCTCGACCGCACGTCGATGAACACCTGGGAGGATGCGGCCGTCATCGACGAGGTGAATCGGATCGGCAAGAGCCGCCTGGTTTTCGCGGGCCTTTGGACGTCGGTCTGCATCGTCGGCCCGACGTTGTCGGCGCTCGATCAGGGCTTCGAGGTCTATGTGGTGACCGATGCGTGCGGCGATGTCTCGACCGAGGCGCACGAGCGCGCCGTGGAACGCATGATCCAGGCCGGCGTCCGGCCGATGACCGCTCTGCAATATCTGCTCGAACTGCAGCGCGACTGGGCCCGGACCGAAACCTACGACCTGACGACGGGAATCGCGAAGAAGTACGGCGGCGCCTACGGTCTCGGCATCATCTACGCCAAGACCATGTTCGGCGCGAGCGAAGGCGCCCACGGCGACTCGGCGGTCGCGGCGGAATAGCCGGCTCCCCCGGCGGGTGCAGGACCATCCCTGCATCCGCTCCATCCTCTTCGATGTCCCGTCGACTGCCATGCCCGGCAGACGCGAGCGAAAGCCGGCTATGTCCATGCCCCATGATCGTCGTACCGTGCTCGCCGGCCTTGGTGCATTCGGGGCGGGCTTTGCTCTTCCCAAAGGCCTGGAGGCTCAGACGATGAAGACGTCCGCCGACCTGATCCTGTTCAACGGCAGGATCACGACACTCGATCGTCAGGCTCCCGAAGCATCCGCTGTGGCTATCCGGGACGGGCGCTTCGTCGCCGTCGGCGCCGAACGGGAGATCATGACCCTTGCCGGCCCCGACACGCGACGCGTGGATCTAAACGGCCGCCGGGTCATCCCCGGCCTGATCGACAGCCACATGCACATCATCCGTGGCGGCCTCAACTACAACATGGAGCTCCGTTGGGACGGTGTCCGCTCCCTGGCCGACGCCATGAGGATGCTGAAGAAACAGGTGGACCGCACACCCGCCCCGCAATGGGTGCGGGTGGTCGGCGGCTTCACGGAGCATCAATTCGCCGAGAAGAGGCTGCCGACCCTAGACGAGATCAACGCCGTCTCGCCCGACACGCCAGTCTTCATCCTGCACCTTTACGACCGTGCGTTGTTGAACGGCGCCGCCCTGCGGGCCGTTGGCTATACCAAGGACACGCCCAATCCTCCCGGCGGCGAGATCCAGCGGGACGCGCAGGGCAATCCCACGGGCCTGCTGATCGCCAGGCCCAATGCCACGATCCTGTACGCCACCCTCGCCAAGGGCCCGAAGCTTCCGCCCGAGTACCAGAAGAACTCCTCGCGCCATTTCATGCGCGAGGTGAACCGCCTCGGAGTGACCGGCGTCATCGATGCCGGAGGCGGCTTCCAGAACTATCCGGACGATTACCGGATCATCGAGGAGCTGCATCGGGAGGGCCAGCTCACGGTGCGTCTCGCCTACAACCTCTTCACGCAGAGGCCGAAGGAAGAACTGACGGATTTCGACACCTGGTCCAAGCAGGTCAAGCCGGGCCAGGGCGACGATCTCTACCGCCATAACGGCGCCGGGGAGATGCTGGTCTATTCGGCTGCCGACTTCGAGGATTTCAAGGTCGAACGGCCCGAGATGCCGCCCTCGATGGAGGCCGATCTCGAGCCCGTCGTGCGCCTGCTCGCCCAGAACCGCTGGCCGTGGCGCCTGCACGCCACCTACAACGAGACGATCACCCGGGCGCTCGATGTGTTCGAGAGGGTAAACAGGGACGTGCCGCTCGAGGGCCTGCACTGGTTCATCGATCACGCCGAGACCGTCGATGAGCGCAACATCGACCGGATCGCGGCTCTCGGCGGCGGTATCGCGGTCCAGCACCGGATGGCGTTCCAGGGCGAGGATTTCGTGGAGCGTTACGGCGACAGGGCGGCCGAGCACACGCCCCCGGTCCGGCGCATGCTGGAGGCCGGCGTTCCCGTGGGCGCAGGCACCGATGCCACCCGGGTGGCCTCCTACAATCCCTGGGTCTCCCTGTCCTGGCTCGTGACGGGCAAGACCCTCGGAGGGCTGACGCTCTATCCGGCGGCGAACCGCCTCGACCGCGAAACCGCCCTTCGCCTGTGGACCGAAGCCAACACTTGGTTCTCGACGGAAGAAGGCAAGAAGGGTCAGATCAAGGCGGGCCAGCTGGCGGACCTGGCGGTTCTGTCCGACGATTTCTTCTCCGTTCCGGAGGACGCGATCCAGGACATCGCGTCGGTTCTCACCCTTCTCGGCGGCCGGCCGGTCTACGGCGATGCCGAGTTCAAGGATTTCGCGCCGCCTCTGCCACCCCCGATGCCGGACTGGTCCCCTGTCCGCACGTTCGGTGGCTACCAGCAGCGCCGGGCCGGTCCTGAATCCGACCGAAAATACACCTTCGCGGCAGCGGCTGCCTGCGGCTGCGTCAATTCCTGCGGTGTGCATGGCCATTCCCATGCCGCGGCCTGGGGATCCGCATCACCGACGTCGGATTCACGCTCTTTCTGGGGAGCGCTCGGCTGCTCCTGCTGGGCCTTCTGAGAGAAGCACCATGACCGATATCGCGGCTCCCCGCCCCGTCACCCGAATGCTGGCCCTGCCTGGACTCGACTATCTGGCGCGCCTCGCGCTGGCGTCGCCCTTTCTGATCAGCGGGGTCGTGAAGCTCGCCGATTTCGGCGGAGCGGTGAATGAAGTCGTGGGGCTCGGCCTCCAACCGGCCGCGCCGATCGCAGGGCTGGTCATCGCCACGCAGCTCGGCGGGTCCATTCTCTTCCTCGCCCGCCGGACCTGCTGGCTCGGCGCCCGCCGGACCTGCTGGCTCGGCGCCGGGATCCTGGCGGTGTTCACCGCTCTGGCCACCCTTCTCGCACATCCCTTCTGGGCTTTCGAGGGGCCCGATCGCGGCCGCCAGACCGCCACGTTCTTCGAACACGTGGCCATCGTCGGCGGTCTTGGTCTCGCGGCCTTGCTGGCCAACGGTCGGGGCACACGCTTATGAGCGAGACCCCGGCCGGCCTCGCGCAGGCGCCGGCGTCACCGCCGCCCGGCACCTTCGCGCCCCTCCGCCACCGCCTCTTTGCGGTGATCTGGACCGCGACGGTGCTCGGCAATATCGGCACCTTCATGCGGGACGTGTCGTCCGCCTGGCTGGTCACGGGGCTTTCCGCCTCGCCCGCGTCGGTCGCCATGATCCAGGCCGCCGGCACGCTGCCGTTCTTCCTGCTCGCGATTCCGGCCGGCGTCCTGTCCGACATCCTCGACCGGCGGCGCCTTCTCATCGCCCTGCAGATCGTTCTCGGAAGCGTGAGCTCCCTGCTCGCCGTCCTGGCCTGGACGGGCTCCGTCTCGGTCGAAGGCCTCATCGTCCTCACCTTCCTCGGCGGCGTGGGGGCGGCCCTGGCGACCCCGGCCTGGCAGGCCATTACGCCGGAGCTCGTTCCACGGTCAGACCTGAAGGGCGCCGTGGCGCTCAACTCCCTCGGCATCAACATCGCCCGCTCCATCGGGCCCGCCCTGGGCGGATTTCTGCTGGCGCTTCTCGGGGCCGCCGCCGTCTACGGCCTCGACGTCCTGACCTATGTCCTTGTCGGCGGTGCCCTGCTGTGGTGGCGCCGCGAGGCCGATCATGATGACGGGCTGCGGGAGAATTTCGGCGGAGCCTTGCGCGCCGCCCTGCGCTATGCCCGGGCGAGCCGCGACCTCCATCGCATCCTGTGGCGGGCCGTTGTGTTCTTCGCCTTCGCCAGCGCCGTCTGGGCCCTGCTCCCGATCGTCGCCCGGCAGGAGATCGGCGGCGGGCCGGGCTTCTACGGACTGCTGCTCGGCAGCGTCGGAGCAGGCGCCATCGCGGGCGCCGTCCTGATGCCGCGGGCCCGCGCCCGGCTTGGGCAGGACGGCCTGGTGCTCGCCGCAACCCTCGTGACGGCGGCCGCGACCATCCTGCTCGCCCTCACCAACCTGGAGATCGTCGCCATCGTCGCGACCTTCGTTCTCGGCATCGCGTGGATCGCCATGCTGACCACCCTTAACAGCACCATGCAGGCCATTCTGCCGAACTGGATCCGGGGCCGGGGCCTCGCGATCTATCTCACCGCCTTCAACGGCGCTATGACGGCGGGCAGCCTGGGCTGGGGCTTCCTCGCGCAGGAGATCGGCACAGACACCGCCCTGGTCGCGGCCGGCCTCAGCCTCGTCGTGGTTGCCCTGCTCGCGCATCGCGCGCCTCTGCCGGCCGGCGAGAGCGATCTGACGCCATCCCTGCACTGGCCCGAGCCGGCCATGGCCGAACCCGTTGCGCATGACCGGGGGCCGGTGATGATCATGGTGACCTATCGAATCCTGCAGGCCGACCGTGCCGCCTTCTTGGCTGCGCTCGAGCGCCTCTCCGAGGAACGCTGGCGCGACGGCGCCTATTCCTGGGGCATCTCCGAGGATGCGGCCGATCCCGAGCACATCGTCGAATGGTTCTTCGTCGAATCCTGGGCCGAGCACCTGCGCCAGCACAAGCGGATCTCGAAGGCCGACGCGGACATCCAGGCCGAGGCCCGGCAATTTCACCAGGGCGCCGAGCCGCCCCTGGTTCAGCACTTCCTGGCCGTCGAAAGGCCAAGCCGACAGCCACGTTGAAGCACTTAGCAAGGAGAGCACCCCATGGGGACGATCACGACGAAGGACGGGACGAAGATATTCTACAAGGACTGGGGAGCGGGACAGCCGATCCTGTTCTCCCATGGCTGGCCGCTTTCGGCCGATGCCTGGGACGGCCAGATGCTGTTCTTTGGCCAGCAGGGCTACCGCGTCATCGCGCATGACCGCCGCAGCCATGGTCGCTCGGACCAGACCTGGGACGGCAACCACATGGATCAGTATGCGGACGACCTGGCCGAACTGATCGAGACGCTCGATCTCAGAGACGTCATCATGATCGGCCATTCCACCGGTGGCGGCGAGGTTGCGCACTACATCGGCCGCCACGGCACCGGGCGAGTTGCGAAGGTCGTCCTCGTCGGTGCCGTGCCGCCGCTCATGCTGAAGACCGAGGCCAATCCGGAAGGCACGCCGATCGACGTCTTCGACGGCATCCGCCAGAACACTGCCGGTGACCGCTCGCAATTCTTCAAGGACCTCACCATGCCGTTCTACGGGTTCAACCGTGACGGCGCGAAGGCCAATGAGGGCCTGCGCGAGTCCTTCTGGCTCCAGGGCATGATGGGCGGCATCAAGGGCGAATACGACTGCGTCCACGAGTTCTCGGAGGTCGACTACACCGAAGATCTCAAGAAGATCGACAAGCCGACGCTCGTGATCCACGGCGACGACGACCAGATCGTGCCGATCAAGGCATCGGCGGAAAAGACCGCGAAGATCGTCAAGGGCGCCGAGCTCAAGGTCTACCTAGGGGCTCCCCACGGGTTGGCGCAGACCGAGGCGGACCGGTTCAACGCCGACGTGCTCGCCTTCATCAAAGGCTAGCGGATCACTGGCCTTGGAGAGCCGCGTCAGCGCAGTCGGCCGGACGAAATCGCTGCCGGTCGGATGACGCGGTCGCCGGGCGGGGTCATCCCGATTGTCTGAGGAGAATGGAAGAGGGGACATCCATGTGCCCCCTCTGGCCGCGCAGGGGCGGTTCGTGTTCTAATCGGGCCATAGCCTGAGCTATGGAGCCGAGGAGCCGGGAGGCCATCATGCGGCCAGATCTGCGCGCGAAGGATCCATCCCGGGAAGCAGAGCCGTTCATCAACCTGCCGGATCGCCCCCTCGAGGGGGACCTCGTCGCGGCCCTGATGAGGCGTCATGAGGTTGCCGCGGAGCGGCTGATCGGATGGCTGCGCGTGGCCATCGGCCTGTGCGTCTTCACGACCGTGATCCTCGCTGATCGCATTCTGCTTCGTTTGACGGGAATGACCCTCGACATGTTCGAGCGGAACGCCTGGATCGCCTCCTTCGGCTTCCTCCTCGTCGGGGCCGTCAGCATCGTGCTCGCGGTGCCGCAGCGCTGGCGCCACGGTTTCGCCTACCTGTTCATGGTGATGGATGTGGGGCTTGTCCTCGTCATCGCGTTCTTTGCCGTCGGCGAACGCGGACTGCCCGGCAACGCCCTGCCGTCCGCGCCAATCACCTGGGCGGCGCCGCTCGTTCTCGCCGTCGGGGCCCTCCGCTACGACGTGAAAGTCCAGCTCTGTGCCATCGCGCTCCTGGCGATCGGTCTGATCGGGATTGCCGTCGCGTTGGACCACCGTCTGGTCCTGGATCCTGCCGCCATGGCGGCGCCCGCATGGCATCGCCTGTTCTCGATGCCGGTCAACGTGATGCGGCTCGAACTGCTTCTCCTTGCGGGCGCAGCGACGGCCTTCGGCATCATCCGGTCGCGGCGCCTCCTGGCCTCCGCCGTCAGGGATGCCATCGGGCGGGCGAGCCTGTCGCGCTTTCTCCCGGCCGAGATCGCCCCCCGGGTGGCGGCCGGCGACGTCAACCTGCGCCGCGGGCGTCGTCAGAAAGCCGTGATCGTCTTCGTCGATATCCGCGACTCCACCGGTCTGGCCGAAGGCATGGACCCGGAGCGCCTGTCTCAGTTCTTCACGGCTTTCAGAACCCGGATCCTGGGAGCCGTCCGCAACCACCGCGGCTTCGTCGACAAGTTTATCGGGGACGGGGCGCTGATCCTGTTCGGCGTGCCGGACGAGACCGGCGACGACGCGGCGCGAGCCCTCGCCTTCGCGCATGATCTCGTCCGCATCGTGGCCGCCTGGAACGCGACCCGTGAACTGCCCCATACCGTGCGGATCGGCATCGGGATCCACGTCGGCGAGGTGTTCTGCGGGATCGTCGGCGACGAGGAGCGGATGGAGTTCACGGTCCTGGGCGATGCGGTGAACGTCGCCTCGCGTCTCGAGCAGGCGACGAAGCGGTATGGTGAGATGATCCTGGCCTCGGGGGCAGCCGTCGAGGGCTCGCCCGATCGCACGGCATGGCGGGAAATCGGGCTTGAACCTCTCGCTGGGCGCAGGGAACCGATCCCGATCTTCGCGCCGATTCCAGCCGCGGCGGCCAGCGATGGCCATGTGCCTGCTGCTCCTCACGCATCACAGAAGCCCACCTAGAACCGAAAGCGCCAACACACCGTGCGATCCGAGGTATGCATACGCCCAGCCCGCATTATCCTTTTGTCAAACTTTACTGCTCAATTCACGGTCGCCGCAGGTTGATCCCGCGAAATCCGAAGGGAGAACGGAATGACATCGAAGCCGTGTATCGTTCTGGGCGTACCGGTTCAGGAGGGCGCCGGCCGGCTCGGCTGCGATATGGGGCCGAGCGCCTTCCGGACCGCCGGCTTGATCAGCGAGTTGCAGAATCTCGGCTATATCGTGGAGGATCGGGGCAACATCGCACCCAGGCCGCTCCGCGATCTGCAGCATCCGAATCTCGCCATCAAGGCGCTCCCAGAAACCGTCGCCTGGACCGAAGCCATCGCCGAGGCAGCCTATCAGGCAAGCCGCGACGGCATGCCGATCTTTGCCGGCGGAGACCACAGCCTCTCGGCCGGCTCCATGACGGGGCTTGCGCGCCGGGCCGCGGAGGAAGGTCGCGAGTTCTTCGTCCTGTGGCTCGACTCGCATCCGGATTTCCATACCCTTACCACCACCACGAGCGGAAACCTCCATGGGGTGCCCATGGCCTATGCAACCGGGCGCAGCGGGTTCGAAGGCTATTTTCCCGCCCTCGCCGCCCCCATCAAGCCTCAGAACGTCTGCATGATGGGCATCCGCAGCGTCGATCCGGCAGAGCGCTCGGCGCTGCAGACGGCGGGCGTGACGGTTCACGACATGCGGTCCATCGACGAGAACGGCGTCGTGTCGCTCCTCGACGCCTTCCTGAAGCGTGTCGCAGCGGCCAATGGGGTTCTCCACGTGAGCCTCGACGTGGATTTCCTCGATCCGGCGATCGCGCCTGGGGTCGGCACCACCGTTCCTGGCGGCGCGACCTTCCGCGAGGCGCACCTCATCATGGAGATCCTCCACGACAGCGGCCTCGTGGGGAGCCTCGACCTTGTCGAACTCAACCCGTTCCTCGATGAGCGCGGCCGGACAGCCCTGCTCATGGTGGATCTCGTGGCGAGCCTGATGGGACGGCGGGTGCTGGACCGCCCGACCCAGAGCTATCGCTATACTCCAAAGATCGGGTAAGCCACTCGAACCCTGGGGAACAAGGAACCGAAAGGCGGCAGACGACCCTGGAAGAAGCCCGACTCGGATGGGCGATCCTGGCGCTCCCTATGGTAAGTCCCTGCGCCCGCAGATGTCTGGATATCTGGAAGGACATGCAATAAAATTGCCATAAGGGCGAAACATCGGGGTTTCCGCCCATTGCGAGGGTTGGGGCCTTCCGATGAAGGGCATCCCTTTCCACCCAACAGCAAGCGAGAGGCGGAATGACCGCTGATAGACCAAAGGTCGTGATCGTCGGGGCGGGCTTCGGAGGGCTGACGGTCGCTCAATCCCTGGCGCGGGTGCCGGTCGACGTGACGGTCATCGACCGTCACAACTACCACTACTTCCAACCACTCCTCTACCAGGTCGCCACGGCGGCCCTGTCGCCGGCCGACATAGCCTGGCCGATCCGCGGCATCCTCAGGCGGCAGAGGAACACGACGGTTCTCCTGGCGAATGTCACCGGCATCGATGTGGATGCGTGCAGTGTCAGGGCGGGACCGGTGGACGTCCCTTACGACTTTCTCGTCCTCGCGACAGGCGCGACCCATTCCTATTTCGGACACCCGGAATGGGCCACTGTCGCTCCAGGGCTGAAGCAGATCGAGGATGCGACCTCCATCCGCCGGAAGGTTCTTCTCGCCTTCGAGCACGCCGAACTGACCGACGATCCTGACGAACAGCGCCGTCTTCTGACATTTGTGGTCGTGGGCGGCGGCCCCACCGGCGTCGAGATGGCCGGCGCCATTGCGGAGGTGGCTCATCATGCCCTTCCGGCCGAATTCCGGCGCATCGACCCGCATGCGGCCCGGGTGATCCTGATCGAGGCGGGGCCCCGCCTGCTGCCGACGTTTCCAGAGGATCTTTCAACCTATGCCCATCGGGCGCTCGAGCGGATGGGCGTGGAGGTCAGGACGCTCGCGCGGGTCACGAACTGCGATGAGGCCGGGGTCGACCTCGAGGAGGCGCGGATCGAGGCCGGCACGGTCATATGGGCCGCAGGCGTCGTGGCTTCTCCGGCCGGCGCGTGGCTCGGGGTGGAGCAGGATCGCGCCGGGCGGGTCAAGGTCGGGCCTGATCTGACCGTTCCGGGCAGGCCGGAGATTTTTGTGATCGGCGACACCGCGACTGTGACCGACGCGGCCGGCAAGCCGGTGCCGGGAATCGCGCCGGCGGCCAAGCAGATGGGCCGCTATGTGGCCGACATGATCGCCGCGAAGGTCGAGAGCAGACCCTTACCGGGGCCGTTCCGGTACCGCCATCAGGGCGATCTCGCCACGATCGGGCGCAAGGCCGCCGTGGTGAAGCTCAAGTCGGTTCATCTCACGGGCTTTATCGGCTGGCTGTTCTGGGGCTTCGCGCACGTCTACTTCCTGATCGGCCTGCGGAACCGTGCCGTCGTGGCGTTCAGCTGGTTGTGGAACTATCTGACCTACCAGCGTGGAGCGCGCCTCATCACCGACGGTCCGGCCATGCAGATGATGGCCCGCGATGAGAAGACACGAGCCTTACCCGAAACCGCCGAAGGGGGCGCCCGGTCCGGTCGGGATCAGGCGCGATCAGGCGCAACGGACTGGCGGTAGGTCAGCAGGTAACCCGCAGCAGCCGGCTTCGTCACGCGCGCCGCCCTCAATCGTCTGCGCGCATCTTGAAGAGATCCGGATATTGCCGCGGCTGGGAGCGCAGGTACTGGCTTGGCGCCCGGACCGCCGCGCCGAAATGCGCAGCCGCATGCCAGGGCCAGCGAGGATCGTAGAGGATCGCACGGGCAAGGGCGATCAGATCGGCGTCCCCGGTGACGAGGATGGATTCCGCCTGCACGAAATCCGTGATGAGACCGACGGCGATGACGGGCATGCCGACCGGTTTCACCGCGCGGGCCAGAGGCACTTGGTAGCTCGGTCCCACGGGGATCTTTTGTGCTGGTGTCAAGCCTCCGCTCGAGACATGGATCGCACTGCAGCCGCGCGCCTCGAGGGCCCTGGCAAATTCCACCGTCTCCTCGATGGTCCAGCCGCCCGGCGCCCAGTCCGTGCCAGACACCCGCACCGTCACCGGGCGCCCGGCCGGGAACACGGCCCGAACGGCATCGAACACCTCGAGCGGGAAGCGCATCCGGTTTTCGAGCGATCCGCCATAGCTGTCGTCCCGCTGGTTGGAGAGCGGCGACAGAAACTGGTGAAGCAGGTAGCCATGAGCCGCATGAATCTGAACGGCCTCGAGGCCGAGCCTCGCAGCCCGCACGGCCGCCTCGGCAAAGGCGTTCCGTACCCGCGCAAGACCATCCCGGTCCAGAGCCGCCGGAGAAGCCTCGCCGCTCTCCTGCGGGATCGCGGAAGGCGCCTCCGTCTTCCAACCATTGGCATGATCGGGGGCGATCTGCCGGCCCCCCTTCCAGGGCACTTCGGTCGAGGCCTTTCGCCCGGCATGGCCGAGCTGGATCGCGACAGGCATGTCGGACCAGCGCCGGATGCCGTCCAGAACGCGGCCCATCGCAGCCTCGCATGCGTCCGAATAGAGCCCGACGTCCCCGTAGGTGATCCGGCCTTCGGGCGTGACCGCCGTCGCCTCGATGGTGAGCAGCGCTGCCCCCGAGAGAGCAAGCTGACCCAGATGAATCATGTGCCAATCGTTCATGCAGCCGTCCTCGGCCGAGTATTGGCACATGGGAGCGATGACGATTCGGTTGGCGAGTTCCAGATCCCCGACCCGGAAGGGTGTGAAGAGTTTCGCGTGCGACATGGGTTGCCTCGTCGATTGCGGATGGTTCAGGCTTGTGAGGAGTACAGTGGCATTGAAACGCGTCGGCAGCCGGAAAGGTCTGACAGGTCACGGTATCTTTGTGACCGATCCAGCCGCTCTTTTGCTGACCGCGATCATTCGGATTATCATCACTTGCTCTTCTGTGAGTTGTCTTCAAGCCCAAGCTTGGTCATGGCAGCCCTCCATTATTCGTCGGGCTGCCCGCTGCCGATCCAGATTTCGTGATGTTCTGAACAAGAATGGCCGCTCCAGAGCAACCGCCCAGCGAAATTGTATTCTCGCTCGGGGATCGACAGATCTGCGTACCGAACATGGCAGCCGCCGATGAGGAACAACCGCGCCGAAGTCGCACGCAAGGCCGACATCTGCCGGATCACGACACCCGTCAGGCAGAATCGACAGCATGGAGGAAAGCCGTGGCGGACGGAATTTGTGACATCTGTGGCATCCGGTTCTCATCGGCGAGCCGGGTGTCGGCAAGACGGCCATCGTCGAGGGGCTCGCGCAGCGCATCGTCGCCGGCGAGGTGCCCGAGAGCCTCCGGGACAAACGCCGCGTCGAACTCTCGATCAACTCGATGGTGGCCGGCTCGAAATATCGGGGCGAGTTCGAGGAGCGCGCCCAGCAGATCCTCAAGGAGGTCACGGAGCGGAACAACGAGCTCATTCTGTTCATCGACGGAATCCACACCATCGTGGGGGCTGGCCACGGCGGCGGCGAAAGCGGGCTCGACACGACAACGTGTTCAAGCCGACGCTGGCCCGTGGCGAGCTCAACCTGATCGGTGCCACGACACTCAACGAATACCAGAAACACATTGAGAAGGATGCTGCCCTGGAGCGTCGCTTCCAGCCGGTCTTCGTCCCCGAGCCGACGGTTGCCCGGACCATCATGATCCTGCGGGGCTTGCGCGATACTCCCGAAGCGCACCACAAGGTCACCATCACGGAGCTGATGGACGTCCTTCGTAGCCATTTCCGGCCGAAATTCATCAACCGCATCGACGAGATCATCGTCTTTCATGCCCTAACCCGCAGCGAAAGCCGCTCCATCGTCGAGCTTCAGCTGGAGCGCGTCAGGCGGACGGCTCATGGCCAGGGACTCGATCTTGCGATCGATGACAGCGTCGTCGATCATCTTGCCGCTGCCGGCTTCCGGCCCGAGTTCGGAGCGCGCGAGCTGCGGCGACTGATCCGCACGGAGTTCGAGACGCAATCGGCCCGGGCGATGCTGGCGGACGAGGTCCATGAAAGCGACCGGGTGACCGCACGCTGGGACCCCGAGCGGCAGAAGATCGTTCTGGAGCCGCAGCCTCGACCACCAGGGACAGAGCAAGTTCCGGCCGACGCCGAGGGCGAGCATCGCAACGCGGTCGAGATGCAATGGGACGCTCAGCGAGGAACCGGGGACGAGGGACGCACGGCCGCTGAGTGAACCTCGTAGCATCGGGCTCCCATTCACCACCGATGCTATTCGGATGATCGGCCTAGACTTCGATATACACTCTCGCGGCGTGCCTCAGTCCTCGCGGAACGCGCGATTGAAGCTGTCCATCACAGGGCGCAGCATGTAGCCGGCTGCGGTGAATTTGCCGGTCTTGATCAGAACCTCGACGGGCATACCGGCCATCACCTCGACCCCCGGCAAGGATGACAGCGAATGCTCGTCGAGACGGATGCGCGCCGTGTAGAACGAGCGCTCCGTGGTCTTGTCGGTCATGCGGTCGGCCGACACATAGGTGAGCGTTCCCTCCACGGGAGGAACGCGGCGGTGCTTGTAGGGCATGAGCCGCACCTGCGCCGGTAACCCGGGGTGGACGACATCGATGTCGTCGGGTCTCACCTGGGCGGTGATGATGAGGCGATCGTGCTTCGGCACGAGGTCGAGCAATGGCTGGCCCTCCCCTACGACCCCGCCGGGCGTCCGAATTCGGAGATCCGTCACGACCCCGTCCTCGGGCGCGCGCACCTGGGTGCGGGCGAGCACGTCCTGAGCGGCCTCGGCCCGTTCGGAGAGCTGGAAGAGGAGCGCCTGCACCTCGCGGAGGCTCTGAGCGATCTCGGCCTCCCGGTCGCTGCGCAGCTTGAGGATCTGAGCGTTGGCTTCGCCGACACCCTGTTCGGCACGCGCCATTTCCTCCTGCGCCTGGCCCTGCCGCCCGTCGATCTCGGCCTGTTCGCGCTCAAGCGCCAGCTTGCGCGGCTGCGCGATGACACCCCTGGCGACGAGGGGCGCAATCGATTCCATCTCCTTCTTGATGATCTCCGCACGCTTCGCCGCAGCGCTCACCTGGTACCTCAGGCCCAGCATCTGGCGCGAGATCTGCTGCTGCCGCTGGATCAGCACAGCGAGCTGCGACTGGTAGAGCTGGCGGCGGCTGTTGAAGATTCGCTGCTGTCCGGCGAGCATCTCATCGAGCGCTGCATCCGTCTCGGCCGCTTGGCGCAGGGGCAGCGGGAACTGGATCGTGTCATTCCCGTCTCGCTCGGCGAGCAGCCGCGCCTCGCGGGCCTGAGCCTCGCGCAGCTGTCCCCGAAGCGCCTCGGCGCTGGATCTGGCCCGCGTATCGTCGAGCTGAATCAGCGGCTGGCCGGTCGTCACGGCATCACCGTCCTTCACCAGAATCCTGGCGACGATGCCGCCTTCCAAGTGCTGCACCGTCTTGCGGCTCGTTTCGGCCTCGACCGAGCCGATTGCGATGGCGGCGCTTTCGAGCGGCGCCGTGACAGACCAAATGCCGAAGCCGCCGATGAACACGACCACGAGCCCGAACGCGAAGGCCGTCAACCACCGGATCCGATGGAACGGAGTGGGGGGTGGCGGGGGCAGGACATCGGAGAGATCGATGACGGGCGATGTTCTGGCCATCATGCGGCTCCCTTGCCGGCCTGCTGACCGGGTGCGGTGATCATCGGTCCTTCGTTGACCTTCGGCATGCGCGTTTCAGGCTTCGCCCTCGCCTGCTGCGCGACCCTGATCGCCGTCCGTCCCTGTGCGATTTTCTCGGCGATCTCGCGGCGCTCGCCATAGGCGTTGACCAGGCCGTTGTCGAGTACGAGCACGTTATCGGCAACGGACAAAATGCCGAGGCGCTGGGCAATGACGATGATTGTTGCGCCGCGGGACTTCATCTCGTCGATGGCTCGACGGAGCGCCTCCTCGCCTTCGGGGTCGAGGCTTGCATTCGGCTCGTCGAGAACGATCAAACGAGGGTCGCCGAAAAACGCACGCGCGAGCCCGAGCTTTTGGCGCTGGCCGCCGGAGAGCCGCGCCCCGCCCTCGCCGATATGAGTGTCATAGCCCCTGGGCAGCCGCATGACGGTATCGTGAAGATCCACCAACCGCGCCGCCGCAATGACATCCGTGGAACTCGCCTCGGACAGGCGGGAGATGTTCTCCGCGACGGTCCCGGCGAAGAGCTCGACGTCCTGGGGCAGATAGCCGAAGTAACGATGTCCCCCGGAGGCCATCCACACCCCGACATCGGCCCCGTCGAGGCGCACATGCCCCGTGGTCGGCGGCACGGTGCCGGCGATCAGGCGACCAAGGGTCGACTTTCCGGCTCCTGAGGGCCCGACGACACCGAGCACCTTGCCGGCGCAGACCATCATCGAGAGGCGGCGCACGACAGGCTCGGTCGATCCAGGCGGCACGTAGGTGAGCTGCTCAACTTCGAGGAGGCCGCTGGGTGGGGGCAGCTCCATGCCTTTCACGGGCGGCGGGGCGGCCTGCATGATGCGCCGGATGCGGTCATAGGCGAGCCGCACGTTGGTGACGGCCTTCCAGGTGCCGATGGCTCCCTCGACGGGGCCGAGGGAGCGGCCGAGCAGGATCGAGGCGGCGAAGATCGCGGCCGGGCTGACATCGTGCCTGATGACGAGGAAGGAGGCTGCCGCCATCACCAGCACCTGCGCGAGGAAACGGACGAAGCGGGCTAGCGCCTGGATCGCCGAAGCCCGCGAGCCGGCCGTCAGCTGGGCGGCCTTGGCATGCGCCTGCTCGTCGGCCAGGATCCGTGCCACGCCAGGCAGCATGCCCATGGCGGTGATCGCCTCCACGTTGCGCATCAGCGACTCGAAGCGGTGCTGGCTTTCGGATGAGGCTGCGGACGCCCGCGCGAAAGGAGCCCGGGTTACGGTCTCGTTGAGCCATGCGAAGCCGAACAGGATGAGGGAAGCCACGATCCCAATGGCACCCAGCAGCGGGTGAACGAGGGTCATGGCGAGCAGGAAGATCGGGGTCCACGGCAGGTCGAACAGCGCCGTGCATGCCGATCCGCCGAAGAACTGGCGCAGGGTGCCGAGATCGCGCCATGCCTGCGCGGCTCCCGCGGGATCGGCCCGCAGCGCGGCCTGCACGGCTGCGGTGAGCACGGGAGCCTGCAGGCGTTCCTCGAGCCAGCCACCGACGCGGGCGAGCATCTCGCGGCGCAGGGCCTCGATAACCGCATGGAGCGCCAGCGCGAAGATGACGATGAGGGTGAGCATGAAGAGCGTGTCGAGACTCTGGCTCGACAAGACGTGGTCGTAGACCTGCAGCAGGTAGAGCGGCATGGTCAGGGCGAGCAGATTGACGAAGAAGCTCAAGCCCGCGACGAGGGCCAGCGAGTAGCGACAAAGCCGGAAGGCGTGCTCCACCTCTGTCTGATGGCGGGCCTTCATCCAGTTCAGGGCCATACGCGATCTCCGGAACCATCAGGGGAGTCGGGCTGGCGCTCGCACGTCCGGGGAAGATCGCGCATGCGCCACTCCGGGGCCGCGGGAGTGCCGCAGCCCCGGACCGCCGTTATCGGGGCTCAGACGACGAAGCCGAAGTCAAAGTCGCCGAAGTCGAAGGTGAAGGCCAGGCTCGCATCCTGCGTGGCATCCATCGTCTGGTCGAGGTCGACCGTCACCGCCTGATCCTGGGTGGACGTGGCGTCGGAGTCGTTGTTCTGGCCAAAGTTGAAGTCACCGATGTCCTGATCGGAGGCTGCGGTTCCACCGCCGCCCTGGTTCACGCTGGCCCCGGCATTGCCGCTGGCCGTGGAGTCGATGTCGGCCACGGCATCGTTGTCGCTGTGAGCCCCGGCATTGCCCGCGGCCGTGCCGCCATTGGCGGAAGCATTCCCGCCCATAGCGGACCCGGCAGTCGTGGCACCGCCGGCCGTGTCACCGCCCGTGGCTGCACCGGACGTGGAGCTGCCGCCCGTGGTATCGCCGGAAGCCGCCGTAGCTGCGCCGCCCGCACCGCCCACGCCGGCGCCGCCCGTGCCGTCGCCGCCCGTAGCAGCGCCGGATGTCGCCGCACCGCTCGTGCCGGCGCCGCCTGAACCGGCACCGCCGGTGCCGGCCCCTGAGGTGCCGTCGCCGCTGGCGCTTGTGCCGGCGCCACCATAGCCGCCCGCTCCACCGGTGCCGTCACCGCCGGTGCCGGCGCCGCCCGTCCCGTCACCGCCTGTTCCGGCGCCGCCTGCACCGTAGTCTCCGTCACCGCCAGTGCCATCGCCACCAGACGCGTAGCCGCCACGGCCATAGCCGCCCGTGCCGTCGCCACCATCGCCTCCGGCGCCGCCGGTCGCGGCAGAGTCGCCGCTTGCCGCATCGCCCGAGTACCCATCACCGCCAGGACCATTGCCACCCGATCCATCGCCAGTGTCCGCGTCTCCGGAATAAATCGGCCCGCTCGTGCCGTCCCCGCCGGTCCCATATCCGCCTGCGCCGCCCACGGCGCCCGCATTGCTTCCTGCCGTGTCTCCGGACGTGGAGTCGCCGCTATCGGTCCAACCGCCTACGGTGTCGCCGCCTGTGGCGGACCCGCCGGTCGTCGTGCCGCCCGTGGCGGCGCCGCCATTGGCGCTGTTGGCGGCTGTGGCAATCGAATCGCCACCGGTCGTCACGGTCGAGTCGACGCCCGAGTCGTTGTCCGTGGTGACATTCGTATCGGCAGTGTTGTTGGCGCTGGCATCGTTGTAGGCCAGCTGAACCGGATTGTAGTCGACCGCGGCTTCGTTGTCGTTGTCCTGGTCAATGGCCGAGGTCTGACTGGCATTCGTCTCCGTGTTCTGCCTCTGCAGTTGATCCAGGGTGTTGTTCAACTCAACGTCGAGATCGAAATCGAACCCGAATCCGCTGAGCAGGTCTGATAGGTCTGCCATTCTCGCGCTCCTCAGTAGTTGCAGCCGCCTCGTGGAGTTGCGAGGCGGTTTGGCAGAGAGTCCTGCATGCACGGCATGAGAGAAAGTTGCCGATTTGCATGCCGCAGAATGGGTGAGGAGAAGGTTCCGGTCGCCCATTCGGGTGACGCGTCTCCTTTCACATGCATCAGAGCACCTGCCGGATCAGCCGAACCGGTAGCTCTTTTGATGGGGTAACCCCTAAGAGGTAGGAACGTCTTGGATTGGCTAGGACAATGATTTGTTTACGCAAACCATCGCCTTCGGCACTCCACGTCGGCGGCTCGTAGGACGTACCGCTAATTTGCCTCCCGGTGCATGCCATTCACTTGATCCGTGTGAATGCCGAGGCAGTTGGAGGATGGGAAAGCTTCCTTTCTCATCATGCCGGAGAGGCACCTGTGACAATTGACCTATTCAGAGTGGCTCTGGAGATTTCTGACCTGAGGGAGCGTGAGCAATAATCTCGGCTGATGCTTCAAGGGATGATCGAATTGAAGCTAAGCCTGGCAGTTCGATTACTAGAAACTGCCATGAAAAACGGTTAAACTAGGCACACGATTATTGGAGAATATCCAGCGCGCGCCGTTTGCGTCTTGAGCGTCGAGTGCCAAGTTCCGCCGTTTGGAAGATCAATGGCAGGATAGGCCTGTTAATAGTGCCTGCCTGATCGTGGTGCCCCATCGTTGCGTAGATATCAATCGCCCTAGGGAACACAAAAATTCTTGGGAACCCATTCAATGAGATTGGCCTCACATGAAGGAGGGTTGTGATGCATTTTTCGTACGCAACGCCCGATGGTGACCCGAATGGTATGAGGCAGGAGGCTCTCGTCATCATCGATGACGAGCCGTTCTCGCAGGAATGTCTCGTCCACGCGATCGGCAGTGCGTTCCCGCGCACCCCCGTCGTAGGATTTTCATCGGCCAGCGAATTTGCTCATGCTGGTGAGTTGGCAGTCGGCTTGGTGCTGCTGAGGTCTCAGCAGCATTCACCCTCAGGAAGCCAGCTGAATGATGACACCAGAGACATCCTCCAGAACCGTCCGGACGTGCCCATCGTCATCCTCTCCATGTGCATGAAGACGAAGGATGTCCGGGATGCGATTGCCATGGGCGTCCGCGGCATCATCCCGATGACCACCTCCTTCAAGGTTGCGGTCGCGGCCCTTCAGCTCGTGATGGTTGGCGGTACATATTTCCCTCGTTTCGCGAACGGAGACTTGCCTGTCGTCCCCGAAACCAAGGATGGGCACGACTTACATCCGGAGGTGCCCACACGGCTTGTCCTGCCCCATACCGGTCAGCGATCCTATTTCGAGATCGTGGAGCAAACCGGAGACGTGCTCAAGACAGAGGCGAACGGATCAGGGGTCATCTTCACGGCGCGGGAGCTGGATGTCCTGGAGGCCCTTCAGAAGGGATGGTCCAACAAATGGATTGCCCATTCACTCAACATCTCCGAGAACACGATCAAAGTGCATATCCAGCGTATCATGCGAAAGCTGCACGCCACCAACAGGACGGAGGCGGTCATCCGGCACCGTCAGCTCAACGGCTTGAGCTGAGGCTCGTAATCCCATCTGGTGTCGTCCATTTGAATGAGAATGAGACGGAGTCCCTGTGCGCTTGAGCACCAGCCGAAGGATGCAGGATCGTCTAGGCAGATGGGTAAGGCGCCTGAATGGGTGACTGGCGCAGCGGTCCACCGGCGCTCTACACTGTCTTTTCCTTAGTGGCCGCGCGAGGTCGATCCTGATGCTGCCTCCCGACAAGGGAACACGAAACCTGCTCCCGCTCCTGGCTGACAAGCAGGATGGAATCGTTCAGGCGGCCGAGGACGAGGGCAGCCCAGTCCGTCCGGCCTCGGATCCTGGGCTATCGGCCTCCCATTCGTCCAATCCGACCAGCGATCCGGCACCGTCCCGCATCGAGCCGGCCCATCAGCCTGCCACGTCGCCCTTTGGAACGGACCTGGCTCCGGCGGTACACGATTCGGCCTCGCATGCGTTCTCGTCCCCGGGGCCAAAGGGTTCAACGGATGGCATCAGCGGACATGCCCGGTCCGGCGTGGAGATCGACGACAACGGAACCGAGTCAGGTCAGTCTTCAGTCTTTGGATCTTCTGTCGGATCTCCCACAGCAGCTCCTCATGCGGCAGCAGGCGCCTCGAGCGGCGCCTCGCATCGCATGCCGGAGGAGGCTGCGACCGACGAGGGACAGAAGGATCCAGGGCCTGCCCTGGAGAGCGGGGGCGTGCATACGCCGCTTCCCGAGACCGCCGCAGGAACTGCAACGGTCCCGGGAGCCGGGCTCCCGTCGGATCCGCCGACCCCGGCCGGCATTCCGATAGCCGTTCCCGACAGCGACGACATCCACATCGTCCAGACCGCCTTCGTGGACCAGGACGCGGACGTTCTGCTCAACGGCTGGATGGGTGAAAGCAAGATCCGTGTCTTCATGGACAACGATGCGGACATGGAGCAGGACGCCGATATTCGGCTCGATGTCGACGCCAACAATCGTGTTTTCCTGCGCCTCGACCAGTCGATGACGATCGACCAGAACACCGAGATCGATCTCGACATCTACGAGGTCAAGGGCGTTCTCTATGTCGACCTGTACCTCAAGAACGAGGTTGATATCGTCCAGGATACGGAACTCGACCTGATGATGGACGGCTGGCACGGCAAGAGCCAGTTCGTCGTCAACAATCATCTCGATATCCGGCAGGACGTCGATGTGGATGTCGATATCGACGATGAACTCGAGGAGAAGTTCGCGATCAAGGTCGCGATTGGCGTGAAACAGGCCATCGATGTGGACCAGGACGCCGACATCGATGTCAGCTATGCCGATGGTGCTATCGGTGTCGATGTCGACGCAGTACAGACGGCGACGATCGACCAGGATACTACGCTCAGGATCGACTTCTCTGTCGTATAGCGCGTCGTGCAGACCCAGACAGCCGTATCAGCGCTTGAGGTGAAGATAAGCGGGGTCGAAGTCGCCGGCCACTTGAAGGGCTTCCCAGTCGGGAATGTGAAGCGTGCCTCCGCGCAGGACGATCAGTCCCTCGCCTCTGAGATCCTGAAGCACCCGGTTGACATGGACCGTGGACAGTCCCAGGGCATCGCCGAGCTCATTCTGGGTGACCGGCAGGTCGTAACCGTTCTCACCGGCAAGCCCGACCGCCTTGAGGCGCATCTGCAGTTCGCACAAGAGATGGGCGATGCGCTGATAAGCCGAACGCCGCCCGATGCCGATCATCCATGCGCGAAACATGGCCGCGTCGATGAGTGTGTCCCGCCACATGACAGCATCGAGGCCAGGGTGCCGCTCCAGAACGGCGTGAAGGCTCTCGTGCGGGATCAACGCGATGCTGCTCGTCGCGAGAGCCCCGATGCTGTGGTCCATCACCTTCAGATGAAGGCTCTGCAGATCCGGAATGTCGCCCGGAATATAGAAGCCCATGATCTGCCGCTTGCCGTCCGAAAGGATCTTGTATCGGCAGGTGAACCCGCTCAGGACCAGGCAGCATTCCGAAGGCCGGTCACCGTCACGGACGATGTCACTGTCCGCTTCGAAAACCTTGACGCTCATCGGCAGGTCCAAGATCGCCTGCTTGTCCTGATCGGACAGATCCGCAATGGCGTCCAGCTTCCAGAGAAGAGGATTGAGACTGGCCTGTTTGTGCATGGCAAGGTTCATCATAGCACCTCCAGACCTTCTTTGCAGAACGATATTGCCCAGTTCGGGGCTCGGGAAACGCCCCTCCCCCGTGCGATATCGCTCCCCCTCATTCCTTCGTCATGGGGCTTTGCTGGACATGGGTCGAGGGTAATGCTCCTTGCCGCGCCAGCTCGACCAGGATCTCGTCCCGGTGGCCATGCCACGCCACCAGCGTTTCAAGAAATGTTTGCAGCAGCTTCTCTGCTTCGCTCACATCGTGGCCGTCACGACGCAAGGCTTCGATCAAGACGATCTGGTCGGTCACTCGCCTTTCCCCATCGGCAATATCGCGCTCGGCCCTGGCGAGAGCCTCCTGTTCGGCTGAACGACCCAGCATGGCCACGCTCGCGTCCATTGTGTTGGCGTCCCACCTACCGACGCGGCTCCCAAGACTTAAGTTCCCGTCAACACTGGAAAAATCTGCATCCCACCCTGCCCTTCGGGAACAGACGCGTCGACCGGATGTTCACTCCCTGAGAACAATCCGAGAGCCGTCTATGAGCAATCGCGACATCATCGTTATCGGCGGATCCTCGGGAGCGACGGCCCCCCTCAAGACGATCCTGGGCGCGCTTTCCCCGGATCTGCCCGCCGCCGTGTTCATCGTGCTGCACATCCCGGCCCGGAGCATCGGAATCCTGTCGACGGTCGCATCGGCGGCCGGGCCCCTGCCCGTGCATGCCGCCGCCGATGGCATGCCGATCACGTCCGGCCATGTCTACCTGGCCGTTCCGGATCATCACCTCATCCTGACCAAAGGGTGCATCAAGCTGGGCCGGGGACCGCGGGAAAACCTGGCCCGCCCCGCCATCGACCCGCTGTTTCGCTCCGCCGCCGCCGCCTACGGATCCCGGGTCATCGGGATCATCCTGAGCGGATTGCTCAACGACGGGGCCTCGGGTCTTGAGGCCGTGAAGCGCTGCGGCGGCGTCGCCATCGTGCAGGATCCGACCGAGGCCATCGCCGAGGAGATGCCGCGGAGCGCCTTGGAGGCGACGTCGGTGGATCTGTCGGTGCCGAGCATCCGGATCGGCGACGTGCTCTCCGATCTGGTCCGGGAGCCCGCCGGCCCAAGCCTGCCCGTTCCGCCGGACATCCGCCTGGAGGTCGACATCGCGGCCGGGGAACGGGTCGACAGCGAGGTCATCGGAAAGTTCGCCGATCCTGCGGCGCTCACCTGCCCCTCCTGCGGTGGGGTCCTGTCCAAGGTGCGCGGAGGAAAGCCGCTCCGGTTCCGCTGTCAGGTCGGCCACGGCTTCACGGCCGACCTGGTCGCGAAGGAGCAGGAGAACGCCGTGGATGAAGCCCTGCGGGTCGCTCTGCGCATCATCGAGGAGCGGGCCGAGCTGGTCGCCCGCATGGCCGAGGACGGACGCCGAAGCGGTCGCAAGGCGGTGGCAGAGATGTACGATGAGAGGGCTCTCGAATACCGTGGTTACGCCGACACCTTGCGCCAGGCCGTCCTCCAGTCGATGACCCCCCTCGCGCCGCGCGTCGACGAAGGCGGACAGGACAACCAGGAATAGGCTGCAGCGTCATGACAGAACTTTGAGAGGTGGTGCAATCCTCTATAGTATGGCAAACCCCTCCCCGAGCTGGGAATCGTCACCGTGGCCGCTAAGAACAACGCCAAGAACAACAAGACAATCTCCTCAGAATCCGTCCGAACTGGCGAAGCCGGGCGGCGGGGCGTCTTCTCGGTCGTTGCAGCAGGAGCGTCCGGGGCCGACAGCCATTCCCTTGAGCGCTTCCTCACCGGGCTGAAGGTGGGCGAGGAGATGTCGGTCGTTCTCGTCTTCCAGCAGCGGGAGGCGTTGAACGAAGAGCGATTCAGATCAGCGCTCTCGGAGCAGGGGCTGACCCTGACCTCGGCGGCTCACGGAGCCCTCGTCGAACCCGGAAAGATCTATTGGTCGGCTCCCAACACGATCCTGACGGTCGAGGACGGTCGCTTCCATATCCGTGCCGCGCAGGAGCCACCGGGCGAGCGGGGCACCATCGACAGCTTCCTCATCTCGGTTGCCCAGGATCAGGAAGAAAAGGCCATCGGGGTCATCTTCTCCGGGACGGACGGGGACGGGACGCTCGGCGTCACGGCTCTCAAGGAAGCGGGCGGCCTCACGCTCGCGGAAGAAAGCCCTGAACTGGCCGGAGAAGGGATCGTCCCCAACCACAGCCCCGCGGCTCTCGTCGATTTCGTCCTGCCTCCGGAGGAACTGGCGGAGAGGGTGCAGCTCTATGTGAGCCATCTCGCGCGCTACAGCGAGGCGGCCCATCTCGAGGCGGAGGCCGCCGAGATCTCGGGCGCCCTGGCCAGCATCGCCACGATCCTGCGCAACCAGACCGGCCACGACTTCCACGGCTACAAGCCGAACACCTTCCTCCGCCGCGTCCAACGCCGCATGCAGGTCGTCCAGGCCGAGACGATCGACGCTTACGTGGAGTTTCTGCGCGTCCATGCCGAGGAGGCTCAGAGCCTCTTCAACGATCTTCTCATCGGCGTCACGCAATTTTTCCGGGATCGCCGGGAATTCGAGCTTCTGGAATCGCAGGTGGTCCCCAAGCTCTTCGAGGGCAAGACCCGCAGCGATCAGATCCGGATCTGGGTGCTTGGCTGTTCCACGGGCGAGGAGGCCTACTCCATCGGCATTCTGCTGCGCGAATACATGGCGGGGCTGGACGCCGTGCCGCATGTGCAGATCTTTGCGAGCGATATCGACGGCCGCGCCCTCGCGTCCGCCCGGGTTGGCCGGTACACGGAAGCCATCACGAAGGACGTAAGCCCCGAACGGCTGGCCCGCTGGTTCGTCAAGGAGGGCAACACCTATTGCGTGGTGAAGGAATTGCGGGAGATGTGCATCTTCTCGCAGCACAGCGTCATCAAGGACGCTCCGTTCTCGCGCCTCGACATGATCTCCTGCCGCAACCTGCTGATCTACCTCAATGCGGATCTTCAGGACCGGGTCATCCCCCTCTTCCATTTCGCGCTCAGGCCGGGAGGCTACCTGTTCCTCGGCAACTCCGAGAACATCTCGCGCCATACGAGGCTCTTTGCACCGATCGATCGCGGCTATCGCATCTTCCAACGCCTGGAAACGAGTGCCCGGATCCTACCGGACTTCCCCTTCACGGCGGTCGACCGCAAGCCCGCCGAGGGCCCGTCGCTCCTGCGGCCGCGGCGGATCGAAGGCAGCTTCGCGCGTCAGGCCGAGATGATCGCGGAGCGCTACGCCCCGGCCTATGTGGTGACGGACGAGAACTTCGACGTCATGCATTTCTCAGGGCGAACCGGGCGCTACATCGAGCCGGCCGGCGGCACGGCGACGCTCAACCTGTTGAACCTCGTTCACAGCGACCTGCGCCTGGACCTCCGCGCAGCCTTGACCAAGGCGGCCGAAGACCACAAGACGATCCAGATCGACGGTCTCCGGATGGGCTCGAACGGCAAGAGCCTGATCGTCGACATCGTCGTCGAGCCCCTGCGCGATCAGCCCAACGCGGCACCGGGCTTCGTCGTCGTGTTCAAGGACAGCGCCGCTCCCGTCGCCGAGGAGGCCAGCACCACGGCTGGCAGTTCCTTCCTCCGTGACGAGCATGTGCAGCGTCTTGAGACCGAACTGCGCGTGACCCGCGAAAGGCTTCAGGCCACCATCGAGGAGCTCGAGAGCACCAACGAGGAACTGAAATCATCGAACGAGGAATACCAGTCCCTGAATGAGGAGCTCCAATCCGCCAATGAGGAGCTTGAGACCTCGAAAGAGGAGCTGCAATCCGTCAACGAGGAACTGACCACCGTCAACGGCGAGCTCGCACACAGGGTTCAGGAACTCGGTCGCTCGAACAGCGATCTGAAGAACCTGTTGGAGAGCACGCAGATCGCAACGATCTTTCTCGACAATGACATCCGGGTGATGAACTACACACCGGCTGTCACCGAGATCTTCCACCTCGTCGAGACGGATGTCGGGCGTCCGATCGCGCATATCAAGTCGCGTGTGGCCTATGACGAGCTTCAGGACGATGCCCGGCGCGTGATACGGACGCTCGGCAGTGTCGATCGCGAGATCGAGGATCCGACGACGGGCACCCGCTACATGATCCGCGTCCTGCCCTATCGCAGCGTCGATAACTATATCGGGGGCGCGGTGGTCACCTTCATGGACGTCACGCCGCTCACCCGGGCGCAGCAGGCCCTGCGCGAAAGCGAGGAGCGTTTCCGCGCCATGGCCGAGCAGGCCGAGGTGGGCATCGTCATGACGGATCGCGAGAGCCGTGTCATCTATGTCAACGATCGCTATTGCACGATCCTCGGCATGACGCGTGAGCAGATCGTCGGCCGCACGGTTCAGGAGCTGACGAATCCGGAGGAAGCGGGACGCAACGGAGGGCTGCTCGAGCGTGCGGTCTCCAGCGGGGAATCGTTCGTGCAGGAGGGCCGCCACCTTCGCCCGGATGGCTCGCTCGTCTGGGTGCGGAACAACGTCAGCGCTCGACGCGACGCCGCAGGACAGGTGGTCGGCGGCCTGACCGTGGCAATCGACCTCACCGAGCGGGTTCGTGCAGAGGAGGCGCTGCGGGCGAGCGAGAAGCATACCAAGCTCCTGCTCGCCGAACTCCAGCACCGCGTCCGCAACACCCTGGCCGTCGTGCGATCGATCACACGGCGAACGGCCGCGAACAGCGAGACGGTCGACGACTACGCCATGCATCTCGAAGGGCGCATCGAAGCCTTCGCCCGCACCCAGACCATGGCCACCCGGACGGCCGATGCCGGAATCAATCTGGAAGAGCTGGTCAGGGACGAGTTGCTCGCCCATGCGGTTCGGGACGACGAGAAGGCTCATGTGGACGGACCGCCCGTCCGGCTCCAGACGGCCGTAGCGGAGAAGCTGGGAATGGCGATCCACGAGCTCGCCACCAATGCGGTCAAATACGGGGCTCTTTCGGAGACCGATGGCCATATCGACATCACCTGGCGCATCGAGGCGGTCGACGGCGACCGCAAGCTGCGGCTGGAATGGCGGGAAAGCGGTGTTCGCGTGGCAGCCTCGGCCCCGCGCCGGCGCGGCTTCGGCACCGAGCTGATCGAGCGCACCCTCCCCTACGAGGTCGACGCGACGACGGAACTTGAATTCACACCAGGCGGCGTTCGCTGCGTGATCGAGTTTCCGCTCAACCAGCGGACTGCGGTTCCGGATGCCCCATCCTCATCGCGTCGGCGCCCCGAGGACGATCAGACCGATGCCCCGCACCATCCCTCTTGAAGATTGGGCTTGACCTGACAGGCTACCGTGTTCTCCATTTGGCCGCACGTCGCGCCGCCAGCCTAAGGGATCCGCATTGGACTGGGACAAGATCAGACTGTTCTACGAGGTCGTCAGCGCCGGGAATTTCACCCGCGCCGGCGAGAAGCTCGGTGTCAACCAGTCGTCGATCAGCCGGCAGATCAGCGCTCTCGAGCATGAACTGAAGGTCCCGCTCTTTCATCGGCACCCCCGTGGCCTCGTCCTGACGGAGCACGGCGACGTGCTCTTCCGGGCCGCTCAGGACATCCGCGTCCGCCTGGACGAAACACGCCAGCGTCTGACCGAGACGAGCGAGCGTCCGGCAGGGGAACTCAAGGTCACGGCGACCGTCGGCATCGGCGGCATCTGGCTCGCGCGGCGCATTGCGGAATTCCTCGATCTCTACCCGGAAGTGCACATCCAGCTCATTCTCACCAACGATGAACTGGATCTTGCGATGCGGGAGGCGGACATCGCGATTCGCCTGCGCCTGCCGGCTCAGCCCGATCTGATCCAGCGCCGCCTTTTCACCATCCAGTATCACGCCTACGCGGCCCACACTTATATCGAGCGTTTCGGGGAGCCCGAGAGCATCGACGACCTCGACCGGCACTCCATCGTCTGCCTCGGCGGCGATCAGCCACCCTTCATCCTCAACCTGCATCATCTGACGAGCCTGGGCCGAAACCCCAAGGATCCTCGTCCCAGCCGGTTCGTGGTCAATGACAGCCTGGCGCTCCGGCAGGCGATCGAGAACGGAGCGGGGATCGGCATGGCTCCCGACTACGCCATGAGCAACAACCCACGGGTCAAGCAGGTTCTTCGTGACGAGCAGATGCCGACCCTCGACAGCTATCTCGTCTATCCGGAAGAGATGCGTTCGGTGGCGCGCGTCCAGGTCTTCCGCGACTTTCTCGTCTCGAAGGCCCAGCGCTGGGACTTCTGACCCGAGCGGTTCGAGCGGAGGAAAGGCTCAACCTCATTTTCTCCACGATTCTTAGGCTACTTGAACCTTTCCAGATATTCTCGGGGCTCCATTCCCATGTCACGGTCTTTCGTTGCTGTTCTCAGCATTGCCCTTGGCCTTCCGTTTCTCATTCTCCTGGCCCTCGTCTCCTCGGCTTCAGGGGTCAGCGCGAGCGTGCTCACGAACGCGCTTGGCCTCGTGGTCATGTCGGTGGTCCTGATGCTGGTCGTCTTCGAGATCAAGCGGATCGCCGATCTGCCCCCGGATGCCCATTGAGTTCCGGTTCCGCCGGCCGCCAGGGGGAACCCGGCCCAAATGAAAAGAGGACCGGGCGTTCAACGCGCGATCCTCAGGTCTTCTACTTCGATAGGGGAATGAGTTAGGCCGCGGCGCGCGATCGATCCGGGTGCTCTTCCGCCACCGCGCGCTCAAGCGCCATCAAAAGAACTCCGATGTCTTCATGAAGAAGATTGATAGCGTTGCGAGCGTATTCGCGAAACTCGTCTTTGATGACTTCAGCTTCGCCATCCCAAAGGAAGTCTTCATGCTCGGCATCGTAAAACGCACGAGCGACCAGCTCGACCTGATAATCCATGTATGCCCCACTGCACCGTTCTGGTGATTTGTTTTCAGTCTGATCCTGCGGCGCCAATACGCTTTTACATCGTTGGCCGCGTGGTCCGCCGTCAGGACGAGATCAGGCTTACAGCCGGGCTCGACTGATCCGCAACTCGCCACATGGGCTACCCCCTTGGGAGTAGCGTGCGCGGCGACGACCTAAGTCCATGAGGCGATTCGCGGAATTCAGCCAGAAAGAAGTCAGGGGTCGGCGAATTATCTTTACTCCCGCGGAACCAGGGAGCGTGAATTTTCCTGTGCGAAGTCGAGATTTCCGGTCGCCCACATGGCCGCCTGAGTGCGGTTGGAGGCCTTGACCTTCCTCAGGATGGCTTTGATGTGGACCTTCACCGTGGCCTCGGCGACACCGAGCTCCCGCGCGATTATCTTGTTCGACGCCCCCTGAGTGAGGCAGCGGAGGATCTGGGCCTCCCGATCCGACAGCTTGTTCTGGAGCGCTGCGGGATCATTGGCGGGTGCGGGGGCGCTGCTGTGGCTGAAACGGGCCCGACCCTGTCGGACCTGTTCGAGGAGCGTGAGCCCGATCGAGGCCGGGATGTAAGTCTCGCCGAGGATCACGATCTCAAGAGCCTTGACCAGGGCGTGCCGATCCATGCTCGTCGGGCAGAAGCCATCCAGACCGGCGCGGCAGAGTTCCATGACCGATTCAGGTTCCATCGCGTCCGCCAGAACGACCACCTTGGCGGATGGGTGGCGTGCCTTCAGTTCCTCCGCGGCGGAAGCATACTCGGCTATCGACCGGCTGTCGCAGATGATGAACAGCGCGGGCTCGTCGTCGGCGAAGGCTGGCAGGTTCGAGAGATCCTCAAATGACTCTCGCGAAAGGGTAAAGCGCGTCCCTGAAAGGATATGGCTGATGCCGGTGCGCAGGAGGAGATTCTGACAGATCAGGACAGTAGCGACATTTTGGAAAGGGTCCTGAGCAATGGGAAGAATCTGCTCCTTGTAGACAACATCGTGTCTCATACTTGCTATGCCCCCGAGTAACGTTCTGCGATGTACCATGTCGGATCGTTTCGCCGTTCACATGTGACGTGGGGCGAGTGAGCCTTGGTCGAAAGGTGTCGGATCCAGGTAGCCGATCCGTGATCGGATCAAGCGTGGCGACAACATTCGGTAGAGGCATTAGTTCCTTGAGGCGATCGTCCCCAAAGGGGTAACTCTCCGCATGTCGAAGCATGGCGGCGGAGGCGTGCTGCCTTCTGTCCATCGAACGAGGTTGCTGCATTCTCCCGGCGATCCGCTGTTCAGCCGGCCGTGAAGGCCGAAGAGTCGAAGTAACATTGCAGCGCCTTCGCGTCAGGACGGTTCAGCAATCGCGTTATCTGTTCCTGCGAGAGCGCCCTGGAGAACAGATGTCCTTGCATCTCGTTGCAGCCTGCCGTGTGCAGGAACTTCTTTTGGATCTCCGTTTCCACACCTTCAGCCGTGACGGTCAGGGACATCGCATGCCCGAGCGATACGATCGCCTTGATGACGGCTGCGGCCCTGGTTCCCTGTCCCAGGCTCTGGATGAAGGAGCGATCGATCTTGATCTTGTCCACCTCGAAGCGGTGAAGATAACCCAGGCTCGAGTAGCCCGTGCCGAAATCGTCGAGAGCGATGCGGAACCCGGCATCTCTCAGCGCGCGGAGCGTGTCGGTCGACCCACATTCCTCGTCCAGCAGAACGCTCTCGGTGACTTCAAGCTCGATCCGTCCTGGATCCGCTCCACATTCGCGGACGATCGAGATCACGTGATTGGCAAAGCCGCAGGATCGGAATTGAACCGGCGAAAGATTGACCGACACGAAGACATCGGGCCAGCGCCTCGAGGCGAGGCAGGCCTCACGCAGGATCCAATCCCCCAGTTGGACAATCAAGCCTGTTTGCTCCGCGACCGGGATGAACTGGCTCGGCTGGATGTATCCACGCGTGGGATGCCGCCAGCGGGCAAGAGCCTCCACGCCGACAATCGTATCTCCGCTGAGGGCGATCTGCGGCTGATAAGCAACCTCAAGCCCTTCACCGGTCGCAAGCGCAACGCGAAGCTCCTCTTCGACGATCCGGCGCAGAGTGACGGTCTCATCCATCTCAGGCGTGAAGACCCGATAACAGTTTCGCCCTTCGGCCTTGGCGCGGTAGAGCGCGATATCCGCCTTTCGCAGAAGTTCACTGCGGTCCGTTCCAGCGTCGGGAGCGAGCACGAGACCGATGCTCGTCCCGACGAAGATCTGGTTGCCCATGATGTCATAGTGCTCATGAGCCAGCGCAAGGATCCGCTCGCACAGGGTTTCCGGTCCCTCCATTCCCGGGGCACAGACCTGCACGATGGCAAACTCGTCGCCTCCCAGGCGGGTAATGGTGTCGTTCCTTCCGACCAGTCTGGACAGGCGGATCGAAAACTCCCGGATGAGGCTGTCACCCGCAGGGTGTCCAAGGGTGTCGTTGACATGCTTGAAGCGATCAAGATCCAGCATCAGCACGGCGATCCTCTCGCCATCCTGCCGGCGTGCGATGGCATGGTTGAGCCGGTCCTCGAACAGCGCCCGGTTGGGCAGTCCGGTCAGCACGTCATGGAAGGCCAGATGATGAGCCTGAGCCTCACTGGCCTTCAGTTCGAGAACAGTTCTTTCCAGCGCCGACATCGATTGTCTCAGACGTCGCACGAGCGCGCCGAGCAGGAGGAGAATGATCGTCGCCGCAACGGCCATGGCGGGTTCGACAGCTTTGAGGAGCCGGTTCCCCGGAAGTTCCGGCTTCCAGACGAAGTAGCCGATGAGATCGCCCACGTCCGATCGGACCGGCACCGATATCTCACTCTGTCCCGGATTATCGACGACGGAGAAACGCAACCCTTCGATCAGGTTCTGCTCGGAGATCCGCTTGATGAAGTTCCCGTCGAGATACCGGATTCCCACCAGGAGGAACTCCTTGTCCTGAGGATAGGCCACGGCATCCGACTCGGGAACGATCTTCATGATGCTGACGGCCGCAGGCCGGCCGAGCAGTTCGAGAAGATGGGCGTCGTAAACGGCCTTTCCGGTGATCAGGTGCGGCGCCTCGGCGTTCTCCGCGACATGATCCCGGTGCGGAGACTCCGGGGCCCCGCGAATTCCCGCGACGAGGCTGCCGAGACTGTCCCGGACGCGCTCGAATTCGTGGTTCGAAATACGCGTTCCATCGATGACCGCATTGACCGGCTCGTTGCGGCCGTCGAGGATGTAGACCTCCTCCTGCCCGAACGTGCGGCTGAGCCAGACCCCGATATTGGCGTCGATCCATTTCAGATCCATCGGGCTCTTGGCGAGCTCGATGATGGCATCGTCCCAGATGGCAACCATCTCCTGCTCTCGCGCGAGCTGATGGACCACGGCGCGGATGCTGCGGTCCATCACACGAAGCTGGCGCTCGGCGGAGACGTCGTTGCTCTTGTTGACCGCCCAGAGGATCGAAGCGGCTCCGAGGGAAAGGGTCGCCGCGGCAACGAGCAGAACGGGCAGGATGACGCTGCGGATGAAAGGCAGGCCCGCACGATGAACGGAAAGAATCGAAAGAATACTCTTCAACACGTCGGCACCAGAGCGATCGCCGGCGCTTGCTCGACCAAAAGGTCGCGACGGGATCGCGTTGAAAGAATTTCTGAGGAACGGAAACCGTCGGATTCTCACCGACCTGGCAGGAGGGCATCATGCCTTTGAGCCGCGCGCTGTGCGGACAGCGACTCAACCTGCCACGGGTATCATGCCGGCAATCGTAGTCTTCTACGGCGACCCTACGATGTCATGAACGGGGGCAAGCCGCCAGAAGACTTGGATTGTATGGTTAAATTTCGCACCTGGCCCGGCGTGGTATGGCTCGCCCGGAGCTTCGGACCCCATCATGCCGGTGGCGGAAGGATCATCGGAAGGCCGTGGCTTCAAGGCTCGCCGGGCTCAGCTCACTCGGGCTGCGCGTGATCTTCCAGGGCTTGGATGAGCTCCATGCACTTCTCCGCCACGATGGCAGAGACCTTCGGGTCGCCGTGGTAGTGGCGCATGGCGACGGCATTCGCCTGCTCGAACAGATCGGTCAGGTTTCCGGAGATGAAGGGACGGGCGCTCGGAAAATCGAAGGCCTTGGCCTCGGATCGGGGCTCGGATCGTGATGGGCGCTTGGGCTCGAACAGCGTCAACACTTCACACCGATCGGCAATCTTCTTGAGATCCTTGAACGCGATGATCTCGGCCATTTCCTACTCCACGCAATACACGGGGCCCCGCCTTATCCTCTTCTGATGCAGAGGTCATGGGGCTTATCCGAAAAACGGGCGGTTCATGAAAACCGTTCCCAAGAATAATCGCAGGCGCCGGCAATGTGACCTTTCTCTTCCGGGTTACGATCTTTGAGCCCGCATCATGCCGGATGCGTCTGAACGGCGCCGCTCCGTTGCCGGCACCGCAGAAAGGGCCCGACGCCATGGCGGCCCTCGTGCCCGTCAGCGCTCCCACGAATGACGCGGCCCTGTCGGCTGCCTTGCCCTGTCGACGCTCCAAGCGCCCGGGCCGGTAAAGACGAACAGCAGGAACACGAAGCAATACAGGATGGCCGCATCGCCGCCGTTCAGGGCCGGGTATGGGCTCTGGGGCGCATGAAACATCCAGTACGCCACAGCCATTTCGCCGGCCAGGACGAAGGCGACGGGCCGGGTGAACCACCCGATCAGGATCAGAAAGCCTCCGGCCAGTTCCAGTACGGCTCCGATCCCGAAGAGGGAGAGGAGCGGCGGCATCCCGCCCTCGGGAGGGGCCGGGAAGCCGAAGAGCTTCTGCGTTCCGTGCTCCATGAAGATCAGCGCCGTGACGATCCTCAGGATTGCGAGTGCGTAGGGCGACCAACGATCGAGAGTAGCGGACATGCGGATCAGAACCTTCTGCTTGTGATCGGCCCGTCGAGGCGAGCCAGGGTTTCGCCGTCCGGGTTATAACGCAGTCAGGAAGGAGGGCCACCGCCTCGCAGCGGCGCCCCTCCTCAAAGATTCCGGTAACCGCAACATGATTACCGAGCCTTCACGCTAAAGTGAGGCCTCCCCGTCGGTTCCTGAGACGATCTAACCTTGCCGAGGGGTGGATTCGTGTCAGCTTCTGTTCAAACGAATGGAGGTCGGGATGGGTGTCAGGCGTCTGGGTATGGTCGCGGCTCTCATGGCGGCATGGCTCTGGCTGCCGATCCCCGACGCGCGGGCGGAGACGGAGGTGGACGTTGCTCTGGTCCTAGCGGTGGATGTTTCGCGCTCCATGGACCCCGACGAGCAGGAGCTCCAGCGCCAGGGCTTCATCGAGGCCTTCCGCTCACCCCAGGTGCATGACGCCATCCGCAATGGCATGCTCGGCCGGATCATCGTCACCTATTTCGAATGGTCCGGCGTCGACTACCAGAACGTCATCGTCCCATGGACGATCATCGACAGCCCGGAGACGGCCCTGAAATTCGCCGACGGTCTGCACGACAATCCGATCGGACGACTGCGGCGGACATCGATCTCGGGCGCGATCGATTTCGGGGCGAAGCTGCTGGAGCAGACCGGGGTCGAGCCCGTCCGGCGCGTGATCGACATTTCGGGCGATGGTCCCAACAGCAGCGGGCGAGGCGTCGCTGCGGCCCGAGACGAGGCCGTCGCGAAAGGGATCACCATCAACGGGCTTCCCATCATGCTCAAACGCCCGAGCGGGTTCGGCGACATGGAGAACCTCGATCTCTACTACAAGGGCTGCGTCATCGGAGGCGAAGGCGCTTTCCTTGTCCCCGTTCGCGAGCGCCAGCAATTCGCCGACGCCATCCGCACCAAGATCATCCGCGAGATCGCGGCTCTTCCCGACCGTTCCCTGATCCGGACGATCCAGGCGGAGGTGCCGGCCAACTGCCTGGATGGCGAGCGCGGGATGTATCGCTGGGACCGGAACTGACGGATCTGCGTCCCAGCAGAGGCCCTACTCGAGCGTGATATTGGCGGTCCGGATGACCTTCTCCCACTTCGCGCCTTCATCCTGCATGTAGGCGGCCATTTCAGCCGGAGAGCTCTGGAGCACGTCGATGCCGGCGCCGATCAGCTTGTCGCGGATCTCCGCATTGGCCACGACACGGCGATAGGTGTCGTTGAGCTTGGAGACGATCTCGGCCGGGGTGTTGGCCGGCGCGACGAAGCCCTGCCAGGCCCAGGCCTCGAAGCCCGGGTGATCGGCCGCCACCGGCGGCACGCCGGGAAGCCCGGAAAACTCCTTAGGCGAGGCAACCGCGATGGCCTGGATCGGACCGGAGAGCTGTGAACGCGCCGTTGCGAAGTCGATGAACATCATGTCCACCTGCCCGGCGACCAAATCCTGCACGGCCGGGGCGGCGCCCCGGTAGGGCACGTGGGTGAGCTTGATCCCGGCCGCCTGCGAGAGCAGCTCGGTGGCGAGGTGGAACGGGCTGCCGAGGCCCGGCGTCGCATAGTTGATGCGGCCCGGATTCTTCTTCGCCTCGGCCACGAGCTCGCGGATCGATTTCACCGGCAGCTTGTTGGTGTTGACGAGGAGCACGAGGGCGAAGCGTCCGGTCAGCGAGATGGGGGTGAAATCCTTGGTGGGATCGAAGGACAGCTTCCGGTACAGGGTGCGGTTGGTCGCGAAGGTCGCCGTATCGCCCAGGAGCAGCGTGTAGCCGTCGGGCTCGGCTCGCGCGGCCGACTCGGCCCCGATATTGGTGCCGGCTCCGGGCTTGTTCTCGATGACGAATTGCTGGCCGAGCTGCTCGCCCATGGCCCCGAAGGCGAGACGGGCGAAAAAGTCCGTTCCGCCGCCGGCCGCGTAGGGGACGATGACCCGAACCGGCCGGGTGGGATAGGCCGATTGTGCGGAGGCGGACCAGGGTGCCAGAGCCGCGGCCGCCGGTGCGGCGGCCAGGGTCCTGAGGATGCTGCGGCGGGTCGGATTCATGGCGTTCTCCCGGACATGGGTCCTGTTATAGGGTTCGGGCCTCGGGCTGCAGATAGCGGACCCGATGTCCGTGACCAAGGTCGACTTAGGTTGAGGATTGGCTCGCCAGACCGGCGGTCCCGCTCAGTTTTTTGCCGTCCCGACTGAACATGGCGGCATTCCCTGCATTCTCCCCCTGAGCGACGAAAAACCCTCCATGACAGGAGATGACGCATGGGCGTGAAAAAGGAAGAAGACGACCTGGTCGATGCCGGCTCGGAATACTCGTTCCCGGCCAGCGATCCGCCCTCCTATATGGGCGGCTCGGCCGTCGCCGGCCCTCCGCCGCAGAAGGAGCCGGCGCGGGAGCCCGTCACCAAGGCGGTGTCCGATCCGGACGAGGTGAAGCCGGTCTGCGATGCCCCTGAGGGCACGGATCCTGCCCAGTCCGGCGCCGCGCCGAAGAAGCACTCCGGCGGCAACAATCCCTGACCTGCGCATGCGACAGGTCTCCGGCATGCTCCTGGTGACGGCGCATGCCGGAGATCATGGTGGATTCCACCAGCCGATTCTCACACTTTCATGCGGCCTTCATCTTGGCAGTGGCATCTGCACGAGGTGACCCTAAAATGGTCCTTGATCCCGCCCGGGATCGGCGAAGCATTCGACAAGAGGCCTGTCAGGGCCCGCCTCAAGGAAGTGATCTGCACCGATGGCGACCACCCGCATTCCGACGACCCCGTTCTCCGACCAGCGCCCCGGCACGTCCGGTCTGCGCAAGAAGGTCACCGTCTTCCAGCAGCCCCGGTACGTGGAGAACTTCATCCAGGCGATCTTCGACACCGTCGAGAACAAGGATGGCTCAACCCTGGTGATCGGCGGCGACGGGCGCTTCTTCAATGAATCCGTGGTCGAAACCGCGATCCGGATGGCGGCGGCGAACGGCTTCGGGCGCGTTCTGGTCGGACAGAAAGGCCTCCTGTCCACGCCGGCCGCCTCCTGCGTGATCCGCAAGCACAAGGCCATCGGCGGCCTCGTGCTCTCGGCCAGCCACAATCCGGGCGGCCCCGACGGGGACTTCGGGATCAAGTTCAACATGGCCCACGGGGGGCCGGCGCCGGAATCCTTCACGGAGGCCGTGTTCAAGCGCGCCAGCGCGATCACGGAATACGCAATCGTCGAGGGGGCCGACATCGACCTCGGCCGCATCGGGTCGACCAGGGTCGGCGACATGGCCGTCGAGGTGATCGATCCCGTGGCCGACTATACGGAGCTGATGGAGCAGCTCATCGATTTCGAGAAGATCGCCGAGCTGTTCCGGTCGGGCTTCCGCATGCGTTTCGATGCCCTGAGCGCCATCACGGGCCCCTATGCGAAGGCCATTCTCGAGGACCGCCTCGGCGCGCCGGCGGGAACGGTCGTCAACGGCGAGCCGAAGCCGGATTTCGGCGGCCACCATCCCGATCCGAACCCCGTCCACGCCCATGACCTCATGGAGCTGATGTACGGGCCCGACGCGCCCGATTTCGGAGCCGCCTCCGACGGCGACGGCGACCGCAACATGATCGTGGCGCCGAAGCTGTTCGTGACGCCGAGCGACAGTCTCGCCATCCTGACAAACCATGCTCATCTCGCCCCCGGCTATGCGAAGGGCCTTGCCGGGGTGGCGCGCTCCATGCCGACGAGCCGGGCCGCCGACCGGGTGGCCGCGAAGCTCGGCATCAACTGCTTCGAGACGCCCACAGGCTGGAAGTTCTTCGCCAACCTCCTGGATGCGGGCCTCATCACACTCTGCGGCGAGGAGAGCGCCGGCACGGGCTCCAACCACATCCGCGAGAAGGATGGCTTGTGGGCCGTGCTGCTGTGGCTCAACATCCTGGCCGTCGCCCGCAAGCCGGCCGATCAGATCGTGCGTGAGCATTGGGCCACGTTCGGGCGCGATTACTACACGCGCCACGATTACGAGGAGCTCGAGACCGCGCCGGCCAACGCATTGATGGATGCTCTCCGGGCGAAGCTCTCCACCCTGCCCGGGCAGCGCTTCGGCGGTCTCACGGTCCAGGCGGCCGACGATTTCGCCTACACGGATCCCGTCGACGGTTCCGTGACGCCGAAGCAGGGCATCCGCATCCTCTTCGCCGAGGATGCCCGCGCGGTGTTCCGCCTGTCGGGAACGGGCACGTCGGGCGCGACGCTGCGGGTCTATCTCGAGCGCTTCGAGCCGCATGCCGACCGGCACGACCTAACGACCGCCGAGGTTCTGGCGCCCGTCGTCCAGGCAGCCAACGAGATTGCCGAGATCGCGAGCCGCACCGGCCGCACCGAGCCCAGCGTCGTCACCTGACGCCGCCTAGTAGGTTTCCCAAAGCCCCGGCGTCGCCAGTTCGAGCAGGTGCCCGTCGGGATCGCGGAAATACACGCTGGTCCCACCACGGGACCAGGTGGTGCGGCTCTCGATCGGTATCCCCCGCTCCTGCAGCCGCGCCTCCCATGCGCCCAGTTCATCGACGGAAACGGCGAAGCCGATATGGAGTGGTCCCGCGCCATCATGGGCCGGGATCGTCCCGCCCGGGGTGGGCATCGGCTCGTTGGAGCCGCCGCGCAGGAACAGGAGCAGCACGCTCCTGCCGCCCACGTCGAAGGCGCACATGCGCCGGTTGCTGAACAGCAGCCTCAGGCCGAGGTCGTCCTCGTAGAAGGCCAAGGCCCGCGACAGGTCGTCCACATAAAGCGCAGTCTCGAGAATGGCATTCAGCTGGGGCATCTCTGGCCTCTTGAGGATCCTCGCCTGCCTGTATTTTGTCCTCCTGCGCCGTTTTTCACCGCCCGTTCGCCTTGAAAGTCCGTCATTTCACGGCGGCGAAAAATTGGGCAATGGTGCTGACCTTTTAGTCTTGAAACAGGGCGGCGGGGCGCTTAATTATTGCAATGCAACACGGCGATTGGCGTCGCAGCGTTGCTGCCCTTCTTGGGCGTTTCCTCCCTAAACTTCGGGCCGTTGGCAACAACGGCCTTTTTTCTTGGGCGCAGCAGGTGGATTCTGCACCGGCCGTGAAACCCGGAACATCGGGTGACCCCGACGGTTTTCCCTCAGCGGAGCCCCGGAGACACCGATGTCCACCCGTCCAGATACCCCACGCAACGCCGACATTCCTCCGACGCGCACGGTCAAGCCGATGGACGCGCCGCCCCTGACCGAGGGCTCGACCACGGCGCAGCTGAAGGGTGACATCAACAGCGGCCGCACAGGTGACAAGAACGCGGTGTTCGATCCGGGCCTCTCCCCGCTCGGCACCGACGACGAGGCTGGCGGCACGCCGCCCACGCCGGAGCAGGTCGATCAGGCCCGTCACCAGGAATCCTCCGTGCGCTGGAAAGACGGCGCCGAGAAGGACAGCTACGCCCATCAGGATTCCCGCAAGGCTCTTTATGCCTTCGTCGGCTTCATCGGCCTGGTGCTCGTCCTGTTCGTGGGCGCCTTCTCGATGTTCTGATCATCATCGAAGCGGCACGACGCTGTCCCGGATCACCAGGTCGGTCTCCAGACGGATCCGCTTGGGCGAAGGCCGCCCCTGCAGCAGATCGATCAGGGCCGAGGCCGCGGCCTGTCCCAGTTCCCGGCGCGGCTGATGGATCGTGGTCAGGGACGGCTCGGCCACGGCGGCAAACTCGATGTCGTCGAAGCCGGCCACCGAGATGTCGTCGGGGACTTTCAGCCCAGCCGAGAAGACGGTGCGCATCAAACCGATGGCCATTTCATCGCTGGTGCAGAACACGGCTGTCGGCCGGGTGGTCCGCCCCACCAGGGACTGCCCTGCCCTGACGCCCGCCTCGATGGTGTAGTCCCCTGGGATGACGAGGGCGGGATCGAACGGCAGGCCGGCACTTTCCAACCCGCCCATATATCCCTGAAAGCGTTCACGCTCGAGGATGTTGCCGGCCGGACCGCTCACATAGGCGATGCGCTTGTGGCCCAACGCGGCCAGATGCTGCGTCATGCGGGAGGCTGCCGCGCGATTGTCGATCTCGATCTGAGGAATATCGGCGTTCGGGATTGCTTCGCAGAGGGCAACGAGCGGGATCGACAGGCGAGCCGGACTTCCCTCCCCGTCGCGGCTCTGCCCGAACAGGTGGCCGTTGAGGAGAATGGCGCCATCGACCCGTCCCGCCGCCGTAAAGGCCGCGAAATGCGCCTCCTTCTCGGGCGAGCCGTCGAGATCGCTGATGATCATACCGTATCCGGCTTCGAAGAGCGTTTCCTCGATGCCCCGCAGGATCTTTGAGAAGAAGGTGTTTGCAAGGTCCGGCAAAACGACCAGCACCATGTAGGTTTTCTGTGACCGAAGGGTGCGCGCGGCAGGGTTGGGCACGTATCCGGTCTTGGCGATGGCCTCCAGAACCCGCGCCCGAGCCTCGGGAGAAACCCGTTCCGGCGTGGCGAGAGCCCGGCTGACCGTGGCTGTCGAGACATCGGCGAGTTTGGCGACGTCCTGAATTCGCGCAGCGCGGGCCGAAAACCCTGACTGCTCCGGTTCGTCCTTCTGCCCGACGTCGTCCATCGACCTCCCCCTACCATGGTTCTGTTTGACAGAAGCTGAGGTTTCGGTAAAGTTTTATGTAAACGATTACATAGGGGCGTTGCCGACCCCCATGTCAGCTCTACATCGCCCAATGTCCCGGCAGAGGACAGGCCGACATACCAGGAGGAAACGAATGCCAGCTCACGCGCCGTCCAGTTGATCCTCGCCCGCACAAGCCCCTGACGCCCGTCTTCCGAGGGGAGGCGAGCGATGCCGCTCATCCGGAGCCGTTCATGGAATCCGTTCTTCGCGCAGAGAACATCTCGAAATCCTTCGGACCGATCGAGGTCCTGAGCGGCATTTCACTGGATCTGAAGCCCGGCGAGGTCCATGCCGTCATCGGCGAGAACGGAGCCGGCAAATCGACTCTGATGCGGATCCTGTCAGGCCACATCGCGCCCACGAAAGGCAGCCTGCATCTGAACGGCCAGCCGATCACCTTCTCTGGGCCCGTGGATGCGGAGAGCCACGGCATCGTTCTCGTGCACCAGGAAATCCTTCTTGCGCCCGACCTGACGGTTGCGCAGAACCTCTTCCTCGGCCGCGAGATCCGGCGCTTCGGCTTCGTCGACGACAAGGTGATGCGCGATCGGACACGGGCGATCCTGCGTGAACTTGGCACCGGCATTGATCCCGACCGTGAGGTCAGTCGCCTGTCCATCGCCGACCGGCAGCTGGTGCAGATCGCCCGAGCGCTGCTGGTGCCGCACAAGGTGGTGGCCTTCGACGAGCCGACCGCGGTTCTCACGCCGGTCGAGGCCGAGAGTCTGTTCGAGATCATCCGGAAGCTGCGCTCCCAGGGCGTCTCCGTCCTCTACATCTCGCACCGCCTGAATGAGGTGAAGGCGGTTGCCGACCGTGTCACCGTGCTGCGCGACGGGCGCCACATCGCGACCCGCGACATCGAAGGCCTGGAGCCGCTCGAGATGGCTCGTCTCATGGTCGGCCGCGACATGTCCAAGCTCTATCCGGACAAGCCGGCGACCGCCTCCGACCAGCCCCTTCTTGGCGTTCGCGACATGGTGGTGCCCGGCTATGTGGAGAACGCGTCCTTCACCCTGCATCGCGGCGAGATCCTCGGCTTCGGCGGCCTGATCGGCGCCGGCCGTACCGAACTGTTCGAAGCGCTCGTGGGGCTTCGTCCGGGCCATGGCACGATCACCCTCGACGGCAAGCAGGTTCATTTCCGCGATGCGCGCGAAGCGATGGCAGCGGGCATCGTCTATCTCTCCGAGGACCGGAAGGGCAAAGGCCTGCTGCTCCAGCAGAACCTCCGGGTCAACCTGACCCTGGCAGCCCTCGAAAAGTTCAGCCATGGGTCCTTCATTGATGGCGGCGGCGAGGAGAAGGCGCTCGACAGGGCGATCAAGGACTTCGACATCCGCACCCGGCGGCGCGATCTTCTCGCCGGGCAGCTGTCTGGCGGCAATCAGCAGAAGCTGCTGCTCGCCAAGATGATGCTGGTCGAGCCCCGCATCGTCATCATCGACGAGCCGACCCGTGGCGTCGACATCGGCACCAAGGAGCAGATCTACCGCTTCATCGCTTCCCTCGCCGCCGAAGGCCGCGCGGTCGTCGTCATCTCGTCCGAAATGCAGGAACTGATCGGCCTGTGCCATCGCGTCGTGGTGATGCGCAACGGGCGCGTCGCAGGCGAGGTTGCTCAGGGCGATCTGTCGGAAGATTCCATCGTTTATCTCGCCACCGGCGTCCATGAGGAAAGGGCGGCGGAAATCGCCGCAGGCCACGCATGACCGAAACCGTGCTTCGCTCGAGCGCTGAAAAGCGCCGGTTCAACATCGACATGCGGGCTCTCTCCCCCTTCATCGCGCTCGTGGTGCTCATCATCGCGGGCGCGCTGATCAACCCGGATTTCCTGACCGCGTCGAACCTGCTCAACGTGGTGACGCGCTCGGCCTTCATCGCCATCATCGCCGTGGGTGCGACCTTCGTGATCGCCGGCGGCGGGCTTGATCTCTCCGTCGGGTCCATGGCGGCGCTGACGGCCGGTGTCATGATCCTGACCCTGAACAATCTGGGTGGCGGGGACGTGGGCACCCTGGCGCTCGGCATGCTCGCGGCGATTGCCTTGAGCGCAGCCTGTGGCCTGGCGAACGGCCTCATCGTCACCTTCGGGCGCATCGAGCCCTTCATCGTGACGCTCGGCACCATGGGCATCTATCGTTCGCTCGTGATCTGGCTTGCGGCCGGCGGCACGATCACCATGCGCAATTTCGAGCTGCGCGAGCTCTACCGGCCGATCTATTTCGACAGCATTCTCGGCATTCCGATCCCGATCATCGCGTTCCTCGTGGTGGCCGCCATCGGTGCGCTGATCCTTTATCGCACCTCCTTCGGCCGCCACGTGGTGGCGCTCGGGTCCAACGAGGACGTGGCACGCTACTCGGGCGTGCCGATCTGGCGGGTGCGCACGCTGACCTACATCATCCAGGGCATCTGCGTCGGCATCGCGGTTCTGGTCTACGTGCCGCGCCTCGGCTCGGCCACGCCGACCACGGGCCTTCTGTGGGAATTACAGGCCATCACGGCCGTGGTCATCGGCGGCACCGCCCTGAAGGGCGGCATCGGCCGCATCTGGGGCACGGTGGTGGGAGCCGTGATCCTCGAGCTCGTCGCCAACATCATGGTGCTGTCGAATTTCGTCTCCGAGTTCCTCGTGGGCGCGGTTCAGGGTGCCATCATCATTATCGCCATGCTCGTGCAGAGGTCAGTCCACCGAGGGCGATGAAACCGGTGCCAAGCCCACCGGACGAGGGAGAAAAGGCTTAATCAACCCTTCAGGGAGGAATGAGATGAAAGCAACGGTACTGAAGATCGCGGTCGCGGCGGGCCTCATGGCCGGCGTCGCCACCGGGGCGATGGCCCAGCAGAAGAACGTGACGATCGGCGTCTCGATCCCGGCCGCCACCCATGGCTGGACCGGCGGCGTCGTCTACCACGCGCAGGAGACGGCCAAGCAGCTCGAGAAGGGCTATCCGGGCCTCAAGGTGATCGTGAAGACCTCGCCGGACGGCGCCGCGCAGGCGAACGCCCTCGACGACCTGACCTCGCAGAAGGTCGATGCCCTGGTGGTCCTGCCCTTCAACTCGGACGAGCTGACGAACCCCGTCCGCGAGATCAAGAAGCGCGGTACCCTCATCACCGTGGTCGACCGCGGCCTCAAGGACCCGTCGATCCAGGACATCTACGTGGCCGGCAACAACCCGGAATTCGGCCGCGTCGCCGGCAAGTACTTCGTGGACAACCTGAAGCAGGGCAACGTCGTGGTGTTCCGCGGCATCCCGACCGTGATCGACGAGGAGCGCGTGACGAACTTCGAGAAGGCTCTCGAAGGCTCGGGCGTGAAGGTGATCGACAAGCAATATGCCAACTGGAACCGGGACGATGCCTTCAAGGTGATGCAGGACTTCCTGTCCAAGCACCCGAAGATCGACGCGGTCTGGGCGTCTGACGACGACATGGCTCTCGGCATCATGGAGGCGATCCGGCAGGCCAAGCGCGAGGACATCAAGTTCGTCCTCGGAGGCGCCGGCATGAAGGACATGATCAAGAAGGTGATGGACGGCGACAAGATGATCCCGGCCGACGTGTCCTATCCGCCGTCCATGATCTCTACCGCCATGGGCGTCACCGCGGCGCATTTCTACACCAACGCTCCCATGCGCGGCACCTACGTGCTCAACGCCCAGCTGATCACGAAGGACAACGCCAAGGAGCACTACTTCCCGAACTCGCCGTTCTAACAAAGCGACGTGGCTCTCGCCTCTCCTGCCCGGGAGAGGCGAGGCAACGGCAAGCCGCTCGACCGCCGCGCGGCTTTCCCTTGCCGATCCTTGCCGGTTTTCCGCCTTCACTCACGCCATATCGGGAGTTCACCCATGAAGACCATGAAGGGCCCCGGCCTCTTCCTTGCGCAGTTCGCAGGCGACGAGGCTCCATTCAACTCGCTCGACGCGATCTGCGGCTGGGCCGCGTCCCTCGGCTACAAGGGCGTTCAGATCCCCACCTTCGACCCGCGCCTGATCGACCTCCAGAAAGCGGCGGAATCGGACGCCTATTGCGACGAGATCGCCGGCATCGTGCGCTCCCACGGCATGGAGATCACCGAGCTCTCCACGCACCTGCAGGGTCAGCTCGTCGCGGTTCATCCGGCCTACGACGAGGCCTTCGACGGATTCGCGGCGCCCGAGGTGCGCGGCAATCCCAAGGCCCGGCAGGAATGGGCGGTCAACCAGATGCTGATGGCGGCGAAAGCCTCCAAGCGCCTGGGCCTCAACGCCAGCGTCACCTTCCCGGGCGCGCTCGCCTGGCCGTTCATGTATCCCTGGCCGCAGCGGCCCGCCGGTCTCGTCGAGACCGCGTTCGAGGAGCTGGGACGCCGCTGGAAGCCGATCCTCGATGCCTACGAGGACGCCGGCTGCGACGTCTGCTACGAGATCCACCCGGGCGAGGACATTCACGACGGCGCCACCTTCGAACGCTTCGTCGATGCGGTCGGCGGACACCGGCGCGCCTGCATCAACTACGATCCGAGCCATTTCCTGCTGCAGCAGCTCGACTATGTGGCCTTCATCGACCTCTATCACGAGCGCATCAAGGCGTTCCACGCCAAGGACGCGGAGTTCAACCCGTCGGGCCGCGTCGGCGTCTATGGCGGCTACGAGAGCTGGATCAACCGGGCCGGCCGGTTCCGCTCGCTGGGCGACGGACAGGTGGATTTCGGCGCCATCTTCTCCAAGCTCGCGGAGTACGACTACGATTCCTGGGCCGTGCTGGAATGGGAATGCGCCCTGAAGCACCCGGAGGACGGTGCGCGCGAAGGCGCGGAGTTCATCAAGGCGCACATCATCCGCGTGACGGAAAAGGCCTTCGACGACTTCGCCGCCGGCGGAACGGACGAGGCGGCCAATCGCCGGATGCTCGGTATCGACGCCGCGTAAGGGATAAGGGGGCAGAAACATGACGATTGCTGGATCTCCGGAGCAGAAGCTCAACCGCCGCCTGCGCCTGGGCATGGTCGGCGGCGGGCGCGGCGCGTTCATCGGCGCCGTGCATCGAATCGCGGCCCGCCTCGACGATCGCTGGGAGCTGGTGGCAGGGGCGCTGTCGTCCGATCCCGAGCGGGCCAAGGCCTCGGGCGAGGACCTGCTCCTGAAGCCCGACCGGGTCTACGGCGACTTCAACGAGATGGCCCGTCGCGAGCGGCGGCTGAAGGACGGCATCGACGCGGTGGCGATCGTCACGCCCAACCACGCCCACGCGGCGGCCGCGCGCGCCTTCCTGAAGGCGGGCATCCACGTGATCTGCGACAAGCCGCTCACCACCACGCGGCGCGAGGCCGATCAACTGGCGAAGCTCGCGAAGGAGTCAGGTCTGATCTTCGCGGTCACGCACAACTACACGGGCTATCCGCTCGTGCGCCAGGCCCGCGCCATGGTGCAGGCGGGCGAGCTCGGAGCCATCCGGGTGGTGCAGGTGGAATATGCGCAGGACTGGCTCGCCACCCGGATGGAGGAGACCGGCAGCAAGCAGGCGGAGTGGCGCACGGATCCGGCCCGCTCGGGGCCGGCCGGCGCGGTCGGCGACATCGGCACCCATGCCTTCAACCTGGCCGAGTTCATCGCCGGCGACGAGGTCGCGTCCCTGTCGGCGGAGCTGCACACCTTCGTGGAAGGTCGCAGGCTCGACGACAACGCCCACATGATGCTGCGCTTCGCGTCCGGCGCCAAGGGCATGCTCTGGTGCAGCCAGGTGGCGGCCGGCCTCGAGAACGGCCTGCGCATCCGCATCTACGGCGAGAAGGCCGGGCTCGAATGGCATCAGGAGAACCCGAACTATCTCACCTTCTCGCCCCTGGGCGAGCCGCCGCGCACCATTCGCCGCAACGGCTATGGGGCCGACGAGGTCTCCCGTGCGGCCTCGCGCATTCCCGGTGGGCACCCGGAAGGGTATCTCGAGGGCTTCGCCCAGCTCTACACGGATGTGGCCGAGCAGATCGCGGCGCGGCTCGAGAGCCGCGAGCCCAGCCCCTTCTCGCTTCAGGTACCCACGGTCGAGCACGGCGTGCGCGGGGTCCGCTTCATCGAGGCGGCGGTGCGCTCCTCGCAGCGCAAGGCGGCCTGGGTCGATCTCTGATCTGGTCCGCACGGGGCCGGGGCGTCCGGTCCCGTGCGGCTCCCTTGAAATCGTCCCCGCAATCATGACCTATAGGGTGATCACGCCCAGACGCGGACGAGACGATTTTCAAGATGGCTTCCACGCATCAACATCATGGCCTCGAGGACCTGAACGACACCCAGAAGCGGGTGCATCGGATCCTGTGCTCCGCGCAGAACCCGCTCTCGGCCTATGAGGTGCTCGACAAGATGCGGGCCAAGGGCGCCGTGACGCCCCCGACCGTCTACCGGTCTTTGGACAAGCTGATCGAGAAGGGGCTGGCCCATCGGCTGGAGAGCCTCAACGCTTATGTGGCCTGCAAGCATCCGCACCAGGAGCACGACATGGCGGCCTTCGCCATCTGCGAGGGCTGTGGCCTGGTCAGGGAATTCACCGACCCGCACATCAGCGAGCGCCTCTCCCATTGGGGTGACGATCACGCCTTCTGCACCAAGAAGGTCACGGTCGAAATTCGCGGCCTGTGCGAGACCTGCGCGAAGTGATCCTACCCTCGGGAACATAGGCCCTATTTATACGTTATTATATATCTTTTGACAGATCTCCACCCCCTGTCTGTGTACAAACGCCAGATTCCTCTGCGGAATATGCACAGCTGCAAGTGCCGCCGGTAACGATAGCACATTGTCAGATTCGCATTTTACCTATATGAATATATAGGTTCCGTAATAACAGGAGTGTGGCTCATGAGCACCAAGGCCCTCAGGAAAGAAGAAGAGGAAAACCTCCTTCGTCGTGCAGACGATCTGTGCCGCCAGAACAATCTCAGGCTCACGCCGATCCGCGAGCGCGTCTATCGCGAGCTGGTCCAGAGCGGCGGTCCGGTCGGCGCCTACGACCTGGTCGATCGTCTCAGCAGCGAGAAGAAGCGCCTCGCCCCGGTCACGATCTATCGCGCCCTCGACTTCCTGCGCGATGCCGGCCTCGTCCACCGTCTGGCCACCCAGAACTCCTACGTCATCTCCCACGGCCAGCCGGACGTGAACGCCATGAAGATCATGTTCGTCGATTCCAAGACGGGCGAGACCATCGAGGTTCATTCGACCGAGGTTGCGGAGGCCGTGAGGAAGGCCGCCGAGCAGGCCGGCTTCAAGTCCGTTTCACCGTTCATGGAAGTCGAGGGCGAGATTGCCCACTGAGCTCGGACGACGAAAGGCAGAACCGCCCCTGCCTTCCGCCGCCTGAAACGCAAAAGGCCGGGCGTTGCCCGGCCTTTTCTTCGTTCTGGAGCTTGAGATGAATCCCGAACGCGGCTCCCGCGTTCGGGATCGTCCCCTTATTCCGCCGCCAGAGCCTGGCGATGGGGATGCGCCTCCTCGGCCCGAGCGACCCGCACCGTCTCCTTCGAGATGAAGGTGTAGAACATCGGGACCACGAAGAGAGTGAAGATCGTGCCGATCGACATGCCCGACGCGATTACGAGACCCATGGAGAAGCGGGCCGCCGCGCCTGCGCCGCTGGCATAGAGGAGCGGGGCGACGCCGAGCACCATGGCGGCCGTGGTCATGAGGATCGGGCGAAGACGCACGCGCGCCGCCTCCTCGATGGCCTCACGCTTGCTGACGCCGTGCTTCTCCTTCTGCTCGTTGGCGAACTCCACCATCAGGATGCCGTGCTTGGTGATCAGTCCCACCAGGGTGATCAGCCCGACCTGCGTGTAGATGTTCAGTGTCGCCAAACCCAGGTTCAGGAAGATCATGGCGCCGAACATCGAGAGCGGCACCGACATCATGATGATGAACGGATCGCGAAAGCTCTCGAACTGCGCTGCCAGCACCAGATAGATCACGATGACCGCAAGGCCAAAGGCCATGAAGATCGAGCTGCCCTCCTGGATCTCCAGGCGCGACTGGCCGGCATAATCCTCGTAGAAGCCCTGAGGCATGACCTCCTTGCCGATGGAGCGCAGCGTCGCCAGCCCTTCCGACGTGGTCACGCCAGGCAGAGGCAGCGCCGAGACGGTCGCCGAGTTAAGCTGGTTGAACTGCTCGATGGCGGCTGGCGCGGCGTCTGTCTTGATGCTGACCAGGGCGGAGAGCGGCACCATGGATCCATCGGAGGCCCGGACGTAGTACTCGGCCAAGCGTTCCGGGTTCAGGCGGTCCTCCTGCCGGACCTGGCTGACGACATCGTAGCTCCGGCTGTCGCGGTCGAACTTGGAGATCGGCGCGCCGCCCACGAGGGCCCCGAGCGTGTTGCCGATCTCGGAAACCGGCACGCCGAGCGCGGCGGCGCGATCACGATCCACGGTGATGCGGGCACGCGGGGTCTCATAGGAGAGCGAGTTCTGGACGACGATGAACTTGCCTGACTTCATCGCACGCTGGCGGATCTGCTCGGCCACCTCGAAGGCCTGCGACGAGTCGCCGATGGTGCGCAGCACATACTGGATCGGCAGGCCGTCGCCGCCGCCCGGCAGGGACGGAGGCGCGAAGGCGAAGGCCTGCACGCCCGCGTTCTCGTTCAGGAGGTTCTGGATGTCCTGCTTGGTCACCGCACCCTTCTTCTCGCGCTCGCTCCACTCCTTCAGCTTGAAGCCGAAGAAGCCGCCGCCGGCACCGTCGATGCCGACGATGAGGAAGCTGTCATCGATCTCGGGGATCTTCTCGCCTGCGTTCGTGAACTGCTTCGAGAAGGCCTGAGTGTAATCGGCCGTCGCGTATTTCGGCACGTTGACGATGCCGAGATAGGCGCCTTGATCCTCTTCCGGCGCAAGCTCGGAGGAGGTCTTGGTGAACAGGAACACCGTGGTGCCGAGCAGGACGGCCACGATGACCAGCGTCACGCCGCGATAATCCAGAGACCCCCTCAGGCGCCTTCCATACCAGTTCTCGAGCCGCGTGAAGGTGCGGTCCACGAAGGCGGCGAACCGGCCCTGCCCGCCATGCGGCTTCAGGAGCTTCGAGGACATCATCGGCGAGAGCGTCACCGCGACGATGCCCGAGATGACCACCGATCCCGCCAGCGTGAAGGCGAACTCCCGGAACAGCGAACCCGTCAAGCCTTGCGTGAAGCCGATCGGCGCATACACGGCCGCCAGGGTGATCGTCATTGACACGATCGGAATGAAGATCTCCTTCATTCCCACGATGGCGGCCTCGACGGGTTTTAAGCCCTCCTCGATGTGCCGGTGGATGTTCTCCAGCACCACGATGGCGTCGTCGACCACGAGACCGATGGCCAGCACCATGGCCAGCAGGGTCAGGAGGTTGATCGAATAGCCCAACGCATAGAGGAAGAAGCACACCCCGATGAGCGAGAGCGGGATCGTCACGATCGGGATCAGCACCGACCGGAAGGATCCCAGGAAGAGCAGGATCACCACCACGACGATGAGCGCCGCTTCGCCGATGGTCTTGAACACCTCCTCGATCGAAGCCGAGATGAAGTTCGACGCATCGTAGACGATCTCGACGGTCATGCCCTTCGGCAGGGTCGGGCGGATCGAGTCGATGGCCGTCGTGACGGCGGCCGCGACGGTCAGCGGATTGGCCGACGGGGTCGGGGTGATGCCGATGAAGGTGCCCTGGCTGCCGTTGAAGCTGACGATCGTGTCGGTGCTCTCGGGCCCGAGTTCCACGTCCGCCACGTCGCGCAGGCGCACGACCTGATCCCCCTGGGAGCGGATCGGCAGCATGCTGAAGGTCTCGGGCGTCTGCAGGGTGGTCTGCATGTCGAGACGGTAGGCCACGTACTCGCTCTGGGTCTTGCCGGGCGCCGCGAGGAAGTTGTTGGCGTTGATCGCCTGAACGACGTCGCCGGCCGTCACGCCGCGGGCGGCCAGACGGACGGGATCGAGCCAGACTCGCATGGAGAAGTCGCGCCCGCCGAGGATCTCGGCGTTGCCGACGCCCTCGAGCGTCGCGAAGCGCGGCTGCACCACCCGGGTCAGGAACTCGGAGACCTGCTCCGGATTCATCTCCGTGCTGCCGAAGGTGATGTACATGAGGGCGAAGCTCTGGCCCGTGCCCTTCATGATCACCGGATCCTCGGCCTCCGAGGGAAGCTGAGCGCGGACCTGCTGCACCTTTGCGGTGACCTCGGTGAGCGCCGCGTTAGGATCCGTGTTCAGACGCATGCGCACGGACACGGTGCTGATGCCGAGACGGCTCTGCGTCGTCACGTAGTCCACGCCTTCCGCGCTCGACACGGACTTGGCAATAGGCGTGCTGATGAAGCCCTGGATCAGGTCGGCGCTAGCGCCCGTATAGGTCGTCGTGATCGTGATCGTGGTTTCCTCGACCTCAGGATACTGACGCACCTGCAGGCTCATCAGACCCTGCGCGCCGAGCAGCAGGATCAGGAGGCTCACCACCATCGACAGGACGGGGCGGCGGATGAAAAGTTCAGTGAAACTCATGGCTGATGCCTATTGCCCGCTCGCAAGCTTGGATGTGTCGAGCTTCGTCACGTCAATGGAGTTGTCGATCTTGACGGTCGCGCCGGACTGCAGCTTGTTCTGCCCCGAGGCGACCACCTGCTGGCCCGGATTCACGCCGGAGACGATCTCGAGAGCGCCGCCGCGGCGACGGCCGGTCTTCACGAAGACCTGCTTGGCGGTGAGGACCGGCTTGCCGTCCTTCTGCTCCTCGTCGATCGTGTAGACGTAGTCGCCGTAGAGGCTGGCGATGACGGCAGTCTGCGGCACGGTCATGACATTCGGCTGCTCGGGCAGGATCACCTCGACGTGGAGGAACTGACCCGGCAGGATGGCGCCGTCCTTGTTGTTCTCGACGAGCGCCTGGACCGAGACGAGCCGGGTCTTGGGATCGACGCGGGGATCCTTGCCGATGACGCGGCCCTTGAACGGAAGATTACCCTCGGTCGTTCCGAGATGGATCTCCTGGCCGAGCTTGACCTCGCTGGCGCGCTGCTCCGGAACCGTGAAATCGACCTTCATCGACGACAGATCCTGGAAGCTCGCGATGACGGTCCCGGGCTGCAGGTACTGGCCGACATCGATCCGCGGAATGCCGATCACGCCCGAGAAGGGCGCCTTCAGGGCCTTCTGCTCGATCGTCGCCTGCAGGCGTGCGAGGCGGGAGCGGGCCGCCGCGAGCAGGGCGCTGGCCTGATCGAGATTGGCCTCCGTGCCGTAGCCGCGGGCCGACAGGGCCTTGGCGCGCTCGAAGCTGCTCTCGGCCGTCTTGACGTTGGCTTGAACGTCCTGAATGTCGGAGCGTTCGACCGTATCGTCGAGCTGGACGAGAACCTCGCCCTGGCGGACCTCCTGGTTCGCCTTGAACTTGATCTGGCTGACGATGCCGGCTGTCTCGAAAGCGAGCTCGACGCCGTTCGCCGCCTTGGCCGTGCCGATGGCGCCGATGCTGGGGGTCCAGGTCTTCGCCTCGACCTTGGCGGCCGAGATCGTCTGCGGCGGCGGCTGCATGGTGGCGAAGAACTGGGTGATCATCTTGTCGCGGAAGAAGTTGAACCAGACCAGTCCGGCGCAAAGTCCGATTGCAAGAATGAAGACAAGAGCAACTACAATGCGCCGTTTCATAGGCTTTTTCCGAGAGTTAGGGCTCAATCCTCAAGCCCTGTACGACTATGGTGGGTGCGGCAATAGCGTAACTTTACCTTGACGCCAAGGCCGTGAGAGTGAATTTCTATACCGTCTGGACGGTTTAGTTGCAAGTGCGGCGACGCACGAGACAAGAGATGTAGATGCTGTTTTCCTGTACCAGAGGCCGCAAGAGTTCCCGGGAAAAAATTCTGGACGCGGCTGCAGAACTCGTCGGCGAGATCGGCGCCGGACGGCTGACGCTCGACGCCGTGGCCGAGCGCGCCGGGCTCAGCAAGGGCGGGCTTCTGTATAATTTTCCGACCAAGGATGCGCTTCTCCAGGCCATGATCCAGCGCATGATCGACCAGGTCGCGTTCGAAAAAGACGCTTTGCGCAAGCAGGCCGGTCCGGGACCCAACCGCGAGGCACGGGTCGTGACGAAGACCCTGCTGAACTTCTGCTGCGGCGGAAAGATGCAGGACATGGCCACCGGCATGATGGCGGCGACCGCCGAGAATCCGAGCCTTCTCGACCCCGTCCGTCAGGTGATCAGCACCACCCTGGAGCAGCTGAAGGCGAATTCGGACGATCTGGACTCCGCCCTCCTGGGCTGGCTTGCCACCGAAGGGCTGAGCAGCCTCGAGATGCACAAGCTCAGCCCGTTCTCGGAAGAGGACCGCGAGCGGATCGTGAAGGCGATCGACCGGCTCGTCAGCAAAGGCATCGCCGAATAACCCAGGCGGGCCTCAGGCCATCCAGGACGGATCGTTCAGGATGTCGTCCGTGTGCTCCCCGAGACGCGGCGAAGGCCGGCCGGCCACCATCGGCTGCCCATCCATGACGATGGGTGAGCGGACGGACGGGATGGCCCCGCCCTTGGCCGCCGCGGACGGCAGGTCGATCCTCATGCCCCGGGCGACGACCTGCGGATCGTCGAAGACGTCGGCCACCGTGTTGATGGGACCGGCCGGGACCCCCTGCCCCTCCAGGGCCGACAGCAGATCCTCGCGGGTGAAGGCCAGGGTCAGCTCCGTGAGCAGGGGCACGAGCGCGGCCCGGTGGCCGACGCGGCCCGCATTGGTCCGGAAGCGCTCGTCCCGCGCCAGGTCGGGCTTTCCGAGCACGGACACGAAGCGGGCGAACTGCCCGTCATTGCCCACCGCTACGATCACATGGCCGTCAGCGACAGGAAACACCTGGTAGGGCACGATATTGGGATGGGCGTTGCCCATGCGGCGCGGGGACTTCCCCGACGCCAGATAGTTCATGGCCTGATTGGCGAGCACGCTCGTCTGCACGTCGAGGAGGGCCATGTCGAGATGCCCCCCCTGCCCGGTCTGGTCCCGCCGGCGAAGCGCCGCCAGGATGCCCACGACCGAATAAACGCCCGTGAAGATGTCCACATAGGCGACGCCGATCTTATGCGGCTCCCCTTGAGGGTCTCCCGTCAGGTCCATGATGCCGCCGAGGCCCTGGATCATGAAATCGTAGCCGGCCCGGGCGGCATAGGGGCCGTTCTGCCCGAATCCCGTGATCGAGCAATAGACGAGACGCTGATTGACGCTTCTCAGGCTCTCGTAGTCGAGGCCGTACTTCTTCAGCCCGCCGACCTTGAAGTTCTCGATCACCACGTCCGCATGAGCTGCCAGCCTGCGGACCAGCTCCTGCCCCTCGGGCGTCTCGAAATCGACCGCCATGGAGCGCTTGCCGCGGTTGCAGGAATGGAAGTAGGCCGCCGAGAGATCGCCCCCGTCTGCCCCTTCGACGAAGGGCGGGCCCCATCCGCGGGTATCGTCGCCGGCACCCGGACGCTCCACCTTGACCACGTCCGCGCCGAGATCGGCCAGAAGCTGGCCGACCCAGGGGCCCGCGAGAATGCGTGCGAGTTCGAGGACTTTGAGGCCTTCGAGCGGTTTCATGACAGTCAGTCCATCACGGCGTCGAGGCCGCGCTTCAAGCCGATGAAGGACAGAACGCGACGGGCCGCCAGCAGGGTGCCGGCCACATAGGGAGCCGCCGAGGCGCCCGCATCGTGGCGGATCACCAGCCGCTCGTTGTCCGCCCCGAACACGGCCTCGCAGGAGAGCACGAAGGACGGCATGCGCAGCGAATGGACCTGGACCGGCTCCTTCCCGCCCAGGGAGCCCCCGCGGGTTTCCTTAACCCCGGTCAGGTCCTCGATCGGCTTCGACGTGGCCGGCAGGCGCACCTCGCTCAGGAGCTCCGCCAGCTCCCGGGCGGTCCCCGAGGGCGTATCGGGCTTCTTGGCGGAGGCGTAGTCGATGACTTCCACGTCCGGGACGTAGCGGGCCGCTTCCAGGGCGAAGCGGCGGAGCAGGGTCGCGGTGATCGAGAAGTTGCCGGCCGCGAGCACCCCGCGCTCGGCCTCGAGCGCCCGACGGTCGATCTCGGCGTAATCCTCGGCGGAAAGCCCGGACGTGCCGACGACCACATGCCGCCCCTGGGCAAGCGCCGTCAGGGCATGGGCCTTGACCGCGCCGGGCTTGGTGTAGTCGATCACCACGTCGGACGGGGCCTCCAGGGCCTCCTCCAGCGTGGCGCTGACCGGCACCCCGAGGCGGGCAAGCCCGACAGCTTCGCCAGCATCCTGGCCTGCCGCGCTGCGGCTGACCGCTCCCGCAAGCACGAGATCGTCGGAGGCGGCGATGGCCGCCACGAGGGCCTTGCCGACCCAGCCGGTCGATCCCGCCAAGGTGATCCGAACTGACATGCGCTACCAGCCCTCTCTCAGAAGAACGCCTGCAGGCCCGTCTGCGCGCGGCCCAGAATCAGGGCGTGCACGTCATGCGTGCCCTCGTAGGTGTTCACGGTCTCCAGGTTCTGCGCATGGCGCATGACATGATATTCCTCCTGGATACCATTTCCGCCGTGCATGTCGCGGGCCTGACGGGCGATCTCCAGAGCCTTGCCGCAATTGTTGCGCTTGACCAGCGAGATCATCTCCGGCGCGACGCGGCCCTCGTCGAAGAGGCGACCGACACGAAGCGAGGCGTGCAGGCCGAGCGTGATCTCGGTCATCATATCAGCCAGCTTCTTCTGCACGAGTTGCGTTGCGGCGAGCGGCCGGTCGAACTGCTTGCGGTCGAGGGTATATTGGCGCGCCCGGTGCCAGCAATCCTCCGCAGCGCCTAGGGAACCCCAGGAAATGCCGTATCGGGCCCTGTTGAGGCAGCCGAACGGGCCTTTCAGACCCGACACATTGGGCAGCAGCGCATCCTCGCCCACCTCGACGCCGTCCATGACGATCTCGCCGGTGATGGAGGCACGCAGGGAGAGCTTGCCGCCGATCTTCGGCGCGGAGAGGCCCTTCATGCCCTTCTCCAGAACGAAGCCGCGGATCTGGTTGTCGTGAGCCTCCGACTTAGCCCAGACCACGAAGACATCCGCGATCGGAGAGTTGGAGATCCACGTCTTCGAACCGCTCAGCCGGTAGCCGCCATCGGTTCTGACCGCGCGGGTCTTCATGCCGGCCGGATCGGATCCCGCATCCGGTTCCGTGAGGCCGAAGCAGCCCACGAACTCGCCGGAAGCGAGCTTCGGGAGGTATCGCCGGCGCTGCTCCTCGGAGCCATACGCATAGATCGGGTACATGACGAGGGAGGACTGCACGCTCATCATCGAGCGATAGCCGGAATCAACCCGCTCGACCTCGCGTGCGACGAGGCCGTAGGCCACGTAGGAGGCGCCTGCGCAGCCGTAATCCTCGGGCAGGGTCACACCGAGAAGCCCTAATGCGCCCATTTCGTTGAAGATCGAGCGATCGGTCTTCTCCTCACGATAGGCCTCGATCACCCGCGGCAGGAGCTTCTCCTGGGCATAGGCGCGAGCCGTATCGCGGATCATGCGCTCGTCATCCGTCAAGAGATCGTCGAGGAGGAGCGGGTCGTCCCACTTGAGCTTCGCGTAGTCCTGAGCACCAGCCATAACGATCATCCTTCCCAGAGCGTTTGCGGTCAGCCGTCAAGGCTGTGAATTTGAGCGGCAAAATCGCGCTGGACAGGGGAAATGTAAATCGACATCTTCGCAGCAGGTTATTCTGAAACGGAATGAAGGTTTGTTTCGTCGCGGCTTTCTGCCCAATGTGGGCAATCTCCTGGCCTTTGAGGCCACAGCCCGCCACGGCAGCGTATCGAGAGCCGCCGAGGAGCTGAACCTGACCCAGAGCGCCGTATCGCGTCAGATCCAGCAGCTGGAGGAGTCCCTTGGGGTCTCGCTGTTCAGCCGCTCCCGGCAGCGGGTCGTGCTCACCGATGTTGGGCGCATGTATGCCTCCCAAGTGCGCAGCACCCTGTCGGAACTCTCCAATGCCACCCATCAGGCGATTGCGCTTTCCGGGACGAGCGGCGTTCTGAACCTGGCCACCCTGCCGACCTTCGGCACGCGCTGGCTCATCCCGCGCATCCCCGACTTCTTCGCCCGGCACCCCGGCGCAACGGTCAATTTCGGCGTGCGCCTCGTTCCCTTCGACTTCGCCGCCGAACCCTTCGATGCGGCAATCCACTTCGGCGAACCGCACTGGCCTGGCGCGGTCTGCGAACTTCTCAGGACCGAGGAGGTCGTGCCCGTCTGCAGTCCGGCCTACCGACAGCGGGAAAGCCTGCTGTCGCCTCAGGATCTCACCCGTGCCACCTTGCTCCAGCAAAGCACCCGCCCGACCGCATGGGCGGAGTGGTTCGCCAGCGTTGACACTAAGGTCGGTAATCCTCTGCGCGGCCCCCGCTTCGAGCAATTCGCCATGGTGGCCCAGGCCGCGGCGGCGGGCTTGGGCGCTGCCCTCATTCCGCATTTCCTGATCGCGGACGAACTCGCCTCAGGACGCCTCGAGATCCTGTTTCCTCATACTCTCGCCAGCGGCGGCGCGTATTATCTCGTCTATCCGGAGCATAAGGCAGAGACGCCGCTCCTGCGCTCCTTCCGCGACTGGATCCTGGAGAGGATCCGTCAGGGATAGACCCGCTTCGGCTTCATGGTGCGGAAGCTCAAGGTGAAAGCCACTATTCCGCAGACCACGATGGCACTGACCATCGAGAGAGGCGTGCCGTTGTAGAAGGTGCTGACCAGCACGATGATCACGGCACCCGTGCTGAGCTGCAGGGTACCCATGAGCGCCGAAGCGGTGCCGGCTACGGGGCCATGCTCCTCAAGCGCCAGCACGGCGGTCGAGGGAATGACATAGCCGAGACAGCCGAAGGAGACGAAGAGCAGCCCCCATAGAATATAGGCGTTGTCGACACCGAGGACCGTGAGCACGAACAGCAGGATCACCAAGGCAGCAAAGGCCGAGATGGCGGTTCTCACGACCCGCTCGGCTCCGAAACGCCGCATGAAGAAGCTGTTGAATTGCGCACTGCCGATGAACGCGATGGCATTCGAGGCGAAGACCAGGCTGTACGCCGAGGGCGTCAGACCGAAATGCTCGATGAAGATCACCGATGATCCGGCAAGATAAGCAAAAAAGCTCGCTTGGCTGAAGCCGCCGATGAAGGCAAGTCCCAGAAAACGGCGGTCCTTAAGAAGACTTCTATAGGTGGCGAAGGCCTGCGCGATGCCATTCCCCCCAGCATTCGACCGGTGAGTTTCAGGCAGAAGGAAAACGACGACGGCGAGACCCGCGAGGCCGATGGTCGCAATGGCCCAGAAGATGGCCCGCCAGCTGAAGAATGCCGTCAGAGTGCTGCCGGCGAGGGGCGCCAGAATGGGCGAGACGCTGAAGACGAGCATGGTCGTTGCCATCAGGCGGGCTGCCTCGTGCCCGGTATGCAGATCACGAATGATCGCCCGTGGGATCACCATGGCGGCGCAGGAGCCGACGCCCTGGAGGAATCGGAACGCGATGAGCGTCTCGACATTCGGCGCGAAACTGCACCCGATACCTGCCAGGACGAAGAGCCACAGTCCGAAATAGAGCGGCGACTTGCGGCCGAACCGGTCGGAGAGCGGCCCATAGGCGATCTGACAGACTGCGACCGCCAGGAAGAAGCTCATCAGGCTCATCTGCACGGCACTGACGTCAACCTGGAATTCTCGGGCGATGGCCGGAAAGGACGGCAGGTACATGTCGATGGCGAAGGGCCCGACGGCCGAGAGCATGCCGAGGACGAGCGCATTGCGCAAAAAGGCGGATTTCATGGAAAACGGCTTTCCTAGGCCCCGACCGGAGAGCCGGGATAGAGAAAACGGCCCGCCCACGGCAGGAACGGGTCAGGCAATGCGGGCAAAGGGGACCCGAGAGCGCCTCGGGCCGTGAGAACCGGAGGCGTGCAGCTTGTAAGCCTTCCAAGGCGTGGGTTCAAGACAGTCGTCATCGACGGCCGGATTATAGTCCGCTCGACCATAATGCTTACGGTTCGTTAACCATGAATGGTCATAGCTGATTAACCATCCAGTGGGATGAGCTGATCCGCAACGACCTGTCCCTGTGGGCGGCCGGCACCAGAGTTATCAAAGTTCTTCATGACCGCCTCGATCCCTTCGCATCAGACGAATCTGAGTGTTTCGCGATCCGCATCACGGTCGGGTTCCATCGGTCGAAACGCAGTCAAGCTTCGTAAGCTCAGAGATTTCCTTGCAGCTGGTGCCGCTCTGATGATGGTTGCCGCTTGCGCGGGCCGGTCGGATCTGGGATTTGCAAGCCTCATGGCAGAGGTTCCGGCAACCCGCGCAGTCGTCGTTCCGCCACCTGGCGGTCCTTCTGTCGTTGCTGTCTTGCAGCAGCAATATCAGAATGGTCTCTCGCAGGAGATCGCCCTCTCGACAGCCTCACGGACGACGGGGCAGAACGCCTTCTATGTCAGCCTGCTGAACAATACCTCCGGTAGCATGGAAATTCCCGATACCCTGTCCCTCGCTACCCTAACGCCGGATCGCATTCAGAGAGAGATGGAAGAGCGGATCCCGGGTGTCGAGATGGAAACCTCGCTGGTCTACGTTCAGAACAGGTTTGGGCCCTTCGGCTTCGCCACGGGACATTCCGCCACCGGCGACCTGTGTCTTTATGCTTGGCAGCGGATTGAGCCCGGCGAACCGGCGATCTTCGTGCCAGGTGGTGCTGTCTCGGTCCGGTTGCGTCTCTGCGATGCAGATGCCAGCATCGATCAACTACTGCGGGTCTTCTACGGCTACTCGATCGCAGCCTATTACCGCCAGGAATCGTGGAATCCATATGGAACTCCGCCCTCGCCACCGGCAAGTTTCGGGGGACGGGATGCGCCCATGTACCCCCTAAGCCTCAGTGATGGCGGAGGAAGCACGACGGTTGTCCGCCGGCGGATCGAATCTGGAGAGAACCGCCGGTCCGCTCCTGCAGGCGTGCCAAGGCGGGCTATCGACAAGGATACGGTCGCGCCTGCCACGCCAATCCCCGCTCCCTTGGAAGCGGCGCCGCCGGCCGGGTTCCCGGTCGTCCCGCCACCGCCCGCCCAGTGACACGAGCATGCATATAACGTTATTTCGTGGGATAACACTATATTTACCGCTGTGACATTAGGCCTAAGGAACACTGGCGATATATTAATAGACCCGACTTTAGTCTTGGCTTAAGCGTGCAATCTCCCACGCGAACATCTTAGCTGAGAATCTAGACGATGCGGGCAGGTCTTATCGTGGCCTTGTGGGCTGTGGCGGCGGTATTGATCGTCTCGATCGTAGCTCTCCCCATCAGCCTCCAGGCACATCTCGTTGCGGGCCTCACCGTCGTGGCTTGCATGATCATCCTCAAGTTCTTCCGCGCCCAAGGCATCTGGCGCCTGATCGCACTGGCTCTCGGTACGGCGATCGTCCTGCGCTACGTTTTCTGGCGCACCACCAGCACGATCCCGCCGATCACGGAAGTCGCGAGCTTCATCCCGGGCTTCCTGCTGTATCTCGCCGAGATGTACAGCGTCATGATGCTGTTCCTGAGCCTTTTCGTGGTGTCGAGCCCCCTTAAATCGCGCAAGGCGCCGCAGATCGACCCGGAGAACCTGCCGACCGTCGACGTCTTCGTCCCGAGCTACAATGAAGGCGCCGATCTCCTGTCCACGACCCTGGCGGCCGCGAAAGCCATGACGTACCCTTCGGACAAGGTTACGGTCTGGCTTCTGGATGACGGCGGCACGGACGAAAAGTGCAATTCGAGCAATGCCGCCGCGGCCCAGCAGGCTCGCGAGCGGCGGGCCGAATTGCAGGCTCTTTGTGCCGTCATGGACGTGAAATACCTGACGCGGGCACGCAACCTGCATGCCAAGGCCGGAAATCTCAATAATGGCCTGGAGCACTCGACCGGCGATCTGGTGGCCGTGTTCGATGCCGATCATGCCCCCGCGCGCAGCTTCCTGACGGAAACGGTCGGATATTTTACCACGGACAAGAACCTGTTTCTGGTTCAGACCCCGCACTTCTTCATCAATCCCGATCCGCTCGAGCGCAACCTGGGCACCTTCCAGACGATGCCGTCCGAGAACGAGATGTTCTACGGGGTGATCCAGCGCGGCCTCGACAAGTGGGATGCGGCCTTCTTCTGCGGCTCGGCCGCCGTGCTTCGGCGCGAGGCTCTCCAGGAGACCAACGGCTTCAGCGGCGTGAGCATCACCGAGGATTGCGAGACGGCCCTGGAGCTCCATTCCCGCGGCTGGACGAGCGTCTATGTGGACAAGCCGCTGATTGCGGGTCTGCAGCCCGACAGTTTCGCCAGCTTCATCGGCCAACGGTCGCGCTGGGCACAGGGCATGATGCAGATCCTGCGTTACAAGTTCCCGCCTTTCAAGCGCGGGCTGAAGATCTCGCAGCGCCTGTGCTACATGTCGAGCAGCATGTTCTG